>CAYZFF010000025.1:0-26370 GCA_964477305.1 uncultured Cytophagia bacterium
TACTTCCGGCAAAACGCCATAATGTGCCAGCCCAGTGGCCGCACGATAAAGCGCGGAATGAGATTGAAGGCCGGAACAAAAACCTGATTAAAAACCGCAGCTTTCCATCCCTTTTGTAAACGGCTGGCGACGGGAAAGCGCTCCGGCACGATACGCGTGGTGGCAAAGGGCGAAAGTATTTGCTTAAATTCACCGATCGAGTATTTCTTTAAAACCGGCGCATCTTCATGCTCCAGTTCAACTTTCATCACCAACGACATGCCGTTGAGCCATGAAATACGATTGTAGACCATTGCAATGGCTTCACCACCGGGTTTGAGAACGCGATGCATTTCTTTCGCCATTCTATCAGCATCAGCAGTGTACTGCAAAACGCCATGCGCATAAACCATATCAAAACTATTATTGGCAAACTCTAAAGCTTCGCCGTTCATCAAGCGGAGGTCGGCTTTGAGGCCATTGTGCTCAAAGTTTTTCTTTGCCAGCTCAATGGATTGTTGCGCCAAATCAACGCCGGTAACCTGGGCGCCGCCTTTGGCAAAGCGAATCAAGTCGATGCCGACGCCGCAGCCGATTTCGAGAATCTTTTTGCCGCGATACGCATTGAAATCAACCACCTGTGGTAAATAGCGCAGTTTATCAAAACGATAATCGTCGAGATCGACGAAAAAGCCTTTTGTGCCCACCGGATGCTTCGCAATCGCGAGGTCGTGAATATGTTCGTTCCAATATTGCCGGATCGCTTCGAGCAGAGGGTTATTCAACGCCAAGGCGGGCGCGGTAGCGGCGCCGTTGCGGCGAAGCTTTAAGTCTTTGGTAATCGTAATTTCAGACATGCAAATTTTTTTGAGTATTCAGATTTAGCGAATCCTATGGATTTCAGTTGACAGCCGGTCTCACATTAAAAATGCTGCGCCCCGTTTAAAATCGGTTTCAAAATGTGGTGTAAACTTAACGTTGAGGCATGCTCAACAGCAAAATTCAGCGAAACGAAATTATCGAATAAACTCACCGGATGTTCGTGCCGGGCAACGCGCTGCCGCACCGAGCTGGCTTGTTCACCGAACCATACTTCTTTGAAAGTCTGGCGCCGAATATTCCCCATGCTAAACGTATGCAGCGGATCGGGATAAACATCGCCCCACGGATTAATCACCGCCGTGGCAAAACCGACCGTATTGAGATGCTCATGCATCGTTTGCGGCTGTTCAATATAATCCGCAAAGTGGCGATAGTACTCGCGGTTCATTGGCAAAAAATATCCGTACTGCTCGACAACCCGATCAATCACGATTTGCAGTGCGGCGCCATCGCCAGGACGAAAAGCCAGGTCGCCTTCGACGCGATAGTTGATCGACGGCGCATGCACTGCGAGTTGCAACGACAGGCCGTCGAGACCACTGGCTTTCACCAGCCGGGCAATATTTTCGACATCGTCGAGGTTTTTTCTATTGATCGTAACAGCAATGAAAATTTTAGGATGGCCATTGCTGCGCAACGATTTCAAGCTTTCAATGGCTTTCATCGTCAAATCAAAATAGCCACTAATGCCGCGCAGGTCATCATTCAATTCCGGCTTGCTGCCGTCCAAAGAAAGATAAATCAAATCGAGTCCGGAATCAATCAATTCTTTGGCGCGCCGGACGTTAAGCAGCAAGCTGTTGGTGTACAAGGAAGTGGAAAGATGATGCGCCTTTGCCACCGCAATCAACTCGTAAATGTCTTTGCGCAGCAACGGCTCACCGCCGGCAAAAGTTAGATTCAACACGCCGAGATCAGCCAGTTGTTGAATCAAATTTTTGCCTTCCGCGGTGGAAAGAATCGTCGGGTCGGTTTTCTCTTTCCAGCGATCACAAGTGCGACATCTGGCATTGCACGCATTCACCGCTTCCCAAACCGCTTTAATCGGCCCGATAATCGGCTCCTGTTTTCCTTTGGCAAAGCGAAGTAAATTGCGCAGATGCTTGACTTTTTTAAACATGTTATCCTCACGAATAGTCCGCCATCCCGACGGACCACACAGCGCCAAACCTGATTAAGCTGAAACCAAATACTGATCCCGCCAAATACTGAAAACCATCAGTGCCCAAAGACGATGGCTATGATTTTCAACTCCCTGCAAATGTTCATTCACTAACTGTTGCACAAAATCGGCATTAAAAAAGCCGTCCCGCCGCATCCGGGCTGGCGAGAGCAGATCCAACATCATCGGCCGCAACTCGGCGCGCAGCCAATTTTTAATCGGAATACTGAACCCTTCTTTGCCACGATGGATAATTTCCGGTGGCAGCAAAGGCGCCAACGCTTTTTTAAGAATATACTTCGTTTGCGTGCCGCGGATCTTCAATGCGCTTGGAATCGTTGCGGCATACTCGACCACACGATAATCTAAAAATGGCGCGCGTGCCTCCAGCGAGGTGGCCATACTCATGCGATCCACCTTCACCATAATGTCGTCGCACAGATACGTTTTGATATCGACATAGAGCTGCCGATTGAGGTAATCCTGTGAATCCGCGCTCGAAAAGAAGCCTCGAATGTAATCATACGGCAAATGCTGTTCGCGCATAGGCGCCATGGCTTCGCCATAGAGCCGCGACTTCTCTTCTTCCGCGAGAAACATCATCCAGCGGACATGCTGCAGATCTTCGGGATAGCGTGTGCCTTCAACAAACCTTTTCAGGCGATTGCGCCAGCCTTTTTTCTTTTCGCCTGGTGGTAAACAAGTAGTTACCGGCATAATGACTTGATTGCGGATGAATGCCGGCACTTTACGATACCGTTGGTACATCGCATCGGCAAGGTAGGTGTCGTAACCGCCGAACAACTCATCGCCGCCGTCACCGGAGAGCACAACGGTAACATATTCGCGCGCCATTTTCGACACGAGATAGGTCGGGAAAATCGAAAAATCTCCCAACGGTTCATCGAGGTGTTTGACCAAATTCTCAGTGAGATCAAGCGCGCTCGGCTCTAAAATAAATTCTTTGTGATCGGTTTTAAAATGCTTCGCAATGGTGCGCGCAAAATTAAGCTCATTATAACTGCCTTCTTTGAAACCGATGGAAAAAGTTTTGACCGGCTCTTTCATCACCTGCGCCATCAATGCGACGATGCAACTCGAATCGATGCCGCCGGAAAGAAACGCGCCGAGCGGCACGTCGCTCATTAACCGGATCTTAACGGCGTCCTGCAACAATTCGAGGAGGCCCTTTTCCAACTCCTGCTCGTGATAACCGTTTTCATGAAAATGCAGATCCCAATATTGGCGAAGCTCCAATGTGCCGCTGCCGTCAATACTGAGAGAATGGCCGGCCGGCAATTTGAAAATATCGGCGAAAATGCTGTGCGGCGCCGGAACGTATTCAAAGGTTAAAAATAAATCGAGCGCCGGCTTGGAAACCTGGCGCGGAATGTTTTTCGCCTGTAGCAGGCATTTTATTTCCGAGCCAAAAACAATGCGCTCGTTGTCTTTGTAATAGTACAACGGTTTTTTGCCGAGACGATCACGCGCAATAAACAGTCGCTCACGTTTGGCGTCCCAAATTGCGAACGCAAACATACCGTTGAGTTTGTTGGGGCAATCAACGCCGTATTCTTCGTAAGCATGCACGATGGCTTCGGTGTCCGAGCGGGTTTTCAGGCGATGGCCGCGGCTTTCCAAATCTTTTTTGAGATCGGGATAGTTGTAAATCTCGCCGTTGAAGACGATCCAGATGGTGCCGTCTTCGTTGGTCATCGGCTGCTGGCCGCCGGAAAGATCGACGACGCTCAAGCGGCGCATGGCGAGGCCGACTTGGCCTTTGAGATAAAAGCCGTCTTCATCCGGGCCGCGATGAATAATTTGCTCGTTCATGCGCCGGACTTCGGCTTCATCAACTTGCGCATCGCGAGAGAAAAAAAATGTTCCACAAATTCCGCACATTTGATTTTCCTGAACGAGTTCGTAGCAATCCCTTCAGGGATTGAATTCTTGATTGGCCAAGAAAACGCCTGAAGGCGTTACGACGAACGGTTACTACGACCGCTTTCTTTTTAACAAACTTTCCAAATACGAATAAATCTCTTTGGTCTTTTGCAAATACGCTTCGTAGCTGTATTCGCGCGCGGCCAATTCCTGCGCGTTGCGGCTGAGGGTTGCGCCGTATTGGCGATCATCCAACACGCGCAACATGCCGCCGGCAAAGGCGGACGGCGTGCAATCGGTTAACACCGCAACGTCTGAATTCAACACTTGCGTGTGCGTAAGGTGATCCGTGGCAATAATGGGAACGCCGGAACGCAAATACGAATATATTTTCAGCGGCGTATTATTGCCGGCAATGCGCGGCGAAACGAGAATATCCGCCAATTTCATAAATTCCGGAATTTCCTCCGGCGGGCGCTGGCCGGTGAAAATAAATTTTTCACTGACGCCGAGTTGATCGGTTTTCTGTTTATATTGCGCCACTTGCTCCGGCTTGCCGCCGACGACGAGAAAACGCACGTTATGCTGATGCCGTGAAATGACCGGTTGACTCGATTCGATCAGTAAATCCAAACCTTGATACGGTTCGAACGTTCCGGCATACAAAACCGTGGTTTTGCCGTTTTTGCCATTGGCCGCCAACCCATAGCGCTGCGCCAATTCCGCCGCACTCATTTTCCCGTTTGTCGACTCGCCAAAAACAATGGCGTTATCGGCGACATTTTCAATGAGCTTGTTATACTTTTCCGGAAAACGCGTTTTAACGTAATTAAACAGTTCCGGACAAATGGTAATGACCGCTTGCGCGCTGTTGATGGTCGCCGCCTCGAGTTTTTCAAAAACCTGCAGCAAAATTTTCGCGCTGCTGTACTTGAAATTCGACAACTGTTGCGGCAGGCTCGAGTGCATATCATAAAGATGCAACGTGTCAAATTTTTTGCTGAGCCGAATGCCAAAGAAGCCCGCTTCTTCATGCGTGTGGATGAGATCGTAACGCTGCTGCCGCAGCAATTCCACGGCGCGGCGGTAAACATACGCATCCAAAATCAACTTCGTTTTCGAGGGACCAATAGCAATCTCTTTGATCCACGCAATTTTTTTGGCGCGATGAATATTGACGTTGTCAATCTCGACGTTCTGGCCGAGATGATACGTTACCAAGTCGATTTTATAACCCAGCTTCGATAAGGCCTTGAGCCGATGTAAAACGCTAAATGGGGTGCCGCGGGGTTGAAAAAACGGCTGCGGCGCGATCATTAAAACTTTCATCAATAGCTGTTGGTTGCGAATTCCTGGTTGCCAATTCCACTACCGTGACACATAAAACGCCACCAGAGGCGGGCAATCAGGAACTCTATCATGCAACCTGAGTGCCACGTCTAATTGTTTTGTCATTCTTGTAGCAAATCGCCTGTTTTCAATCTCTTAAACCACGCAAATTTTTTCAAAACAAGGCTTAAGCGTTATCCGGCTGTGCCAGGGTGAAACGATGTATTTGTGTGACACATCCAAAATTTGAACGTCCCGAAGAGGTGGAAAACGACCGTAACACAAAAACCAAACGGCGTTTTGATCAAATATGGTCAATCAGCAGGTCGGTGCGAAATTCATAGAAACAAGTGGACACCGATTAAGGGGATGAATCGCTTTCTTCACTGAAACCGATTCGGCGGGAAATCAACCCTGCAGTGGCACCGCCTCATAAAAGCGGCGCCACTACAGAGGTAAAAATTTATTGCCGGCCAACAGAGACGTAGGTAAAACCATGCTCCCGCATCTTCAGCGGCTCATAAATATTCCGCAGATCGATCACGATCGGCGTTTTGAGCAGGCGTTTGACTTTGTCCAAATCCAAACTGCGGAACTGGTTCCACTCAGTAATCAGCACAAGCGCATCGGCGCCGGTGATGGTGCTATAGGTGTCGTCGACATACTCGACATCTTGGAGAAATTTTTGGGCTTCATGCATCGCAATGGGATCGTACGCTTTGATGTGCGCGCCATCTTTTTGCATGCCGGCGATAATATCGATGGAGGGCGCTTCGCGCATATCATCGGTGTTTGGCTTAAACGCGAGGCCGAGCACACCGATGGTTTTGCCTTTCATATTGCCGAGGGTTTGCCGGATTTTTTCCAGCATTCTCTGGCGTTGTTCATCATTAACCTTGACCGCGGCATCGACAATTTTAAAATCGTACTCGCACTTCTTGGCAATGCTCACGAGCGCGCGGGTATCTTTGGGGAAACACGAGCCGCCATAACCCGGACCGGCATGGAGAAACTTGGTGCCGATGCGTTGATCGAGGCCCATGCCGCGGGCAACGTCATGGACATCCGCGCCAACCCGCTCGCAAATCGTGGCGACTTCATTGATGAAACTGATTTTCGTAGCGAGAAACGCATTCGCGGCGTATTTCGTCAGTTCGGCGCTGGCGAGGTTGGTCATCACAATCGGCGTTTCAATTAAGAACAGCGGCTTGTAGAGATCGCGCATAATCGCCGCGGCTTCAGGATCTTCCGTGCCGATGACGACGCGATTCGGGCGCATAAAATCTTCAATGGCCGAGCCTTCGCGGAGAAATTCTGGATTAGAAGCAACGGAAAAATGCAGCGCCCGCGGCTGGTTTTCCTGGATCAATTTTTTAATCCATTTGCCGGCGCCGACCGGAACGGTGCTTTTGTTGACGATGACTTTGTATTCGTTCATGTACTTGGCAATGTCTTTCGTCACCGCCTCAACATAACGCATGTCCGCCGAGCCGTCTTCAGCTTGCGGGGTGCCGACGGCGATGAAGATCACTAACGCGTCTTCCACTGCTTTCTTCAAATCAGTGGTGAATGTCAGGCGGCCTTCTTTGACATTAGTCGCGACCATGACATCCAAACCGGGCTCGTAAATCGGCAACTCGCCGCGATTCAAGCGGTCGATTTTTTCTTTGATGATATCCACACAGGTAACGTCGTTACCCAGCTCGGCAAAGCAGGTTCCCGTCACGAGACCAACATAGCCGGTGCCAATCATGCAAATTCGCATGGGAATCTCCCGAAAATTTCAAAAAATTTAGGTGACCAACGGAAAGTTTAAAACCAGCGGATAAATCGTCGGTCTGCAGCTATCCGTTGGTGAGATTTAAATTATAAATAAAATACTGCATAATCGCCTACCTCAAGAGCTCACCACCAGAAGCCCGGCGAGCGGAAGCCTTTGGGTGGTTTGCACAATTAACTCGCGCCATAGCCAAACATCACAACAAAAACAGTCTTGACCATAATCTTAAAATCCAGCCACAGCGACCAGTTGTCAATATATTCCAAATCCATCTCCATCCATTTCTCAAAGCCGATTTTATTGCGACCACTGACCTGCCAGATGCAGGTGATGCCGGGTTTGAGCGAAAGCCGGCGGCGCTGCCACAGTTTGTAAAGGTCGACTTCAATCGCCAGCGGCGGACGCGGCCCGACAAAACTCATATCACCTTTCAGCACGTTGAAAAACTGCGGCAGCTCATCCAGCGAAAATTTGCGCAAGATACGGCCAAGCGGGGTGATGCGCGGATCGCGTTTGATTTTAAACACCGGGCCGTCCATTTCGTTGCGTTTCTCCAACTCCCGGCGCTTCATTTCGGCGCCGACATACATCGAGCGGAGTTTATACAACGTGAACGTCCGGCCATTAATGCCGCACCGCTGTTGCTTGAAAAAAATCGGACCGCGCGAGGTTAGTTTGATGGCAATGGCCAACAACAAGATCAGCGGCGAAAGCAAGCTCAACAGGGTGAATGACAAGATCACGTCGAGAGCACGTTTGACAAACAACTGCCATTCTTTCGCGGTTAACGTTTCAAATTCCAGCAGCGGAAAACCGCTGAAATCAGTCTGCCGCACTTTCGCAATGCGCAAATCGTAGAGATCCATCGAAATGCTGGAGGGAATGCCCTCGCGCTCGCAAGCCAGAATGGCCTCGTCGATACGATTGAGCCAGAGCCGCGGCACGACGAAAATGACGCGGTCAATCACTTTGCGATGCAGAATGAAGGGGATATCCTGTAAGCGCCCCAACACGCGGTAGCCTTCAATTTCTTTGCCGAACATGCCGTGCTCGTCGTCGATCAAACCGACGATGCGCAATCCCCAATTCGCATGGCTTTTCACAACGTGAATAAAATCGCGCGCCCGCCGCCCGGTGCCAACGATCAACAAATTGACCTGATTATAACCGCGCTCGTGGATATAATCCAATAACACATTCACCACTTGCCGCCCGACGATCAAAAACAAAATCGTCAAGCCCCACATGACGCCGATAAACAGACGGCTGGTCAAAATCATTTTAAACAAAAAAATCGGCGTACCGAGCGCAAAAGCGGTCAAACCACCGGCGACGAGAATATTGAACGAAATATTTAGGAACGTTTTGGTGCGGAAATCCTTATAAGCGCCCTGTGAGGCCAGCGCAATGATCCACATGGGCAAATAAAACGCCACGAGCGCAAAATTCATGCGCGTAAAATAGGCAAACCCTTTCAGGTTGGGTGCAATGGCAAAGGCCATCTCGCCGAGGCCGTAGGCTTGGCGCAGATGGTAGCTAATGAAATAGGCCAGCAGAAAAGCCACAACGATGACGATGGCGTCAAAAATCACCACCAAATTGCGTAGAAACGCCTGCTTTTCACGGACCATTTTAATCCTCGTCCTGCATGATGCTCCGGCCCGTACCGGTATCCAACTTCATAAAGACTGCGATGACAACCTCTACCTGAGGTGATTCACCTCTTTAAACCATTCCACAAATTGCCGGACGCCCTCTTCAACGTTCACGCGCGGCTGGTAGCCCAATTCGCGTTGCGCCCGGGTAATATCGGCGTAAGTAATGGGCACATCGCCGGGCTGGATCGGCAGGCGTTCGATCCGTGCTTCTTTATTAAGATTTGCCGCGATCAAATCGATCAAGCGGCGCAATTCAATCGTTTGGGATTCGCCGAGATTATAAAGATGATAACTCGTGCAATGCTCCAAAGCCAGACAGACGCCGTCGATAATATCCGAAATATAGGTATAATCGCGCCGAGTCGTGCCGTCGCCAAACATCGGAACCTTCTGGCCGGCGGCGATCAATTGGGTAAATTTATGAATTGCCATATCCGGGCGCTGGCGCGGCCCGTAAACGGTAAAGAAACGTAGACAGGTAATTTTTAAATGATAGAGGTGATGATAAGTAAAACATATCAACTCACAGGCCTTTTTGGTCGCGGCATACGGGCTGATCGGGTGATCAACCGGATCGTCTTCGGAAAACGGCACTTTGGGATTTTCACCATACACTGAAGAGGTCGAGCCAAAAATAAAACGATCAATTTTATGCTCGCGCGCCAATTCGAGCAGATTCATGGTGCCTTGAATATTCACCTGCTCATAAAGCAACGGCTGTAAGATTGAAGGCCGCACTCCGGCGCGCGCCGCCAGATGCAGAATCGCGTCAAACCGTTGTGCGCCAAACAACTCCTGCAAGCGCGGCCGGTCCAGAATATCGGCCTCCGCCAAAGTAAATCCCGCGTGTCGCCGCAAAAGTTCGATATTCCGCCATTTTAAATTGGGGTTGTAATAATCGTTGAAATTATCCAACGCCACCACTGTGTGCCCCAGCGTCAACAATCGTTCACAAAGATGCGAACCGATAAATCCCGCGCCGCCCGTAACCAAACAATGCATACCCGAACCTTGATTATTTATCGAAGCAACCGGCGCAAACTAAAGTTTGCACTCCAGAGTTCTAATAATGATAATAACTGTAACCTTCATGCGCCAGATCAACGGAGGTGCCATTGAGAATCACGCCGATAATTTTGGCCTCGAGGTTTTGAAAGAGTTCCAATTTTTGCTTTGCCACTTCGCGATGGGTTTTGCCGGCGCGCACCACAATCGCGACGCCGTCCACCTGCGTGCCGATCACCACCGCGTCGGTGGCCGCATTCAACGGCGGCGTGTCAAAAATAATCACATCAAACTTGCGGCGCATCTCATCGAGAAAACGGCGCATTTGCAGCGACCCGAGCAATTCCGAAGGATTCGGCACCAGCGAGCCGCAACTGATCATCGCGAGATTGGGGATATGCGTCTCATTGATAATGTCCGCGCCAATAACCTGCCCACAAAGATAGTTGCTAAAGCCTGGTTCTTTCGGAACGCCGAACGTGTTGTGTTGCACCCCGCGCCGAAGGTCGGTGTCGACCAACAAAGTTTTACTCTTCTGCTGCGCCAACGCAATGCCGAGATTAGCCGCGGTAAACGATTTGCCATCGCCCGGCGCTGTCGAGGTTAGCACCAACGTTTGCAGTCGGCCGGTTTTCTTATTGTAAATGATGCTCGTGCGCAGCGAACGGTACGCTTCGCCGATCGGCGTCGGGGCAAAATCATGCGTCACCAATTGCTGATCCATCATCCGGGCTTTTTCATGATCCTGAAAATCATTCACATTTTCGAAGCCGACTTGGGGAATCGCCCCGAGCACATTGAGCCGCAGATGGCCTTTGATGTCATCGACGGATTTAATCGTGCGATCCATCATTTCCCAAACGATCACGATCATCAGGCCGAGCACAATCCCGAAAATGCCGCCGGCGGCCGCCTTGGTTTTTTTGTTGCTGTTAATCGGCAATTCCGGTTCGATGGCCGGATCAAGAATTTCGATAAACTCGGTTTTGGTTGCGCTGGTAAGCTGCATGCGCCGCAAATCTGCGAGCGCCGTGCTATAAGCGTTGGCGGCGAGTTGATTCTCCCGCTCGAGGTTGGATAGCTCGATGCCTTCACTGGGAAGCTGATTCAACACGGCATTCAGCCGCGTTAATTCGGATTGCTTTTGCTGAATCTCGCTATCGAGCGTAACCATGCGCGCGCGCGCGGTTTCCGCCATTTGACCGTGCAAATTCTCAATGTCGCGTTGGAGTTTAAGCGCTTCGGGATGGTTCAACGAGGTTTCTTTGACCATCGCCGTCCACTCGCGATCCAACTCTTCCAGATGCTCACGATCCAACGACATCGTCGTCTCGTTTTCAAAGGCACGATTTTTCGCCATTGCATTGAAAATGCGCCGGCGTTCATTCAGCACCTCCGCGGCCCCGCCATTAGTTGTCGAAGCCGACAACGTGTTTAATTTGTTTAAAAGGCCGCGCATAGATTCGCGGTAGCCGCGCAACTCATTGACTTCACGGTCAACGGCATCCCGGCGGCTGAGCCGGTCCCGCAGGGCAAGGTCCGAGCCGCTGGTCGAACGCTGCTTGGCATATTTGAGTTTCTCATTGGAAGCGTCAAGTTCCTCTTTGGCTTTCTCCATCTGCGCTTGCAAAATCTTCATCTGCTCGTCGCTGGTGCCGCTTGCGGTTGATTCGCTTTGCTGCACAACGATACGAGCCAAACTATTGACGGTTTGCGTCACGATGTATGGATCAGTGTCCTGCAACGTCACTTCCACCATGGAGCCGTCGCGCGCCATATTCAAACTGATGCGATCCTGCAACGATTTAACTTTATTGCGGAAATTTTCAATGTCAAAAAAAACTTCCGCCGGCAAATTTCTGGGATCGCTCGCCAGTTGAAAACTAAAGCCATTGACGATGATCGTATCTGATGCCACGGTAGCCAGATTGCCCCGGCGCAGTTCCACTTCTTGCTCGTTCTCCTCCAGCACGCGGTGCAAAGTGAAGGTGCCGTTGCCGGGAAAGCGCAACACATAGCGGCCGGGAACCGGAGCGGTGGTGCTGGTAAATTTTGTAAACAATTGCTTGCGAAAAATCGGGGTTTCCCGATCTTCCGGCTGCTCAATCACCAACGCCAAACCCAACTCGGAAACCACCCGCTCATAAAAGCTGCGGCTATTGAGCTGTTGAAATCGCGCGCTGATAACGTTGTCCGAGACGCCGGCGTAATTGGTGAAACTGATTTTAGCCGTTGCTTCATAAATCGGCGCTTCCTGTTTGACATACAACACCCACGGCACCGTTACCAAAATGGTGACGATCACCACCACCCACCAGTGTTTCTTCAGCGCCTTCCAATAGCGGGAAAGATCAACCTTGGCCGCCGGTTCCGGCGCGCCGTTATCTTCCAGCAAATAGGGATCAACACCCATAATTTCACACCAGGTTACTGTCGTTGAATAAAGTCAATTGCAAAACTCTTATTTGCCGTTGTTCGTGTTACGATCTTTAATTTGCAAATAGAGCAGGACAAACGAGGCGGACAACGTCACATAATCGACAACGGCGCGAAAATTAAACCGCGAAATACCCGGCACATAAATCTGATCGCCGGAGCGCACGCCAAGCTGCTCCAATGAATGGGCCTGTTCAAACGCTTCGCGCAAGTTGTTGTTCACCACTTCGCCGCCGCGCTCAATATAAAGTTTTTTGAGATCGACGTTATTCGCGGGGCCGCCGGCTTCGTTAATCAAGCTCCAGAGCGACTCGCGCGCTTCGATCAAATAGGAGCCGGGCTTGTTCACCGCGCCCAACAGGGTCACCCGGATCAGAGGCAAACACATGATCCGCGCGGCGCGGATGCTCAAACTATCTTCGATGGCGCGCGCCAAACTCCGGCGCGTGTGGCCGACGGCGCGGATCTCGCCGAGGATCGGCAGCAACACATAGCCGCGATTGTCGATGAGAAAATCATCATTCAAACCCAGACCGCCAAAATCGCCCTGACCTGACACGCTGACATCGCGCCAGACTTTAATGCGCACGCCGTCGCCCGGCGAAAAATCACCCGTAGATTTTGACGTGGAACGCGTTTGCGCCGGGGCCAGCGGCGCGAACGCCGAGAGGGCGAGACCGTAAACCAACAACATCACCACAACTTGACGCCAGACTGGAATTCTCATACGAAATCTTCCTGTTCAATTTTTTAACTCGACCTTGAGCTAATCTTATCCGGCTGCTGGTGAGGTGAACGGCTCGGCAGCGTGCTGGGCGGATAGGCCAAAGATTAGTTAAAACGTTAATTTCTCAATATCATTCAAAATACCGCAAACGTCACAATTTTGCGCAAAGTCCATGGCAAGTTTTTGGACGCCCAATCGGCACGGCAATCGGGAATTTCAGCGGGAACGATAGAAACGGAAACGCTGTTCTTCAGTGGCCAAATTCAACGTGCGCAGGGTTTGATAAACCTTCCACCAACTGACTTTGACATGGCCAAAGCGTTCGGTGTTCAATTCCTGGCGAATTTTCCAGGAACTCAACGCCGGATTGCTGATAATGATGGCTTTAATTTTTTCGCTAAACGGCAACGCGTGTTCAGGCGCGCGCGGTTTGGTGAAGGCCGGACGCGATTTGGGGCGCTGGCCATCGCCGTCGCGGGCCACCACCGGCGGTCGGTTGACGGGCGGGGGGTTCACAGCCACTTGAGGAAAACCCTGCTCACGCGCCGGGAACGTCTGAAACACGCTCTTCGTCACGTCCAGGCCGATGGACAAATCAAAATCGTCGATGGACTCTTCGATGCTGTCATAACATTCGAGAATACGATGAAATTCGAGCATCTCAAAAACGTCATAAACTTCCGGCATCATCTGCACCAGCTTGAGATCGCCGCCATTTTCGCGAATGCCTTTAATCTCGCCGACAAAAACCCCCCAGCCCGCGGAACTCACGTAATTCACTTGCCCCATATCGACGATAATGTGGAACATTCCCTGCTTGATCACATTCGTCATTTCTCGCAGCATTTCGGAGCAGGTTTGCGTGTCAATATAACCTTTGACCCGAAACAAGGCAATGTCGCGCCGCGCACCGACTTTGCTTAGAGAAATTTGAATTCCTTCCATAATGCTTAATTTTCGATTTACCTTTATGGGAAGCGACGTTTGACTGCTCACAGCACCGGCCTTTGTTCTTTGTAACCAAATCTTATGCCAGTCGCGGGGCAGCTTCACATTTTAAACTGTCACACGTTTTATTCACCAAAGCGCACGAAAACTGGCAAAACTTCGTCCACCTTTTTCACACAGTCTTTTTCTTCTGTTCAGCCCGGAAACATCTTGTTCGGGCCTGAGACAGGCGGTTTTTGACCAGTTGAAGTTGATTGACTATCCATCACGAGAGATGGGTTCAGTCCATTTCCGGTTTTTAGCGGGCCGCGATTGGGCGCGAGATTGATGGCGTGGATAACGTTTATATTGAGAACATCATCATGTGGAAACATCCGCACTATTTCTTCGTCCGTGCCGCCAAACGAGTGAACATTTTAGTATATTGCTCTGCCGTTGCTTTCAATGAAAAGTCCTGCTTCATCGCACTTTTCATGAGTTTCACCCAGCGTTTTTTATCTTGAAACAACTTTATGGCGCGCTCCAACGTTTTGACCAGTTCTTCAGAGGTGTATTTTTTAAACACGAAGCCGGTTCCGCTTTCGGTTTTGGTATCGTAATTTTGTACCGTTTCCGCCAAGCTGCCGGCGGCATAGACCAGTGGAATCGTGCCGTAGCGTTGCGCTTGCAGTTGCGTAACACCGCCCGGTTCATCGTGCGACGGCATCAGCAGCATATCGGCGCCGGCTTGCAGCAAATGCGCCAGCGTTTGATCATAACGAAAATGCACGGCCAGTTGGCGCGCATATTTCTTCGCCAGCCGGCTCAACAGTTTTTGATATTTTTCTTCGCCCGTGCCGAGAATGATCAATTGCACGCCCAACGCCATGATCTCCTCAAACGCTTGCTCCAAAAGATCGAACCCCTTCTGGCTCTCCAAACGCGTCATCATGCCCAACACTGGAATTTCAGCATTAAAATTGAGATCGGCGCGTTTGAGCAATTCCTGCTTGTTTTCGAGCTTGGGGTCGAGATTGGCGGCAGAATATTTTTGCGCAATAAAACGATCAACTTCCGGGTCCCACTCGGCATAATTCACGCCGTTGAGAATACCGGTCAAGTTCTGTTTGCGTAATTTCATCACCCCTTCCAAACCTTTGCCGTATTCCGCGCTTTGAATTTCCTCGGCATACGTCCGGCTCAAGGTGCCGACATAATCGGTGGCCAGCAACCCGGCTTTGAGAAAATTCACCCGTCCAAAAAATTCCAAATCGCTGCCGGGAAAAAACAACTCTGCGGGTAGGCCGGTTTTCGCCATCGTTGCCGGCTCAAAAATGCCTTGAAAAGCCACGTTATGCGCGGTGAGTAGAACCGCGGTATCCTTGAAGAACGGATCGTCCTTATACAACGTTTTTAAATAAACCGGAATCAGCGCTGATTGCCAATCATTGCAGTGAATAATATCCGGCTGCCACTGTAACAGTTTCAAAGTCTCCAAACAACTGCGGCAAAAAAAAATAAACCGGTCGGCATTGTCGTGATAATCGCTGCCGGCGGAATTTTGATACAACCCGTCGCGGTCGAAAAACGGCTTGTAATTCAACAAATAAACCTGCACCTTCGAGTCCGGCTGAAACGCGGATTTCACGTTGGCCATCAACGTTTGATGGCCAATGGGAACGGCAAATTCTTTCAAACGAATCACGTCGCGCAGCGTGTATTTCCGCTCGTTGACCGAGCGATAGTTCGGCATCATCACGCGCACTTCATGGCCGAGATTTTTTAACGCCCCGGGCAAAGCCGCTGAAAATTCCGCCAAGTCCCCGGTTTTGGCAAACGGCGCGACTTCCGGCGAGACGAAAAAAATCTTGAATTTGTTTTTCATAGTTAAATTTGTGCTTCGCGAAGATGCTGCGCCGCCATTTCCGGCGGAGTCGGATTGATGTAAAACCCCGAGCCCCATTCAAACCCGGCCACTTTAGTGAGCTTCGGGATAATCTCGAGGTGCCAGTGATATTCCAGCAACGGCGCTTCCTGCACCGGCGAGGTGTGCAGCATAAAATTGTAATGCGGATTTTCCAGCGTGCGATGAATGCGCGACAACGTTTCTTTCAACACGACGGCGAGGTTATAATACTCGCGCAGTTCCATTGCTTCAAAATGCGAATAGTGTTTGACCGGCAACAGCCAGGTCTCAAACGGAAAACGGGGCGCAAACGGCTCGAGCGACACATAATCGTCGGTGCGCACGACCATGCGTTTGCTCATCTGGATTTCCTGATGGATGATGTCGCAATAAATGCAGCGTTCTTTGAATTCAAAATGTTTTTTCGACCCCTGCATTTCTTCCAGCACGCGCTTGGGAATGATCGGCGTGGCAATGAGTTGCGAATGCGAATGCTCAAGCGACGCGCCCGCCGAAGCCCCATGGTTTTTGAAAATCAGGATGTATTTAAACCGCGTGTCGTTTTTTAAATCGAGAATGCGCTCGCGGAAAATGAGCAGCGTCTCATAAATATGCTCGACCTCGAGATCGGAAAGCTCGGCCAGATGATTCGGGGTTTCAATGATCACCTCGTGCGCGCCGACGCCGTTCATCAAATCATACAAGCCTTCGCCGCGGCGATTGATCTCACCTTCGATTTGCAGCGCCGGAAATTTATTGGGCACCACGCGAATTTTCCAGCCCGGCGCATTCTTTTGATCGGAGCCGGGCCGTACCGCCCGCACTTCCGGCGGGGTTTTATCTTCATTGCCCGGGCAAAACGGGCAAAACCCGCCCGTGCGCGGCTTCTGTTCAATCGTCCAATCCGAAGGCCGCTTGCCGCGTTCGCTGGAAATAATAACCCAGCGCTCAGTTATCGGATCTTTGCGTAATTCCGGCATCGTGTGATGGCTTCATAAAATTCAGCGGCTCAAGTCATCTCCGCCTCTGACGGCGGGCTAAGCTCTAAGCCTCGCAGTAAAAAAACGTCCGACCAGGCTACTTCCAAAGGCGGAACTGCGAACTATTCAAAAAGCAAATTACAAGCGGGCGAGATATTTCCGCGCCTTGGCGACATATTGGCTGCTCGGATAAGTCGCAATCAATTGTTCGAGTTGGCTGCGCGCTTGTTGCCGTTCGCCCATTTGTAAATAACACAAACCGATTTTCAGCAGCGCCGCGTCGGTTTTGTTGGAGCGGGGAAAGGTAAACACTTTTTCAAATTCCGCGATGGCTTGGGCAAACTTTCCCAAACCATAATAACACTCGCCGATCCAGTACTGGCAATTGTCCGCGTAACTGCTTTTGTCGTTTTCCGCGAGAATGGCTTGAAAGGCCGAGGCCGACTCGGCATAGCGGCGCTGCTCATAAAGGTTGCGTGCATCGGCATAGCGTTGCATTGCGCCGTTGCCGCCGGTCAAGCCGCGCGTGCTCGTTTGACGCGTCGCCGCCGTTTGCTGCGTGCGTTCTAATTCTCCTAACCGCGCATCTCTTTCCATCAAGCTGTTACGAAGGTCGGTGATCTGCTGATTTCTGACGTTCAATTCGCCCTGCAAACGGTCGACTTCTTTTTGCAAATCCGCCGTGCCCGGCGTCGCTGGCTCTGTTTTGACCTCCGCCGGGGCCGCCTGCGGTTCCATTTTAGGCGCGTCAGTGGCAGCGGCGTTTTCCGGCGTAATACCCAGAAGTTTCAACACCTCGGCATCTTCGGCATTTTCCTTTTCCGCATCGGCGGGGCTGCTCAAAAGCTTGTCGATATCGACTTCGCCGTCGGTGGTTTCCGGCGCTTTGGTTTGTTTGCTGCCGCCGCAAGCCAGCAACGACAAACCGAGACAAAGAATGAGCATCAGCAAGTAGCCATTCGGTTGTGTCGAACAAATTCGCGGCGTTTGATTAAAATTGATTTGACGCATTTTCATCTCTCCGTTGCCTCTGGTTTTATTGACCACACCCCGATCAGGTTACTTTCCCAAATAATTGCCAAACCCAAAACGTTCGCTTTTACTTTCTAAATACCAAGTACGCTGCGGTGCCCCAGCCAACTGCGGCGGCAAGCCCGGTAACGACGCGCCAACTCGTCTCTTGACCATGCACGCGCACAAAATTGGGGCGGTCCGGCACGCCCGAATAACCGACACCGCTGATGGCCTCATCAACAGCGACCACACAATATTCCAAACCAGCCTTTTGCACGACAGCCGCGGGAATGACGCCGGCGTAATAATTTTCTTTCACCGGCTGCATCGGCGCAACCAGCCATTTTCGAGTATTGGCTGGGCGATAAAGAATCGCGGCTTTAAGCAATTTTTGATTCTCAAAAATTTCAGCGTATAATGGCAATTGCGTGCCCACCGCGGCTCGTAAAACCGGCTCGTGAATGACGATCGGTTGCACTTTATCTGCACCGCTCTGTTGCCCCTCGGTATTCACATAATCGGCGATGTTGCCGCCCATGCGTTTCTCCGGCACGCCGTCGTGGTCGAGATAGCCGTCGCGATCTTCGGAAAGCTTCGAGTTCAAATCATAGCGATTGATCACGCCGTCACGATCAACGTCATCGGCAATCTTACCAAAATGAAACGTGAAGCCGGTGAACGCCGAAAGGATTGCATCATTTTGCTTGCCCGTAACGAGCGCGTCTAACTTATCCGTCAAACTGTAACGATAGGTCGCGCCGAAGAGCCAACTCGCGCGCGGCGACAGTGCAAACTCCAGCCCGCCGGCAGTTTGAAGAAAATAGTCAAAATTGCTTTCATCTAAATCGGGCCGGCGAATGGTTTGATGCGTGCGTTTGTCGAGAGGTTTCCAGAAGGTTCCCCCTCCTCCTAATGTTACAAATGGCGTCACGGCACGATACGGTGCAAAGCGCAAGGTGAGATTTACAGCGACGGGGATTGTGCGTAACACCGAGGTGTCTGGCGAGGCGCCGAGCGCCAGATCAGCCCAACCGGCTTCGCCGCTCAAACGCAAATGGGGTCGCAACGTAAAAAGCAGAGCACCATTGACTTCGGGACGCAACGATTTGATATTGACATCGCCATCCAACCGTGCAATGCCGGCGCGTACCGCGACGCCGAATTTAGGAGTCTGGGCGCCAACCGGCAGGATCGGTGCAGTAAACAAAAACGCAACAAAGCAACCCACCAATTTCCAGCGTCGACAACCTCGCATCCTACTCACAAGACCAACCTTTATTATGTTTATCACCTGCAATAGTATTAAAAGGTATGAAAGTTCACCAAGAAAGTCAAGGTTTTTACAGGTATTGAAAGCGGCGCACTCCGGCATTCAAAACCAGCCCGACAATGACCATATTGGTCCACAGCGCCGAACCGCCGTAACTCAAGAACGGCAACGGAATACCGACCACCGGTATCACGCCGACACACATGCCCATATTCACAATAACGTGCACGGAAATAGCCGTGACACATCCGACGACGACCAGGCTGGAGAATTTACTTTTCGCTGAGGCGGCAATCATCAGCGCGCGCAACAGCAAGATTAAAAAAACCATCATGACAAAACTAACGCCGAAAAAACCGAATTCTTCACCGATCACCGTGAAAATAAAATCGGTATGCTGCTCGGGCAAAAAACGCAGTTGCGTTTGCGTACCGCGTTGCCAGCCCTTGCCCCAAAAACCGCCGGCGCCGATGGCCACTTTGGCTTGATTGACTTGATAGCCGGTGCCTTTGGGATCTTCGGAAACGCCGACAAAGGTCAAAATGCGATTGCGCTGATAACCATGCATTCCCTCCCAAACTTTGGGAGTAACCACCCCCACCGCGACATTGAGCGCAAAAATCGCCATAATAATCCACAGCCGCGTGCGCAGCCAAACAAGCACGCCGATAATCAAGGCGATGACGAGGAAAAAAGAGTAGGCATGAAACGAGGCCAACATCGCCATGAGCGGCGTGAGCAAAACGAAAATAATGAAGGGTGATAAACCGGCCCAAAACAACATCGGCATGGCGAGCGAAAAAAACACAATGGCCGTGCCGAGATCGGGTTGTTTGATAATCAGCAATGCCGGCACCAACACAATCGCAAACATTAACCCGACATCGCGGAGCCGCCGCAAATCAATCGCCTCGCCGGCGGCAAACCGGGACAGCGCAAGAATCGTCGCGATTTTGGCAATTTCCGAGGGCTGCAGGCGCAACGGCCCAAACACCAGCCAGCGATTTGAGCCTTTGCCGGTGCCGATCAAAAGCACCAAAATGAGCAACGCCACGCCAATGCCATAAAACCAGTACGCATACTTATAAAAAAACTTCATTGGCGTAATCACCATGACGGAAGCGATCATGACGCCGATGGTAAACCAAATGACTTGTTTGGCAAAATTATCCTTCAAAATTGCCGGGGTGTTGAGGGCAGTGGTGGCGCTGTAGATCGCCATCAGGCCGATGGCGACTAAGATAAAAATCGCCGCGATAATCATTTTATCAAGGTCGCGGACTTTTTCCGGTGGAGGGCGCAGCAACATGACAGGCGAAATTTTTAAAGTTCTTATCGATTCATTTCCGCGCCGGCAAAACGCGCCGGACCGGGAACCAGTTTATTCTCGCGCAGCAACAACGAAATGATTTCGCGCGCAATCGGCGCTGCATTCGCGCCGCCGCCGCCGCCGTTTTCGAGAAAGACACACCAGGCAATTTGCGGATCATCAAACGGCGCGAAGCCGATAAACCAGGCGTGGTCTTCGCCGTGCGGATTTTGCGCCGTGCCGGTTTTGCCGGCGACGGTAATACCCGGCACCTGCACGCCACGGGCGGTGGCGCCGGCGCCGTGCACGACCATGTACATGCCGCGTTTCACCAACGCGTAGGTATGCGCGCTAATTCCGGGAATCTTCACCGAGTCCGGTTGATCAAAAAATTCTTCACCCGTCACCGGATCCTGCGTGCCGCGTTTGATATGCGGCTTAAAACTGTTGCCTTCATTAGCAATGTTCATGGCAAAACATGCCATTTGCAAAGGTGTCGCCAATAAGTCGCCCTGGCCAATGGCGAAATTCAACATCAACCCCTTACTCCATCGATTTTTGCCGTACGCGCGATCCAAATACTTTTCATCCGGCACCAGCCCCGCTGTTTCGCCGATCAAATCGATGCCGGTTTTTTTGCCAAAACCAAATTTGCGCGAATACTCTACCCAGCGTTCCAGCCCAATTTTAAGCCCCATGCGATAAAAATAAACGTCGCAGGATTGTTCCAACGCATGCAACATATCCACCGTGCCGTGGCCGCCTTTTTTCCAGCAGCCGAACGCCCGCGTCCCATAGCGATAATAACCCGGGCAAAAAACGCGTTCATCGGGATCGATCAAACCGCTTTCCAAACCGGCGAAGAGTGTAATCATTTTGTATGTTGAACCCGGCGGAAAAAGGCTCTGCAACATGCGATCATAAAACGGCTTGCTGGGGTCATTCATCAATTGGTTTAACAGACCGGCGCCAAATGGGCGGGAAAAAAGTTCGATGTCAAAATCCGGTTTGCTCACCATGGCGATCACTTCGCCGTTTTTGCAATTCAGCACCACGGCGCCGCCGCGCTTTTCAGCTAATACCGATTCCAGGTGAAATTGCAGCGACGCATCAATCGAGACCAGCAAATTTTTTCCCGGCTCCGGGGCCAGATTGCGAAAAGCGGGATTATCTGATTCGGTAAATTCGCCGACAATCCGGCCCAACGCATCGGCCTGCACATGCCGTTGTCCTTTTTTACCATGCAGGATTTCTTGGTATTGCCGCTCTAATCCTTTTTTGCCGATCAAATCGCCGGCCTCATAGCCTTTTTCCCGCCACTGTTTCAGTTCGCTTTCGGAAATCTCGCTGAGGTAGCCAAACAAATGCGGTGCTTTCACGCCGGAAGGATAGGAACGTCGCGACTCGGCGCGAAATTCGATGCCGGGCAAGTCGAGACGCCGTTCCTGCAGCAAACTCAGCGTGCTGAAATCCACCTGCCGTTCGATTTTGATGGGGATAAAACTGCCACGGTTGTTGCGGCGAACGCGCTCGCGCAACTCCTGTTTCGAGGTCAGCAGCGCCGAGGCCAAAAGGCTGTAAGCGCTGTCGCTTTTGTTAATCTCCGCCGGGGTGGTGTAGAGGGCAAACGCCGGACGATTATCGACGAGAATCACATTGTTGCGGTCAATAATCAGGCCGCGCGGCGGCTCGATTTCAAATTTCCGAATGCGATTATCATCCGAGGCCTGCGCGAACTCTTCGCCTCGATATAATTGAATATAGGCGAAACGGATCAACAAAACAAAAAAACTCAACAACAGTACGGCAGAGTAAATCAGGCGTTTATTGGATTCGTTGAGTTCCATATCACAACATGAACTGGTTGGCCGGTTAGAATGGAAAACTGCAAATTCAAATTCTTCGTAACTTCTGTAGCATCAAAAGAATGGGTGCGGATCAAGCCGATTACATAGATGATTATTTTGGAAAATAAATTTTAAAAATCTTCGCAACGATCAGACAGCGTCTACGATTTTCCCCACAAACCGCCGGGCCAAATGGCATTGACAATGATTCCGACAACCAACGTGTAAAGAAAATGCGGCAGAATATAACGCACAATCGTCCATCCCAAACTGATATTGGCGTCAAAATAATAAATGGACTGAAACAAGATACTGTTGGTCAACGCCGTGGCCGCGACGACGCCGAGGGTGACCATGAAATTGTATTTGACTTTCTCGCGCGAGAAGTATCCGGCGACAAATCCGGCGACGGATTTCGCCAATGCTGACAGTCCATAAAGCTGGGTCACGGCTGCGTCTTGCACGAAACCAACAAGGCAACCGGCCAGAATAGCCGGGGTCGAGCCGTGACGAATGCCGGTAATAATCACGCCGATCAACAACAAATCCGGAAAAACATCCTGAATTGACAACAGCGGAATCAGCGTTGTTTGCAGCAACGTGAGAAAACCAAACATCAATATATATTTGACAACGCGCATGAATGCTCACAAGGTTCAGTAATCAGTATTCAGTGATCAGTGTCCAGTCGATTACTGAAAACTGGTTACTGATCACTGGACACTGGCTCCCGGCGTCCGAGGCGCCGGTGAGGTAATCACAAAAACTTCTTCGAGCCGGGAAAAATCGACATCCGGCTGTAAAACAATCGTTTTAAACAGCGAGGTTTTGTCCTGAGAAATTTCTTTCACCAAGCCGATGCGCAAACCGGGCGGAAACAACGCGCTGGAATCCGAAGTAACCACGGCATCACGTAGTTGCACCACGGCCGTGCGCGGCACGGACGACAACTCCAGCCCCCGGAGTGTGCTCCAACTCACAATGCCGTAAACCCGATTGCCCTGAATGCGGGCGCTGACGTTAAAATTACGATCCAACATCAATTGTATAATGCTGGCCTGCGGAAAGGTTTTGTAAATTTTTCCGACCACGCCCTCCGGTGTCACCACCGGCATATTCGGCCGAATGCCGTGCTTGCTGCCGAGGTCAATGGTCACTGAGGTTGGCGTCTGATCACGTTCTTTGGCAATCACCCGGGCCGCGCGAAAATTCCACGGGGTGCTGGCGCGATAGTCCAGCATTTGCCGGAGCCGGTAATTCTCCAACAAGGCTTCCCGCAAGCGGCTGTTCTCCAGCATCATCTGCGTGGCGCGCTGGCGCAGCGCCGTGTTATCGCGTTGCATCTCAAAAACGCGACGCACCGCGCTGAATTGCTTTTGCAAACCCGCATACGACCCCAGACAAAACGTGCGGATCGCATCGATTTGCGGCCGATCATTGTTAAACAACGCATACAACGACACCAGAATCGCCACAATAAGGGTGAAATATTCCCGGATGGAAACAAACAATAGATTCGGGCGTTCCAGCAAATTTTTGTTGAGCATCTCTCAATACCGCCGCACTTTGGAAAGCACTTTCTGATAATGATCAAGATTTTCCAAAACTTTGCCGCTGCCGCGCACGACGCAGGTGAGCGGATCTTCGGCGACAATGATCGGCAAACTCGTTTCACGGCGCAGGCGTTCATCGAGGCCTTTCAACAACGCGCCGCCGCCAGAAAGCACGATGCCGCGATCCAAAATATCCGCCGACAGCTCGGGCGGCGTGCGCTCCAAACACAGCTTCGTCGCTTCGACAATCGAGTTGACGGCTTCGGCCAGCGCTTCCTGCGCTTCAATGGCGCTGATCTCCACGGTTTTCGGAATGCCGCCGACAATGTCACGGCCGCGCACATTCATCGTCGCTTTATCGTTAAATGGCGCGGCGGAGCCGATGGTGCATTTGATATGCTCGGCGGTGTTTTCACCGACCAGCAAATTATAATTGCGTTTAAAATGCTGCACAATCGCTTCATTCATCTCGTCGCCGGCGATGCGAATCGACATGTGATTGACAATGCCCGACAGCGAAATCACCGCGATCTCCGTGGTGCCGCCGCCGATGTCGATCACCATGCTGCCGACCGGCTGTTCAATCGGCAGGCCCACGCCGATGGCGGCGGCCATCGGCTCGTCGATCAAATAAACCTCGCGGGCGCCGGCATGTTCCGCGGAATCGCGTACCGCGCGCTTTTCCACCTCAGTGATGCCGCTGGGAATACTGATGGCCATGCGCGGCCGCATCAAACGGGTGGTTTGCACCCGCCGAATAAAATGCCGGATCATCGCCTCGGCTAATTCGAAATCCGAAATCACGCCGTCTTTCATGGGACGGACGGTGATGATTTCGTTCGGCGTGCGGCCTTGCATCTCTTTGGCCGCGCCGCCATAAGCGACGATCTCTTGATCGAGTTTGCGCACCGCGACGATGCTCGGTTCATTGACGAGAATGCCTTTGCCGCGAACATACACCAGTGTGTTCGCCGTGCCGAGGTCCATTGCAATGTCATTGCTCAGAAAACTTTGCAGACTAAAAGCCATGCGTGGTTGCCTTGTCGTTGTTGGCTGTTTGCCGGTTGATTGGTTAGCCGGTTCCGCCGGCCACGGTTTTATAATTTGGTTAAAAATTTTTAATGCCGAAAATGCCGAACCTTCGTAAATACCATAGCCAGATTCAAACGATTCGCTGCCGTGATCACTTCAGCGTCACGCAACGAGCCGCCGGGTTGAATCACCGCGGTTGCGCCTGCCGCCGCCGCTGCCTCCAAACCGTCGGGAAAAGGGAAAAACGCGTCGCTGGCAACGGCTGTGTTTTGAAGCGAAAGGCCAGCGCGTTGCGCTTTGGCAATGGCGAGAAGAGACGCATCAACGCGGCTCATTTGCCCGGCGCCGATGCCGATGGTGCGGTCGGCGGTGCAATAAACCATGGCGTTAGATTTCACATAACGCGTTACTTTCCAGCCGAAACGCAGCGCCGCCCATTCATCGGCGGTTGGTTGCCGTTTCGTCACAACTTTAAAAAGTTTATCATCATCAACACGCGAATCCTGATCCTGCACCAGCACGCCGCCGGCGACTTTTTTAAATTCGAGGCTCGTCGCGTTCTTTTGAAATTCGGCAAGCATCAGCAGCCGCAAATTTTTCTTGCTCGCCAAAATTCGTTGCGCATCGACACTGAAGGCGGGCGCGAGAATCACTTCCGCAAAAAGCTCGGCAACTTCCATGGCGGTTTCGCCGTCGACTTCGCGATTGAAGCTGATGATACCGCCAAAAGCCGAAACCGGATCGGTGGCTTTCGCCTTTTGATAGGCTTCAACGAGCGTCGCGCCAATGGCCACGCCGCAGGGATTCGCATGTTTTACAATCACCGCGCCGGGTTCGCTGAAACTGCGCGCGAGCATCAACGCCGCGTCCGCATCGGCGATATTGTTGTATGACAACTCTTTGCCCTGCAATTGCGCCGCACCGCCAATGCCTTTTTCTCGACTCAAATTGTCCCGATAAAACGCCGCGCGCTGATGCGGATTTTCGCCGTAGCGTAGATCTTGAATTTTTTCGAGCGCGATGGAGAGTGAGGCCGGTAACGTCTCGGCGCCAATTTCATGCTGCAAATACATGTTGATCGCTGCATCATATTGCGCGGTGTGCGCAAACGCCGCGACAGCAAAGTCGCGTCGGGTCGCTTCCGAGAGTTCACCGCCGCTTTTCTGCATTTCGGCCATGAGATCGTCATATTGCAGCGGATTTGTGACCACACCGACGTGGGCAAAATTTTTTGCCGCGGCACGAATGAGCGCCACGCCACCGATATCGATGTTTTCAATGGCGTCGGCGAGTGCCACATTCAATTTCGCGACCACTTCGCGAAAGGGATATAAATTCACCACCACGAGATCGATGAGCGGAATATCATGCAACCGGCTTTGCTCGAGATGCGCCGGCAGCTCACGCCGCGCCAACAGGCCGCCAAAAATTTTGGGGTGCAGCGTTTTCACACGGCCATCGAGAATCTCCGGAAAGCCGGTGATCTGTTCAATCGGTGTTACGGCGACGCCCTGCTCTTTGAGAAATCGTGCCGTGCCGCCGGTGGAAATGATTTCGATTTTTCGCGCCGCTAAAAATTTCGCCAGCTCCGACAAACCAGTTTTATCATGCACGCTAATAAGAGCGCGTTGAATTTTTGCCATGAGATTTATTTTATAAAAACACGAACCTTCCGTCCTTCGACCCGAAC
>CAYZFF010000026.1:0-14400 GCA_964477305.1 uncultured Cytophagia bacterium
GCGAAAGATTGACGCCGCCGTATAAATTCGTGAGCCGCGTCATTTCACGAATGACCGACTCGGTGAAGGATTCAGTAATTTTTGCGACGGGAGGTTTCATGCTGGTTCCTGGATGCTTGTTGCTGGTTGGTTGACAATCGAAAACTGCTGTAGAAAGCTGCTAAAAATAGTTTGCCAATGAAAATTATTTTGTTTATCTTCAGTTGTCTAAGTATAGATTTTTATGGAGAACAATGATGCCCACTCCGCTTGCAAAAAAGACAAGGCCAATTTCCGATTTGCAGACAAAAACAAAGGAACTCCTGGCCTACATCAACCAAACTGGTCAACCGATTTTATTGAAGGCCAATGGCAAGACCGCCGCGGTTCTCATTAGCCCGGAAAGCTTTGCCGAAAAATTAGAGACCGAATTGCTCTCGCACTTGCTCGCCGAGGGTGAAGCCGAAATTGCCGCGGGCCAAGCTATTCCCATTCATGAATTTCTAAAGACATTGCCCGATGCCAAAGAAATTCGCGGTAAGCATCGCGCCGCGCGCCGCCGCAGAACTTGACGATGCTTTAACGTACATTTCACAATACAGTGAACTTGCCGCCCTCAAGCTCGCCCGTGAATTTCGTCGAAAAACTCGGGGATTGGAACGCTCACCAGACCGTTATGCTCCGCTTCAAGAAAAAATACGCGGCAGCTATATCTACCGACAAATCCTTTTTGGTAAATATCGCGCTATCTATCGCATCGAAGGGAAGCAAGTCTATATTGTCAGAATCCGGCATCAAGCGCAGAAGCCGTTAAAGGAATTTGAAAATTAAATATATTTCTTCGTAAAAACAACTGTTATTTCCAATAAAAAAGCCCCGATTTTCATCGGGGCTTCGGGGGTTAGCAACTACACTGTCAGGTCTCTGCACAACGCACGGCCAGGGGAAACCGCACATTTTTACCTTCCAGCGTAGGGCGTTGGGGATGTTGAGGACTTTGGAGTGCTGGCGAATAAATTTTCAAATGACCAGATTTTCTTTGGGCGCCATCGGTTTGGTGAAGGGCTGGCGTTCGCGGCCGCGCTCTTCGACGTTACGGCGCGGTTCGACCATCTTCGTTTCATTGGCCGCTTTTTCCGCCTGCTGGCGGCGATACCAAATGAACCCAGCGACACCGCCAATTAACATCAAACCAATGGCCAGCCAAAACCACGGGAAGGAGGACTCGGCAGGCGCGTCGTGTTGCGGGACGATGGTTTCCGGCGTCGTTTCAGGAACGAGTTGGTTATTCGCGGAACTGGTTGCCGGTGCGACTTCCGGCGAAGTTGCCGCCGGTTGTTGCTGCGGGCGTTCGGAAGTTTGCGTCACTTGGGCTGCTTGCTGCTCGCCAATCAATGTGTTGACGCGGGTGAGGGTGCGCGTCCGGCGCAACTCGTTGATCACCGTGGCCGAGGGCAACAAAATTTCTTCGCCGACTTCCAGATGGTTGGGCTTGGGCGCGCGATTGACCAGTGCCAGTTCGCGCCAGCGTTTGGTGCTGCCATAATTTTGTTTCGCCAATTGGCTCAACGATTCGCCTTTTTGCACGCGATGCACGCGCGGCTCGTCGAGAAAGCGCCGTTTGCTCCACAGCATTTCATGCTGCGAAAGCAGCAGAAAGATGCCAATGGTGAACAGCATCGTCAGGAATAATTTTTTCATATTTCACCTCGAAAAAGTTTGGGTGAGAGACGCGAATAAAATGATTTACCTGGCTTCCGGGCGAAGATAGCGGCGCGCCACTTTATACAGCAGCACGGCCAGACTCGAGAAGAAAATGCCCATAATGAAAATTTTATTGTACAGCATGGCCGAGTTTTGACTCAACCAGGTGCCCACCGAGGCGCCGGCGATGCCGATGGGATAATGGGCCAGACGCATCCAGCCGGACACCGGGCTGTCCTCGCGCTCGGTGCCGCCCAGCACATGCGCGACCACCCAGCCCAGCAATGACGCGAGCAGAAACGGCAACGTTCTCATAAGGATGTCCTTTGTAAGATAAATTTTTAGCGGTGACCTGAAACGCAAAATTGTAAAACGTAGTTTAACAAAATAATATTTCAAGCTTGCGTTAGCAGCAGATTGATTGAATAGCGCTGCGCGACATGATAATGCAAAGAGGTTGCCACAATATCACGCGCACATTGGCCGAAAGAAAATGGTGTGCAGCAAGGTTTGGGAAAACAAGAGGTTAATCGGATGCGTGTTTTGCTAAAATAAGCTGAGGATGAATTAGTTACGGTGGGGAGAAAGTTAGAGTCGTGTAAATCTTACTTAAAAATGCAAAACGAGTAGCGCAAATTTACGAAGTGTTCATGCGCCTATTTCATTAACGCTAAGCTTGATAAGGCATTACGCGAAGCCGCCGGCGCCGAGAAAATTTTACTGCTCCGTGTTCATGCTTCGTCCTGGCGATAACGCGATAATTTATTATGCAAGGTTTTCAGGCTAATACCCAAAACTTCCGCGGCGCGCGTCTTGTTGTTATTTTGCGCCGCCAAAGTGCGTTGAATAATCCGGCGCTCGGACTCGTCCAGCGAGGTGCCGAGCGGAATATGAATTTCTGCGGAATCTTCGCGATCGAACAAATACTTTGGCAAGTCCGCGAGGACGATTTGGCGGCCGGAGCAGAGCAGCACCGCGCGCTCGATGACGTTGCGCAACTCCCGGACATTGCCCGGCCACGTGTGGCGCGAGAGGGTTTCCAGCGCCTCGCGCGAGAAACTGTGAATGCGTTTGCCGGATTTGGCAGCATAGCGTTGAAGAAATTCCTGCCCGAGCAGCACAAGGTCGCCGATGCGTTCACGCAACGGCGGCAATTCAATTTCAACCACCGCCAGCCGGTAAAATAAATCTTCCCGCAAAGTTTTCTCTTTGACGGCGCGGCGGGCATCACGATTGGTGGCGGCGATAACCCGCACATCGACTTCAATTTCTTTACGGCCACCGAGGCGGCGGAATTTTTTTTCTTCCAACGCGCGCAGCAGCTTGGCCTGCAATTCGTACGGCATCTCGCCGATCTCGTCGAGAAAGAGCGTGCCATGATCGGCCAGTTCAAAACAACCGGCCTTCTCGTTCAGCGCGCCGGTGAAGGCGCCGCGTTCATGGCCGAAAAGCTCGTTCTCTAAAATATCCGCGGGCAGCGCCGAGCAATTCACCGGAATAAACGGCGCTTTAACGCGGCTGCTGCGTTGGTGAATCGCGCGCGACACCAATTCTTTACCGGTGCCGCTTTCGCCGGTGATCAGCGTACTGGCATCGGATTTCGCTACGGCTTCGACGAGTTTATAAATCTCGCGCATCGCCTCGCTCTGGCCGGTCAGATCTTCGTAGCGCGTCAACTCGCGGAGTTGCGTCGCCATGGCGCGATTGGAAACCGTGAGCGCATTTTTCTCAATGGCCTTGGCGATCACCTGCTTCAGCCGCGCGCCTTCGACCGGTTTGGTGAGATAATCATAGGCGCCGTGCCGCATGGCTTCGACGGCGGAGTCAATGGTGCCGAAGCCGGTGACCATGATCAACTCGGTCGGCAGGCCTTTCTCGCCCAACCGGCGCAACAAATCGAGGCCGCTGAGATCCGGCAACGATAGATCGACGCTGGCAACGGCAATTTCCTCATCCTGCAAAATTTGCCAGGCGGTTTCGCCGCTGGCGGCAGTGACCACCGTATACAGATCTTCCAGCAGAATTTCGAGCGCGGCTAAGACAGCCGGCTCGTCATCCACGAGCAAAATTTTTTCACGCGAATCAGCCAGGTGCATCCTCCATGAGCATTCCAGTCATCCTAATGATTGAATTGTGCAGTAAACGCTTCGACGCGATCTTGCAATTTTTCAAATTCACCCGCGATCAGCGCCAAATGTTTCAGCAGCCGTTCTTGCTGGGGCCCGCCATTCTTTTGCGCCAGAATCTCGGCAACTTCGAGATTGAGTTTGGCGGTGTGTATTGGCCCGCGCAGATCATGCGCGAGTTTATCCAGTGCTTTTTTGAGATCGGAAGTGGCCATAGCCAGTCATAATTAAAATTTTTTAAACTAACAACTTGATTCAACTCAGTACCCCTGGCAGGACTTGAACCTGCGGCCAAAGGTTTAGGAAACCTCTGCTCTTCCAAAACTGAGCTACAGGGGCCAGTTCACAACGTTGCAATGTACGAAAAATTGCGTTAATCGTCAAATAAAAACTCTGATCACCGCTCGAGCGGGGCTGGATTATTTCAAAACAATTCCCACCGGACAATGATCCGAGCCGAACACCTGCGGCATGATAAACGCCTCCTGCAAGCGCGGCCGCAGGGCGGTGGAAATGCAAAAGTAATCAATGCGCCAGCCGACATTGCGCGCCCGCGCGTCGCTGATTTGGCTCCACCACGTGTAATGCCCGCCCTCTTGATGAAATTCACGAAACGTATCTACAAAACCGGCATTGACAAAATTGGTGAACCCGGCGCGCTCTTGCGGGGTGAAGCCGTGGTTGCCGACGTTCGCTTTCGGATGGGTCAGATCGATTTCCTGGTGCGCGACATTTAAATCGCCGCAGAAAATGACCGGCTTTTTCTTTTCCAACTTTTTCAGATATTTTAGAAAATCCGCGTCCCATTGCACGCGATAATCGAGCCGCGATAGATCGCGTTTGGCATTCGGCGTGTAAACCGTGACGAGGAAAAAGTCCGCAAATTCTATGGCGATCACGCGGCCTTCGCGATCATGCTCGGCGATGCCCATATCATTCTTGATGCTCAGCGGTTTGGTTTTGGTGAAAATCGCCGTGCCGGAGTAACCGCGCCGCTCGGCGGAATTCCAATAGAGTTGATAGTCCGGCAAAAGAAAATCGACCTGCTCGGGATGAGCTTTGGTCTCTTGTAAACACAAAACCTCGGGCGCGGTGCGGCCAATAAACTCTAACAACCCCTTTTTGATCGCGGCCCGAATGCCGTTGACATTCCAGGAAATTATTTTCATGCTGAAGCTGCCTTTCGTGATGATCAGATAAGGATCAATATAATATCGCCGCTGGATGAAAACCAAGCGTTTAATTTCACTTGACTCTAAAATGGAATTCAATATATTGCACAATCGCACGGATAGTAAAATTTTCAACTTCGACCATGAACGCGATAACCCAATATTTAAAAGTCTCTACACCCGGGCGCGTCTGCCTCTTTGGTGAGCATCAGGATTATTTGAATCTGCCGGTGATTCCCTGCGCGATTTCGCGGCGAATTGCTATTGCCGGCAAGCGCCGGAACGACCAACTCGTGCATCTCGCTTTGCCGGATATTCGTTCGCAGATTTCTTTCTCGCTCGCCGAGCCGCTGGTTTATCAAGAAGAGCGCGATTACTTTCGCAGCGCCGTTAATGTGTTGCGACGTGAAGGTTTCACGTTTGCCACCGGTTTCGAAGCGGAAGTGCGCGGCGATATTCCAATCAATTCCGGAACTTCCAGCTCGACGGCGCTGGTGGTGACGTGGATTAATTTTCTCGCGCAGATGAGCGAACAGGCGAAAAAATTGTCGCCCGCCGAATGCGCGCGCTATGCCCATGCCGCCGAAGTGATCGAATTTGCGGAGCCGGGCGGCATGATGGATCACTATGCCACCGCCTGCGGCGGCGTCTTTTTTTTGCAATTTCATCCGACGATAAAAATGGAGACGCTGCAGCCAGAATTAAAATCATTTGTGCTGGGCGATTCCGGCGAACCCAAAGATACCAGGGGCATTCTGGCGCGCGTGAAAAGCGGCGTGCGCAAAATGATGCAGCAGCTTGTCGTGCGCCATCCAGAATTTTCGTTGCATACCGTAACGCCAAAAAATCTTGATCCGTATTTGCACGAGTTCAATGCTGAACAACAGGCGCTGCTGCTCGGCACGATTCGCAATCGCGACATTACACTGCGGGCGTTGGCATTGCTGCGCCAACCGGTTTTGGATGATCGGGCATTGGGAAAGTTATTGAATGATTGCCAAACTGTCTTGCGCGAAAATTTGCAAATCTCAACACCCAAAATTGATCGCATGCTCACGGCGGCGATAAAGGCCGGCGCCCTCGGCGGTAAAATTAATGGCTCCGGTGGCGGAGGTTGCATGTTTGTCTACGCGCCGGAAAACACTGAACGCGTGGCGCAGGCGATTGAAGATGCTGGTGGCAAAGCCTACATTGTGCACATGGATGCCGGCACGCGGACGGAGCTGACAACATGAAGGCGGCTGGTGAAAAATTGGTTTATCGCCATTTCACCCAAACCGAGCTGGAGCGCGAATATTCACCCAGTTCGTGCATTCCGGATATCAATGTTTGTTTGCGCGAATACGCCGAACGCAGCCAAGTTGCGCGGCAGTGTTGTAAAGTGATCACCGATATTCGCTACGGCGCGAGTGCCGAGGAAACGCTGGATTTCTTTCCTGCCGCTTCGCCCCACGCGCCGCTCGAGGTTTTTATTCACGGCGGCTATTGGCAGGCGTTGAGTAAAAATGAATCCAGTTTCGCGGCCCCGGATTTTGTAAGACACGGCGTCGCTTTCGCAGCGCTCAATTACGCGCTTGCTCCGAAAGCGACTCTGGATGAGATCGTTCGACAATGCCGTGCCGCGTTGGCGTGGTTATATCAACATGCGGATGAACTCGGTGTTAACCGGCAGCGAATTTTCGTCTCTGGCAGTTCGGCAGGTGCACATTTAGCTGTGATGGTTACCGCAACAAACTGGCAACATGACTTCGGGCTTCCTGACCATTTAATCAAAGGCTGTACGGCGGTGAGCGGCGTGTTTGATCTGGAACCGATTCGCTTCACGTACGTTAATGATCCGTTGCAGCTTGATGCCGAAGCGGCGCGACGGCACAGCCCGTTGTTTCTTCGTCCTCGCGTCCCGACGGAACTTATCGTGAGTTGGGGCGATAATGAAACGTCCGAATTCAAACGGCAGAGCCGGGAATTCGCCGCCGCATGGGAAGCGCGAGAAGTTCTGGAAATGCGCGGCTATAATCATTTCGACGTGATTCTGAAATTAGGCGACGCCACAACGCCGCTCGGTCAGGCGGTGTGGCGGCAAATCGGCGCTGATAGAAGTGAAAATTAAATAAGGCAAAACAATTTTGGACGAGGCCATTTAAAAATTTTATAAATCGTTTTGCGCATGCATCAAAATATCGTCATTCTCGCCGGCGGCGTTTCTTCACGAATGAAAAAGGCACAGCCGGCTTCGGCGCAACTTGATCCGGTGTTGCGCCGCGATGCGGAAGAGAAATCCAAATCCATGATCGGTGTCGGCGGCGAGCACCGCCCATTTTTGGATTATCTGCTTCACAATATCGCTGTGGCCGGTTATCGGCACGTGGTCATTTTAATTGGTGAAAAAGATGATTCGATTCGAACGTATTATGAGAATGGCCGCGGCGCCGCACAATTTGCCAATTTGAAGATTACCTATGTGCGGCAACCGATTCCCGCCGGCCGCACCCGGCCACTGGGCACCGCCGATGCATTGTGGCATGCGCTCAAAGCTACACCGGAATGGCACGGGGAATGTTTTACGGTTTGCAATAGCGATAACTTATATTCCGCCGAAGCGTTGCGGTTAATGCTGGAAGCGCCACATGCGAATGCGATGATTGATTATGATCGCGCCGCGTTGCAATTTTCGCCGGAACGGATTTCGGCGTTCGCCGTTATCAAAAAAAGTTCGCGCGGTTATTTGAGCGATATTATTGAGAAACCTTCGCAGGAGGAAATGGACAGCGTCGCGATTGCAGGACGTATCGGCGTCAGCATGAATATTTTCCGCCTGGCGTATGATCAAATTTTACCCTGCCTCGAAACCGTGCCGCTGCATCCAATCCGTGAAGAGAAAGAATTGCCTGCCGCGGTCAAAATTATGGTTCAAAAAAATCCACACGCTGTCTTCACGATTCCACGCGCCGAGCCAGTGCCGGATTTAACCTTGCAATCCGATATTCTGGTCGTTCAAGAATATTTGCAAAAATACTTTTAAAATGTGAAGTCGGACTTGGTCTCGAAGAGTTTTTTAATTTATAAGAATTCCCTGACCAAGTCCGACTTCGCGAAAACTTCTGGTAATTCCATCATGTCAGAAATCAGTATTTTCGATCTTTTCAAAATCGGCATCGGCCCCTCCAGCTCACACACCGTCGGCCCGATGAAGGCCGCGCTTCGCTTCGTGGAAACGCTGCAAGCCAATCATTTGCTGCAACAAACCAAGATTTTGCAGACTGAGCTCTTCGGCTCGCTGGCACTCACCGGCAAAGGGCATGGCACCGATCGCGCGATTTTGCTCGGCCTGGAAGGCGAGAGGCCCGATCAGGTTGATCCCGATCAAATCGACGCCCGGCTGGCAAAAATCAGAAGCTCCAATTGCCTGACGCTGTTGGGCAAGCACGAAATTAGGTTTGAGGAACAGAAATATCTCGTTTTCCATTATAACAATTCTTTGCCGCTGCATCCCAATGGCATGCGATTTATGGCATGGGATGCCGACGATAAACTTTTACGAAAAGAAGTTTATTACTCGGTGGGCGGCGGCTTCGTGGTTGATGAAAAAGAAGCAACGGCGCCGGCAGCATCTCCGGAAGCGCAGCCTATTCCGTTTCCGTTCAATAGCGGCGATGATCTTTTGCAACTCGGACGCGAGCACGGCCTGACGATTCACCAACTGGTTATCGAAAATGAAAAATGTTGGCGACCGGAAGCGGCGATTCGCGAAAAAATTTTTCAAATTTGGCAGGTGATGCAAGATTGCGTGCAGCGCGGCCTGCGGCAAGAAGGAATTTTGCCCGGTGTCTTAAAAGTGAAACGCCGCGCGCCGGAACTGTATCGCGACTTAACGATGAATCCGGAAAAAACGCTGCGCGATCCACTCAGTGTGATGGATTGGGTGAATCTTTACGCGCTCGCGGTAAATGAGGAAAATGCTGCGGGCGGGCGGGTCGTCACCGCTCCGACGAATGGCGCGGCCGGCATCATTCCGGCGGTGCTGCATTATTACCAACGGCTCTCAGCTAATCCAACTGACGAAGGCATCGTTCGATTTTTTCTCACGGCCGGCGCGATGGGAAAACTTTACAAACAAAATGCTTCGATCTCCGGCGCCGAAGTTGGCTGCCAGGGCGAAGTCGGTGTGGCGTGCTCGATGGCTGCCGCTGGCCTCGCTGCGGCGCTGGGCGGCACCAATGAGCAAGTTGAAAATGCTGCTGAAATCGGCATGGAACACAATCTCGGTTTGACCTGCGATCCGGTCGGCGGACTTGTGCAAATTCCCTGCATCGAGCGCAACGCGATGGGCGCGGTGAAAGCGATCAACGCCGCGCGTATGGCGATGAAAAGCGATGGCACGCACAAAGTCTCACTCGATCAAGTCATTGCCACCATGCGGCAAACCGGCGCAGACATGAAAACGAAATACAAGGAAACCTCGCAGGGCGGTTTGGCGGTGAATGTGATCGAATGTTAACAATCAAAAGGAATGATGATGAAAAAACGATGGTGTTTCATTGCATTTTGGGGCTTTGCTTTTGCGACATTGGCGCAAGAAACTGTGCACTATCAAACCGATTTTCCTCCCGAAGAGTTCGCCGCGCGGCGGAATAAAATTTATGATAAAATCGGCAATCAGGCCATCGCCATTGTGCAGGGCGCGCCCGCGGTGGACGGTTTTAAAGTGTTTCGTCAATCCAACGAGTTTTATTATCTCAGCGGATTGGAAACGCCGCATGCGTACATTTTGCTTGACGGGCGCAGCCGCAAAACCACGCTCTATTTGCCGCATCGCGATGAGGCGCGCGAGCGCAACGAAGGGAAATTGCTCACCGCCGAAGATGCTGAGCTAATCAAAAAACTCACCGGCGTTGACAACGTTCGCGGCCTCGAGCTGATGCCGCGCGATTGGATTTGGGGCGGCCTCGTGCGCCTGCCCGCGCCGGCGCTTTACACGCCGATGAGTCCTTCCGAAACCGAAGCCGATAGCCGCGATGAATCATTGAGCGGCAATGCCGGCATTGCTTCCGATCCGTGGGACGGCCGGCCCTCGCGCGAAGGCCATTTCGTGCAGTTGTTGCGCTCGCGCTATCCGCAATTTGAAATTCGCGACCTCTCGCCGATACTCGATGAAATGCGCCTCGTCAAAAGCCCGCGCGAAATTGCGTTGATTCGCCGCGCTTCGCAAATCGCGGGGTTGGGCCTCGTGGAAGCAATGCGTTGCACCGAACCAGGCGCGTTTGAATATCAGCTCGATGCCGCGGCGCGATATATTTTTCAAATCAACGGCAGCCGCCGCGAAGGTTATCCGTCGATCACCGCCGGTGGCAAGAATGCGTGGATGGGACATTATTTTCACAACACCGACGCGCTGCAAGACGGCGATCTCGTGCTAATGGATTACGCACCGGACTATCGTTATTACACCAGCGATATCGCGCGTATGTGGCCGGTCAACGGAAAGTTTACACCGGCGCAGCGCGAATTGTGCGGCTTCATTCTCACCTATCGCAACGCGCTGCTCAAATACATTCGCCCCAACGTCACCGCGGCGCAAATTATGGATGAAACCGCGGCAGAGATGGAAAAAATTTTAAACGCGACGAAATTCTCCAAGCCGATTTACGAGAAAGCCTGCCGCGACGCACTGAAGTTTCGCGGCCATCTGTCGCATCCGGTCGGCATGGCGGTACACGACGTCGGCGTTTACACGCGCACGCCGATTCAACCCGGAACCGTGTTTTCCATTGACCCGATGATCTGGGTGCAGGAAGAGAAACTTTACGTGCGCATCGAAGACGTTGTCGTGGTCACGGAAACCGGCGTGGAGAATTTCACCGATTTCATTCCGGCAGAGTTGAGTGATATTGAAAAAGTCATGCAGGAAAAAGGCGTGCTGCAGATGCGCCCGGCGACGCCGGAGACGTTGATAAAACCATTAAAAAATTAAAAGTATTTTTGAACACGAATAAGGAAATTTTGTCATGAAACGTTTCGCCTTGTATCTCGCGTTGGCCGTGTTCAGCGCGATAGCCTTCGCAGTATCATCACCGCAATCCTTCGATTGGCCGCAGTGGCAGGGCCCCGACCGGAACGCCATCTCCAAAGAAAGCGGCCTTCTCAAAGAATGGCCGAAAGAGGGTCCGCCACTGGCTTGGAAGATCAGCAGCCTCGGCGGCGGCGAAAGCACGCCTTCCATTGCCGCCGGAAAAATTTTCGGCATGAGCAATCGCGGCGCGGACGAAGTCGTTTGGGCTTTGTCTGAGAAGGACGGCAAAACAATTTGGGTGACGCGCCTTGGAACGGCTTTCCAGCAGCAAGAGCCGCCGGGAAAAGATGGTCCGGGATGCACGCCGACGGTTGATGGCGAACGGCTCTATGTCATCGGCTTGGCCGGCGATGTGTCTTGCCTGCAAGTTCGAGACGGCAAGATCATTTGGCAGCGCAGTTTCCAGCGCGATTTCGGCGGACAAGTACCGATCTGGAGTTTTCGCGAGTCGCCGCTGATTGATGGCGATAAGGTCATCTGCACTCCCGGCGGTAAAGATGCGACCATCGTGGCGCTCGACAAGTTAACCGGCAAGACGATCTGGAAGAGCCAGGTGCCCGACAGTCCCAGCGCCGCCTATGCCTCGGCCATCGCCATTGACTTCGAGGGGCAGCGCCAATACGTGCAGCTCACCGCAAAGGCGCTCGTTGGGGTTGCGGCATCCGACGGCAAATTTCTCTGGCGGTATGACAAGCCCTCCAACAATTACGGTATTAATTGTTCCACGCCGCTCTACCACAATGGCCTAGTGTTCGCGGCTTCAGCCTACGATAACGGCGGTGGGTTAGTGAAATTGAGCAAAGAGGCGAACGGTGGTGTCAAAGCCGAGGAAGTCTATTTTTCCAAACAGATGCAAAATCATCACGGCGGCATGATTCTCTTCGAAGGCAATTTATATGGCGCGAACGGCGGCAATTCTGGTGGCTATCTCGCCTGCCTCGATTTCCAAACTGGCAATGTGATGTGGGATGAGCGTCGCGGCGAAAAGCGCGCGCCGAAAGGCTCGGTGGCCTTTGCGGATGGCCGGCTCTACTATCGCCTCGAGGACGGCACGATGCTTTTAATCGAACCAAGCCCAAAGCAATACATTGAGCGCGGCCGCTTTGCTCAACCCGACCGCACCAAGAAGCCGGCTTGGGCCCATCCCGTCATTGCCAATGGCAAACTTTACTTGCGTGATCAGGATGTGCTGCTCTGCTATGACGTGAAGGCGCGGGGCAAATAACTTCGCCGCTTTTCTCAAATGGTTTGAAAATATGCCAAAATTATTTTTATTCATTATTTCTCTGATTATTTGTGTCACTGAGTCGGCATTATCTCAAAAAGTCGACGTTTACAGCCGGCCGCGCCGGGCCGAACGCAGCCGTGATTATGACGTAACCCATTATCGCCTCAAGCTCAAATTTGATGAAGAGCAAAAAACGTTTTGGGGCGAGAATACCATCACGCTCACGCCCTTTTCTGAAACGTTCAACCAATGCGAGCTAGATGCGGAAATTCTCAAAGTCACTGCGGTTGTCGATGCCAATGCGCAACCGCTGAAATTTACACAAACCGACAGCAGCGTCGTCGTGCAACTTGGGCGAACGTATCATTACGGTGACACGCTTGCTTTCTCCGTTTCCTATTATTCGGTTAATCCGCAACCCGACCCCAAAAAATACGGCATGTCGCCGGACTACGATCTCGGGCTGGATTTCAAAGAGGCGACGCCGGACAATCCGCGTTTGATCAACACGCTTTCGTTTCCCGAAGGCGCGCGGCATTGGTTTCCGTGCAACGATCAGCCGAACGACAAAGCCACGCAAGAGTTGATTGCGACCGTGCGCCGTGATTACAACGTGATTTCAAACGGGCGGCTTGTCAGTGAAACTGAGGATACAAAAAATCAGACGAAAACTTTTCACTGGTTGATGGCGCAACCGCATTCGACTTATCTGTTTGTGTTGGCGGCAGGGCCGTATGTTGTCGTGCGCGATTCACTTGACGCGCTACCGATCAACTACTGGGTTTATCCGCAAGCGGCGAAAGAGGCCATGCGCTCGTTTCGTAAAACGCCGGAGATTATTGCCTTCTTTAATAAAGAATACGGTTTTGCTTATCCGTGGGTGAAATACGATCAAATTACGATTCCGGGCATCGGTGGGGGCGCGGAGAGCACAACGGCAACGGTGGTGGGGCAAAGCACGATTCACGATGAAAAGGCCGAAAAAGATTTTCCGAGCCATTGGCTGGTGGCGCATGAAGCCGCGCATCAATGGTGGGGTAATCTTGTCACGATGCGCACGTGGAGCCACACGTGGATTAATGAAAGTTTTGCAACTTACGGTGAATATCTTTTTTCTAAACACGATCTCGGCGAGGACGAAGGCGCGTTGAATTTGCATGAAAAGAAAAACGCTTATTTGCGCGAAGCCGCCAATCGCTACAAGCGTCCCATCGTGTTTGATCGCTATGTCTTTCCGAATGATAATTTCGACAGTCATACGTATCCGAAAGGCGCCGTCGTTCTGCACATGCTGCGCTGGATCATGGGCGACCAGCCTTTTCAGCGCGCGCTGTCCCACTTTCTCCACAAACACGCGTTTCAGGCGGTCGATACGTATCAACTCATGACGGCGATCAAGGAAGCAACCGGACAAAATCTGGACTGGTTTTTCGCGCAATGGATTTTCAAAGCCGGCCATCCGGTTTTCGACGTGAGTTATTTATGGAATGAAAACACTAAAAAACTGCAACTCAAAATAACCCAAACTCAGGAAACTTCGGAATGGATCCCGATTTTTAAAACACCGGTCGAAATTGGGATCGCAACTTTATCGCAAAAATACGCTCACAAAATCTGGTTGCAAAATAAAGAAGAGAATGTTGAGTTTGATTGCGCAGAAAAACCTTTGCTGGTTCGCTTCGATGCGAGCGATCACTTGCTCAAGGAATTGTCCTTTGCGAAAACCACGGACGAATTGCTCTATCAACTTCAGCATGATGACGCCATGGGGAGGATGTGGGCGGCGGGACAACTTGCGAAGCAAGTGGCCGATGTTCGGGTGACGACGGTATTGCTAAAATGTGCGACGCAAGATACTTTCTGGGCCGTGCGCCGCGCCGCGGTCGAAGCAATCGGAAGCCGGCAAGCAGCGGCCTCCATTGCATTTCTCAAAAGCAAATGCCACGATCAAAATTCGCGCGTGCGCGTTGCGGCGCTGAAAGCGCTGGGCGATTTAAAGCGCCCGGAACTGGCCGGTTTTTTTAAAAACCGTTTTACAAAAGATGATAGTTATCTCGCGCAGGCCGAAGCTTTGCGGGCGTTGGGAAAAACCGGAGATCGCGGCTCGACGGCTTTTCTGCA
>CAYZFF010000026.1:14500-25712 GCA_964477305.1 uncultured Cytophagia bacterium
TCGGCGCCATTCGTGAAATCAGTATCGTTCTCGCTTCGCTCGCCGGTTGGCGCTGGCTCGGGGAGTCATTCGGGAAAATTCGCAGCCTCGGCGCCGTTTTGATTTTTGTTGGGATTTTGGTGATTTCTTTGGCGGGCTGAATTTTTAAAACCTAAACGTAACAGGCTTAAATTTGTCACGCCGACAAATTTTTTTAAAACGATTGTTCCACATGATAGAAACCTCGCAATGGCGACAACGGTTAGCTGCGCTTTATGGAACCGACTCCACGGCACTTTCCAAACAAGTCCGCCGTTATCAAACTTTAGTTCAGGAGTTTCAGCAGCGTTTTCAGCCATCAACCTTTGATCTCTTCAGCGCTCCGGGGCGCACCGAAATTGGCGGTAATCATACCGATCACCATCGCGGCAAAGTGCTGGCGGCGAGTATCAATCTCGATTCCATCGCGGCGGCGGCGCCCATTGCGGATCAGCACATTACTGTTTACTCGCAAGGATATGAAGAGCCTTTTGTTATTGATCTAAACGACCTTGAACCTCGCGACCTCGAACGTTGGACCACGCCAGCACTGATTCGCGGCATCGCCGCGCGCTTTCAGCAGTTGGGTTATCAAGTGGGCGGTTTCAAGGCGTGTATCACCAGCGAGGTGATGGTAGGCTCGGGGCTTAGTTCTTCCGCGGCGTTCGAAGTTTTGATTGGAACCATACTCAACAATTTTTATAATGAAAACACCGTTGAGGCTTTAGGACTCGCGCAAATCGGCCAATACGCGGAGAATGTCTATTTCGGCAAACCCTGTGGCCTGATGGATCAAGTCGCTTGCGCGACCGGCGGCATCGTTGCTATTGATTTTGCCAACCCGCAACAACCGCGCATCGAAAAAATTGAGTTTGACTTTGCTAAGGCGAATTACTGCATGCTCGTTGTTGACACCGGGGGCCAGCACGCTGATCTCACGGAGGATTATGCCGCGATACCGCGCGAGATGCAAGCTGTTGCCAGGCAATTCGGGAAAAATTTTTGCCGGGAAATAGGACGAGACGAGATTCTCAACAATATCCCACAACTTCGGGCGCAGGTTGGTGATCGGGCCGTGTTGCGGGCGCTGCATTTTTTTGATGAAAACGAACGCGTTGATCGCGAGATTGCGGCGCTCCGCGCCGGAGACTTTTTTGCATTTCTTCGCGCGGTCAATGCCTCCGGTCATTCCTCGCTGTGCTGGTTGCAAAATTGTTTCACGCCGCAAAAGGTTACGGAGCAGGGCGTCATGTTGGCACTGGCGTTGACGGAAAATTTTCTCACTGCCCGCGGCGAAGGCGCCTGCCGGGTTCACGGCGGCGGCTTCGCAGGGACGATTCAGGTTTTTTTGCCAAGCGAATCTGTTGCGGATTACACGGAATTGATGGAAGGAATTTTCAAACGAGGAAGCGTGCAAGCTTTAAGCATTCGCCCGGTGGGGCCGATGGCATGGTCCCTTCGGCTTGGCTCAGAGTGATAGCGTGTTACTTCTTCTCATTTGCCTTCCACACGCGCATAAAATTGCCGCCGAGGATTTTTTTGATGGCATCATCACTCCAGCCGCGTTCTTGCAGCGATTTGGTAATGAGCGGCAATTTACTGACATCATCCATTTCCTGCGGTAGCGCGGAGACGCCATCGAAATCGGAACCCAAACCAACATATTCCGGCCCGGCAAGTTTGGCAATATACTCGATGTGATCGATCAATAAGGAGAGCGGCGGACGGAGTGATTTAATCTCCTCGCCGCCTTGCTCTTGCACGAGTTGGCCGAATTTCACTTGATTAAACGTGCCGTCGGGATCAGTGGCTTGCTTGCGGAGCTTGTCAAGCAACGGCTCGGATTTGGCCCTTCTCCGATCATACGTGCTATCGAGAAAACCCGCATAAAAATTGACTAAAATCACGCCGCCGTTTTTCGCGACGGCTTTGATTTGATCGTCGCGCAGATTGCGAAAATGGGCGCACAATGCGTACGCGCAGGAATGGCTTGCAATCACCGGCTTGCGTGTCGTGTGCATCACGTCCCAGAACGTTTGCACGCCGACATGCGAAATATCCACCATCACGCCGAGATCATTCATTCTTCTAACCACTTGCTTGCCAAATTTTGTCAAACCGCGAAACGTAAGATCGGTTTTTTCTGCTTCGTCTTTGCCGGAAGTGGCCCAATCGAGCGAGTTGTTCCACGTCAGCGTCATGTAACGAATGCCGCGTTGCGCAAAACGTTCTAACTCGGGGAGACTGTTTTCAATGGCATGGCCGCCTTCGATGCCCATCGCCATTGCAATTTTGCCGCCGGCAATGAGTCGCTCGGCCTCAACTGAACTTTTCGCAAAACCAACTGCACGCGGATTCGCCGCCACCAATTTTTCGACCGCGTCAATCATGGCATGCACACGCTCTGCGGACTGATCTTTCTCTTTACCCGTGCCCGAAGTCATATATTTCGGATCAACCCAGGCGCCGAAAAAAGGTAGATCCAAACCGCCTTCTTTTAAGCGCGGTAGGTCGATATTGCCGTCGGGCAAACGTTGGGAAATATCGAGCTTTTCATCAAGCATGCGTCCGACGGTGTCATTGTGGCCGTCCGCGACCATTGCATTGCGGTGCAGAACCATATAATCGGTTTGAGCGAATAAAACCAACGGAACGGCAAGAAATAAACTCGACGCGAAGGCTGCAATTGAATCACGCAAATAAAATGAACGAGGCATGTTTTCTCCGGAAATAATGTGGCTAAGGTTGTACTAGTTCATAACGATTTGTGACAACAAATTACCAATAATTTCGTGAATCAGGAAGGGCAAATTGGGCTCATCAAATTGTAATTCTGGAGCAGGAACGCGGTGGTGTTTGATATCGGGATGAATATGTTTGTGATGAGGGTGTGTACCGGCGAGTGTCGGGTCGTTAGGATGCTCCTGTGAATCGTACCAATAAAGTTTTTGTGTTCCCCGCCAAACTTCGTAACCATAACCCTTGATGACAGCATTCTTAAAATCGAGACGTTCCTTGACAAAGAGACGAACTGCATTTTCAAAAACAAGTTGTCCGGCAAGTTCGCCGAATAGTTTTCCGGCACGTTTTAAAACAAGCGTCGAGATTTTAATTTGAGGATAACGATGTTGAATAGAATAAACAAAAACTTCGTACCGCTCCGGGCTTGCCAAAGGGTTTTCAACCATAATCTACGCCTCTTGTAAAGCCGGCCCGGTTTTTAGTGGAAGCAATTGAATGGTCTCATGGGCAAGCTGTGCGTAAGATTCTTCCCGGTCAAGTTTGATTTCATAGAGGCCGGCCCAATCAATAAAATCCCACCGCTCTTCGAGTTTGCCGTCTTTGTAGAGTTTATAAAAATGCGGCGTGCGCACTTTATATTTCTTTTCGTAATTCAAGAGCAACGGCTCAACGGCGATCAGATCTTCAAGTACGTCATCAATGGTTATTTCCATAATTTAACTCCTTAAAAGTTTGACCGCCAACAATATAACAAACTAAATTCAAATAGTCAATGCAGCGTTTAAAAAATGCTTGCTGCCAATCACATATTATTGCAATCAGCAGCAAGCAACCGGCAACAAATTTTAAATTCCCAGCCGCACCGTGGCGCGCCACTCGCGGCCCGGCAGCGGATAGCCTTCGACAACGCTAAAATGTTGGTCAAACGCGTTCCGCATTTCCAGATGAAGCAGCGTACTCAATTCGTTAAAACGAATTTGACGGCTGAGAGAAAAGTTTGCCACCCGATACGCTGGCAGTGATTGGCTGTTATCCACTTTCGTGAAACGCTTGCCAACGAATTGAAAATTACCACCGAACGTTAAATGGCGCAAATCCAGATTAACCTGCGCGTCGAATTTATCGCGCGGCCGGTAAACTAAATCCTTGCCGTTCGTTTGCGGATCGGCGCCGGCATTGGTTGCCGCGAGCCGGGTGTAATTCGCGCGCCAATTGCAACGATCACCGTTGCTGCGCCATGCCGCACTCAACTCGACGCCGCGCAGTTTGGCATTCTCCAAATTGACTGGCGAATAAAAGAAATTGGCATCACTGGTCCAGACAATCAAATCGTTAATTTTAGAATTGAAGCCGGCCAGTTCAAGTTGCCAGTTTCCGGCGCGTGAAAATTCGTACAGCACGCCGCCCTCAATTTCGCGGCCGCGTTCCGGCAATAAATTCGGATTGCCCGCCAGAAAAGGCCCGGCGGGCCAAAACAAATCATTCATGCTCGGCACGCGAAAAGATTTACCAACACTGCCGTGCAAATTGAGCCGGGATGCCGCGCCGCGGTTGAGCGCGAATGCGAGCTTCGGGCTGGTGCGCTGGCCGGCATCCGAATAATCGTCGTAACGTAACGACGGAATAAGTTTGAATTGCCAGCGGCTTTGTTTTTGCGCCAGCGGCTTCCATTCCACCTGCGCGAAGGCGCTGCGCTGGGTGCGTTCCGGCTTACCGAGATCGGTGCTGGTGAGACGGTAATGCCCGATTTCGCCGCCGCCGAGCACGTCGAGAGTCGCATGCAGACGCGCGCGATTTTGTAACGCGCCGAGATCGGAGGCCACTTCATGATGGCTGGCGATGGCAAAAAACGGATCGGGATCGTCATAACGCTGGTCGCGGCGCTCGGCGGAAAATTGCGCCGCGAGCTGCAACCAGGAATTTTTATTCCATTCCACCGCGGCGCTGGTGAGATGATTCAAATCTTTCTGCCGCGCATCGTCACTGAGATATTGCAACGATCCCGGCACGCCTTGTTCGAGCTTATTGCTGCGATGCAAAAGTTGCAAACTGAGATCATCGCGAAAATTCCCTGCCAGGCGCGCAAAGATTTCGCGACGTTGGGAGCCGTTATTTTCGCGTTTCATTTTGCCGGCAGCGTCAATGGGAAAGTCACCGTCGCTCACGAGGCGATCCAGCGTTACGGCCCCACGCCAATGGGCGCGTCCATAACCGAACTGCGCGCGACTGTTGAACGTACCGAAACTGCCGCCACTTGTTTGCAGCGAGCTGGAGAATCCGGCGGGCGGTGGCAGGGTGCGCAAATGAACCACGCCGCCGATGGCATCACTGCCATATTGCGCCGAGGCATTGCCGCGCACGATTTCAATTTTGTCGATACCGACGAGCGACAGCAAACTCGCATCGAGGCCGCCGGTTTGCGGGTTGTTCAAGCGGATGCCGTCTGTGAGCACGAGAGTTTGCCCATCACCGGCGCCGCGCAGGTTAATCGTTTTGAGGCCGTTGATGCTGCCATATTCTTTGACAAAAATCGATTGCGCCTGTGACAGCGCCTCGCCGATATTTTGTCTGGCCACGATTTGTGGTGAGTTGATTTCCACCAACTCTGTGGCCGAAGGCAATTCCGCGCGTACAGCCGCTTGTCGCGTCGCCGTGATTAACGTTTCCGAGAAAAGCAGCGTGATGGCGTCGAGCTTGATTTTTAGCTCGGCGGGAATTGGCGCGAGCGCAAGCGTCGCGGTGCGATAACCCATAAAGCTGATGCGCAATGAATCCGCCTCAGTTAATGCCGAAAAGTGAAAACGCCCGTTGGCGTCGCTGCTCACGCCGCCACCCTGCGGGATGAGTAAGACATTGGCGCCGGCTAACGGCTTGCCGGTTTGCGTATCCGTCACCTGGCCGCGAATCAGCTTGCCGTTTTGCGCCGTGGCCCAATTGGCCAAAAGCAAAATCTGCAATGTGAGCGCGAATTTCTTTTTGAACATCTCGCCTCCGTGAAAATTTAAAAAATGAAATGGGGCACCGAGGCAAGGCGGGAATGCATGACGAAGCGGGGCGAAAAAAAGCCCCACTTCGAGGAAGTGGGGCTGTAGAAAAGCGATCAACTTTACAGCCACCGTGCCTTGCCCTCGAAGGCCGATTTCCGGCTTTGGCATCGCCGGAAACGTGGACGCAATGCACAGGCAGGTCTCCTGACTTGCAGCGGTGTCAACTATCAAGCCTTCCCCTCGCGGCGAGAGTGACTTGATAGCACGCAAAAAAATCATTGCTGCTTACAGTTGCGGGGCAGTTGTCGATTTGCACGACATTCCCTATTCTTTCCGCCGGCTAAATTTTATCGCCGGCGAAACACCTGTGTTGTAGGCAATATAAATGAAGATATATGAAAATGCAATGAGTATTTTAGAAATTGCATTCCTGGCAAATTTTTTATAAATTAGTTCTGCCATTGGCAAATTTATCCATTCGAATCAAGCAACGGAGAACTGCAACCATGATGAAGCGTTTGGACTGGCGCCAACGAGGTGTTGTCGCCATTTGTATTTTGATCGCGTTATTTTGTTTAATTGGGGATTTACCTGCTGCGGATGCGTCTGCTATCGCCAGTGCTGATACGGCTGCGATAACACGAAAAAAGTCCAAGGCAAAGTCGGACGACGATAAAAAGAAAAAAAAGAAGAAGAAAAAATCGGATGATGACGACGCAGACGGCACCCTGGTAAAAGGCGCGCGACCAACCCCGCCGTTTATAGTACCACCGATTGTTGCCGGCAAAAAGTATGTGTATTTCATCGCGATAGGCGACTGGGGCACGGGCAGCCCGGCGCAGCGACACATCGCGGGTTTGATGAACGCCAAAGCCAGCCGTGATTCGTTACACTTCGTGTTATTACTGGGAGATAATTTCTACAGCAGTGGGGTCACTTCGGTGAATGACCCCCAATGGGAAAAAAAGTTTGAGGCGATTTACAATTTGCCCAGCCTCAATGTGCCGTTTTTCGCGTCGTTAGGCAACCATGATTATAAAAAGAACGCCGATCCGAATGCGCAAGTCAAGTATGCCCAACAGCGCCAAACGAAATGGCAAATGCCGGCCCGGTATTATACTTTCACCCGCAGTGTGGACGCAAGCGCGACGATCCAGTTTTTTGCGCTCGACACCGAGGCTTTGAATAAAATTGGGATTATGGGCAGCGCACAAGTTGATTGGTTGGAAACGGAATTGGCGAAATCAACGGCCGCCTGGAAAGTTGTGTTCGGACATCATCCTGTTTTTTCCAACGGCGAGCACGGCGATACTCCGGCGATGCAAAAATATATTCGCCCGCTGCTCGAAAAGTATCGCGTCGATTTTTACTTGTGCGGTCATGATCACGATCGCCAGCTTCTGCAGCCGGTTGCCGGGGTGAACTATATTGTTTCCGGCACCGCGGCGAAATCGCGGGACACCGTTTGGGAAAGCAACACGATCTTTGCCGCCACCGATCTGGGCTTTACGTGGTTCCGCGTTGCCGCGGAAGAATTTCATGCGCAGTTTATCAACAAAAACGGGGAAATTGAATTTGCACAGACGATTACTAAACCCTCGTCGCGACCGGGCGGTAACGCAGGGAACCGATAACTTTTCAAAACAGATAAAAAGACAAACAGATAAAAAGATTATTGCATAAATTAACTTTGTCTGTTTTCCGTTTATCTTTTATTACCTCTTATGCGTTTCATTCATTTCGCCGACACTCATCTCGGCTATGCGGATTATTCTAAAATTGATTCCGTCAGTGGCGTAAATCGACGGGAGCAGGATTTTTACGACGCCTGGTGGCGGGTGATTAATGCGATTGTCGCGGAGAAGCCGGATTTTGTTGTGCATGCCGGTGATTTGTTTCAATCGCCCCGCCCGAATAACCGCGCCATCGCCGTTGCCCTGGCTGGTTTATCGCGATTGGCTGAAGCCGATATTCCATTCGTTGTTGTTGCGGGCAATCACTCCATGCCACGCATTCGCGCGTTGGGAAATATCTTTGAAGCGATCACGGTTTTGCCTAACGTACAAGCTTGCTATCAGGGGCGTTACGAAAAATTTATTCTCCGGCATCCAGCTTCCGGAAAATCTTGCGCCATTCATGGGCTGCCGCATTGTTCGCTGACCACCGAGCTTGAAAAAGCTTACGCGGAAATGCAGGTGGACGCGAATGCCGACTGGAACCTCCTGGTGACACACGGCGGCTGGCGCGCGGCAAGCAGCGACGGTTTGGACACGCGCATGGGAGAATTTAATGAGCAATTTCTCGAAGACCCGGAAGCGCGGCTCGGCATCAAATTTGACTATATTGCGCTTGGCCATTACCACCGCCATCTCGCGATGAACGACCACACCTTTTATTCCGGCTCCACCGAGCGCACGAGTTTTAATGAAGCCGGTTACGCTTCCGGCTACATTCGCGGCGATTTGGCCAACCGCACGTGGGAATACGTCACGATTCCCTCGCGCCCGATGCGGCGTTTGCCAATGCTGGATTGCGCGGGGAAATCGCCGGTTGAAATTATGCGCGAGTTGGAAGAACGAGCCAACACGGAAATTCGCGACGCACTGGTTTCTCTCGAATTGCAAAATCTTTCCCGCGATTCGTATTTGCAGCTTGATTTATCTGCCATTGACCAACTCTTTGCGGCTGCCTTTCATTTTGAGCGGCAATTGCACATCATCGCCAGTAACTCGCTGGCGGGTGCGGAGGTCGCGAGTACGGCGATCGGACACATTGGCTCGTTGCGCGATGAATTCGCGCGTTATCTCGCGACGAATGGCGATGGCGCGTTATCGCGCGAAGAACTTGAACGCGAAGGCATGCGCTATTTAATGGAGGCGGAGAATCAAGAAGCCGGCGGCTCTTGAATAGGCATTGTGCCGCTTTTACCCCTTAGCAAACAGCGTTATAAATTTTAAATTGAAAATTAATTTCACGTTGCTGGTATTACACAATTTTAGAAAATCGTGTGAACGCCAAATCACCTCATGATCCTGCATTCCCTCCGTCTTTATAATTTCCGCCGATTTAGCCGCGTTGAGATTGAATTTCCGGAAAATGTCATTGGCCTATTGGGGCGTAATGGCGCGGGTAAATCGACTTTATTGGAAGCGATTGCCTGGGCGCTTTATGGCAGCCGTGCGGCGCGCACCGATAAACTGCAAATCCGCTCGCAATTTGCCGATGAACGCGACAATTGCGAAGTGGAGCTGGCTTTCAAGCTGGGGCACGAGAAGTATCGCGTTTTCCGTTCGCTTGCCGGAAAGAATGCCGCCAGCGAAGCCGCACTTTATCACGGCGACAGCTTGGTGCCGGCAGCGGTTCGCGACAGCGGCGTCAATCAGGAAATCGAAAGATTGCTGGGGCTTGATCAGCGCGCGTTTGAAGTTTCAATATTTGCGAAACAAAAAGAACTGGCGGCGTTGAGTGATTTGCAAAATGAAGAGCGCCGCAAAATTGTGAGCCGGTTGATCAATCTGGAAGCGGTTGATCGGGCGCGGCAACAGGTGATGGGTGACGCCAACGCCAAACGCAAATTTCTGGAAGGCGCGCAAACAACTCAGGTTGAGGTGACGGCGCTGGCGCAACAATTAGAGCAACAGCAAGCACGTTTGCAAGCGGCGCAAAACGCGTTGCAAGAGCATGAAGAACGCGGCCGGCAATGTGCCGTTGCGTTGGAAACGGCACGAAAAAAATTAGATGCGGAAACCACCCGCCGCGATCAACATCAGCGCTTGCAAGCCGAGCTGACGACGATTGGGATTCGACAGCACGAATTGATGAATCAACAGCGCCAGATTGAGAAAGATCAAAATGAGATTTTTGCCGAACAACCCAAACTTGAAGCGTTGCGTCCGGCGCGCAAACAGCACGAAACTTTGCGGCGTGAGCACGACATGCTGCAATTGAATCAGCAACGCGTGTTGCAGATTCAAGAAAAGCAAAAATTGGCCACAACGCTGCTTGAACAAAGCCAGCTTAAAAAGGCCGAGGGCGAAAAATGGCAGCAACAACTTGAAGCTTTTCAGTCTTTGGATGAGCAAGAAAAAACGGCAGCCGCGCGCTATCAACAAACGCAAGCGGAGGTGTTGCAAGGCCGGGCCGAAGAAAGCCGGCTGGGAAAAGAATTGGAAAGCGTCAAAACTCGCGGCACCGATTTTCGGGCGAAATTAGCAGAGGTGCAAAAACTCGGCACACAAGGCCCCTGCCCGGTTTGTACGCGCCCGCTGGCGGAGCATTTTGCGACGGTGGTGAAGTATTATGAAAATGAGCTGGCGCAGTTGCGCAAAGAATACATCGCCAAAGATGAAACGAAAAAAAAAGCCGAAGGGCTTTTGCAGCAACTGATTGTTGTGGAAGAGCAGAGCCGGCAAGAGAAAGAAAATCTTCGCGCCCAACGCGAGCGCATGAATCTGCTGCAAAGTAATTTGCTGCGCCAGCAAAGTGAAATTGCTGATTTGCAAAAACGTTTGCAAACTGTGCAAAATGAAATTCAACAACTGGGTCCGGCTCACTTTGACGCCTCCCGGCTCACGCAGGTGCAGCAGGAATTACGTGAAGTTGAGGCGCGGAATCGCGAATTGACGCAATTGGAGACGCGTGCCGCCCGGCTGCCGGAATTCCAGCGCCGCCTTGAAGAGTCGCAAAACCAGAGCACGGCTTTAAAACAGCATGAAGTGGATTTGCAGGCGCAATTGGGCGTTTTGCAGTATCACGAGGAAATTTATTTATCGGCGCGCCAAACGCATGATGTTGCCAACGGCAATTATCTGCGCAGCCAGCAAGAACTCGGCGAGGCCAAGGCGCAGATGGCGGCAGCCGCTGCAGAGACGCGCAATTTGGAGCAAACGCTGGATAAAGCCCGCGAATTGCAAACGGCAATCGCGCGTACGAAACACGAGGTGATCGTGCTCGATTCGTTGCAAGATCATTTAAAAAACTTTCGGGCGGAGTTGGCTGGCCGTTTGCGTCCGCTGATCGCTGATCGCGCCTCGGAGTTGCTGCGCCTCATTACCGCGGGCCGCTATAGTTTGTTGGAGTTGGATGAATCGTACAATATTTTTCTTTACGATAAAAACGCGCGGCATGGTTTGGCGCGGTTTTCCGGCGGCGAACAGGATGTGGCGAATCTCTGTTTGCGGGTCGCAATCAGCCAGGTGATTGCCCAGCGCACGGGCAAGCCGCCACTACAATTCATCGTGCTTGACGAGATTTTCGGCTCGCAAGATGAAGAACGTAAATTGATGATGCTCACGGCGCTGCAACAGTTGAACAATTATTTTCGGCAGATTTTTTTAGTGACGCACGTGGAGAGCATTAAAGAAAGTTTGCCGATGGTGCTGCAAGTGGAGATGGTGGGTGAAGCGAGTGCAGTGAAGGTGATATAAAGTTTCACTTTTTCTAAAATCAATATGCCCATCAGCAAC
>CAYZFF010000027.1:0-25015 GCA_964477305.1 uncultured Cytophagia bacterium
GCCGTGGCGCATGTCAATCATCAACTGCGCGGCAGCGAGTCGGATGATGATGAAAAGTTTGTGCAGGCGTTGGCGCAGGATGCCGGTTTGCCATTTTATGCGGAGCGCGTCGACGTTTTGGCCTATGCCCGTGAGCATAAACGCTCGCTTGAAACTGCCGCGCGAGAATTGCGCTACCTGGCTTTGGAAAAATGCCGCCAGACTTGGCAAGCGCGTGCGATCGTCACAGCACACACGCAGGATGATCAGGCTGAAACCATTTTAGCGCACCTGTTGCGCGGCTGCGGGCTGGCGGGGCTGACGGGAATGGCGGCGGAGAGGGGGCTTTGTCTGGAAAATAGCACTCCAATTTCTGAAAGTGATAAGAATTTTTCTCAACCCGACGCCGGTTTTTTTTCAGAAGCTCAACCCCTGAAGGGGCAACTACAAACGAAAGTGTTGCGGCCACTCCTGCCGTTCGCGCGCGCACAAATTGAAAATTATGCCAAATCCCGGAAATTACAATGGCGTGATGATCATACCAACATGGATACCAAATTCCGGCGTAATCGCCTCCGGCAGGAATTGTTGCCTCTGATCAAAACGCGCTTTAACCCGCAAATTGCGCGCAGCCTCGAACATCTGTCGCATATCGCCGTTGCCGCCGAAAATTATTTGCAGGCGGAAGCCGCGGCGCGTTTGCCGGAGGTGATAAAAGAACGCCAATCCGGTAAAATTATTCTTGATCTTGAATTATTTTGGAAGTATTTTCCTATAATACAGCGTTATGTCATTCGCGCCGTGATGCAGGAACTTTTGCGGCAACCGGTGGAGCCGAGTTTTGCGGAAACGGCGCGACTGCTCGAATTGTTGCATTCACCGCCCGCAGGAAAAAAATTCACGGGCAAGCGCTATATTTGGCGGCAGCAAATTGAAGTATGTGTCGATCACGATGGCGCGATTTTTCGGCAGCAAAGAGCAAAGGGCAAAGAGCAAAAGGCAAATAACTTCTCGGCTCCAGTGGCGGTTGGCGAACCCGGTGAAATTGCCGGGACTGAATTTGTAATTTTAGTCCAGCGCAAGGAGTTGCCGCGAGATTGGCGTGAACAGGTGAATGCCAATTCCCAATTTGTGGACGCAGCAAAAGTGGAAGGCGAATTGCGGGTGCGCTTTCTGCAGCCTGGTGATCGCTTCGTGCCGCTGGGCACACCGGGGACGGCCGGTTTGGGAAGCGGCTCCAAAACATTATCGGACTTTTTTACCGATTTAAAAGTGCCGCAACATCGTCGCCGGACGACGCCGATTCTCGCCGGTGACGCTATCATCTGGGTTTGCGGTTATCGCCTCGATGATCGTTATAAAATAACACCGGCAACGCGCACGGTGTTGCATTTGCAGTTATTGCCGCATTCAAAACCAGATTGATCGCCGGTACGAGTGAAATCGCTGTAGAGGAGCAACGTGTGCCCGAAACCATCGCCAAGTTTTTAAAGCAGCAATATCCGATTTTAATCACGGCAGAAAAGATTCAGGCGCGCGTGCAAGAGTTGGCGCATGAGCTTTCGGCGGATTATGCGGGAAAATGCCCGGTGTTTATCGGCGTGCTCAACGGCAGCTTTTTGTTTTTTGCCGATTTGCTGCGCCACGTCAGCATTGATTGCGAAGTCGATTTCATCAAAATTTCCAGCTATGGCGAGGCGATGCGCACCTCCGGCGTCGTGAAAGTGCGCAAGGAAATTGATTGCCACATCGAAGACCGGCATGTGATCGTCGTGGAAGATATTATCGACTCCGGCTTGTCGGTCTCTTTTCTTGAAAAAAAGCTGCTGGAATTGAAACCAGTTTCGTTGAAATTCGTCTCACTATTAGTGAAGGAAGGAACGGCGCAGGTCGAATATCCGTGCCATTATGCCGGTTTTCGCATCCCCAACCGTTTCGTCGTCGGTTATGGTTTGGATTACGCGCAGAAGTTGCGGAATCTGCCGGCGATTTATGTGATGGATTGAATTGGTCCGAAGTTCTAGGCCGCCTGTCCGCCGTCTAAGATTGCGGTCGGATGGCCTGAACGGATATTAGGAAATAAAACGCTTCATAAATAAAAAGGAACAAAACGGTGTCTGCTAAAAACCGTTCCGGCAACAAAAAGCCGCGCAAAGAGGAAAATTCCCAGTGGGCCCGCCCGGCGCGCACGTTGGCCTTTTGGGCCATCATTCTCATGGTGTCCATCTGGGTCACGATGAACGTGAGCAGTGAAGAGCGCCAGGTGCGTTTGGTCAACTACTCCGATTTTCAGGATTTGCTCAAAGATCGCAAACTGCGCAGCGTTGAGGTGAAAGGCACGAAGCTGGATGCCGAGTTGCTCCAGCCCCTCGCGGGCAATGCCAAAGAGCGGTCAGTGACGCACGTTCGCGTTAACCTGCCGGAAAAGCCCACGACCGCCATCGTCGAAGAATGGAAAAAAACTTATGGCGAAGAGAAGCTCGTCGTCAACTTCAAGGACGAATCTCAGGAATGGTGGAATTATCTGCTGAGTTTGCTGCCCTGGGTGATTCTAGGCTCGTTTTGGCTTTTTCTGCTCCGGCGCATGCAGGGCGGCATGGGCAGCAAGGGCATTTTTTCGTTCGGTAAATCGCGCGCTAAAATGATGACGGAAAATCGCCCGAAAGTCACGTTCGACGACGTGGCCGGTGCGGATGAAGCGAAGCAGGAGTTGCGCGAGATCATCGAGTTTTTGCGCGATCCGGAAAAATTTCAGCGCCTCGGCGGCAAAATTCCGAAGGGCGCGCTGCTGCTCGGCCCTCCCGGTACGGGAAAAACTTTGCTCGCGAAAGCGGTGGCCGGCGAAGCGGGCGTACCGTTTTTTAGCATGTCGGGCGCGGATTTCGTCGAGATGTTCGTCGGCGTCGGCGCCTCCCGCGTGCGCGATCTTTTTGAGCAAGGCAAAAAAAATGCGCCCTGCATTATTTTTATCGACGAAGTTGATGCCGTGGGCCGGCATCGCGGCGCGGGCCTCGGCGGCGGCCATGATGAACGCGAGCAAACGCTCAACCAGCTTCTCGTCGAGATGGATGGTTTCGATTCCAACGAGGGCGTGATTCTCATCGCGGCGACGAACCGGCCGGATGTGCTGGATTCCGCGTTGTTGCGGCCGGGGCGTTTTGACCGGCAGATCGTGGTGGACCGCCCGGATGTGCGTGGCCGCGAAGGCATTCTGAAAGTGCACACCAAAAAAATTCCGATTTCCAAAGACGTCAACTTGAACGTGCTCGCCAAAGGCACGCCGGGTTTTTCGGGCGCCGATATCGCCAGCATGGTTAATGAGGCCGCGTTATTGGCGGCGCGCAACGGCAAAGACCGTGTCGCGATGCGGGATTTGGAAGAAGCCAAGGACAAAGTTTTGATGGGCACCGAGCGCCGCAGCATGTTGATCAGCGAGAATGAGAAAAAGATCACGGCGTATCACGAAGCCGGCCATGCGCTGGTTGCCAAGTTTACTCCAGGCTCCGATCCGGTGCACAAAGTCACCATCATCCCGCGCGGCCGTGCTTTGGGCTTGACGACGACGCTGCCGATTGACGAAAAACATAATTATTCCCGCAATTATTGCGAATGCCTGCTGGCGCATCTCATGGGCGGCCGCGAAGCGGAAAAATTGGTGTTCAACGAGATGACCACGGGCGCCGGCAATGATATTGAGCGCGCCAGCGATTTGGCGCGTAAAATGGTTTGCGAGTGGGGCATGAGCGAGGTTATGGGTCCGTTGTCCTTTGGTAAAAAAGAAGAAGAAATCTTTTTGGGCCGCGAAATTGCGAAGCATCGCGACTACAGCGAACGCACGGCGCAAGCGATTGATGAAGAAGTTAAACGCATCGTGTTAGAAGCCACCCAACGCGCGGCGGCCATCGTCAAGCAAAATGAAGACAAACTGCATGCGATGGCGAATGCTTTGCTTGAGCGCGAAATGCTGGATGGCGATGAAATCGATGCCATCCTCAACGGCGAGTTATTGCCGCCGTTGGAAAACGGCAAAAACGGCCGGGTTACCGAGGTTGCAGAAAATAGTGCGGCGGCATAAAGGGTCGAAGGTCGGAAGCTTGAGATCGGTTGAGCTCGAGTGAAAATTGATGTGTGGCGTAAAACATAAAAAGCGTATGGCGGATTGAAATGACGAATCACGTCATACGAATTTTTTTGCGTTTTATCTGTTTGCGTTTTTAGATTTAGATAAGGACTGTCATCATGCCGCTTCCGGACGGAAGCTTTTTGCTCATTTTACTTGGGGGTTTTGCGGTTTTTCTGTTATGGAATCTGTACCACTTTGGTCAGGCGTTTGGTAAAAAAACCTTCGGGGTGAGCATTGGGGTAACCGTTGCCGTTTTGGCGGCGGGATTCATGTATTTGCAATGGCGCCAACAGCGTACCTGGTTGGAGAAGCGCGCCAGTTTGTTGATTTTTCCAGCCGTCGCAAAATCTGACGGTCTCCGGCTTGAGGCCCACGGATTGGCCATCGCCGAAATGACCGGTGAATACCTGCGCCAAACTGCGAACCTGCCTTTTTATCTCATCCCGACCGAAACCGTTTTTGCCGCAGCCCAGCGCGATTCTCTCATTTATAACGAATATGTTGTGCGTTTCGCGCGCGCCGCGGGTTTGGCGATAATTGTTTTTGGGGAGTATCGCCAAGCCGCAGCGGCGACCAATCATCACGACGAGTGGACGGGTGATTTTAAGCTTTTTGATTTGCGCAAAAAAAATATTTCGGCGGAAACGGCGTTTAATTTGTCCAAATCATTTAATAGCCTGCCGGAGCTGGCCCGGGCCATCGCGCAAAACCTGGCGAGTGCAGGCGCGAGCACTCCGGCGAGTATTTGGCAAAATCAGGTTAATGCTGAAGATTTGCAAAAATATTATGCGGCCAAGTTTGACTTGCTGAGCGATCGAACGGAGGCCGCGCTAACAGCGGCGCGGCGGTTGGCCCTGGCCGATACGAGCCAGGAAAATTTTGCCGAGCTTTATGTTGCGGCGTTTTTGCGGCACTACCAACGACACGCGATTCACCAGACTTTATGGGCCGATAGTTTGCGATTTATTTTGCCGGCGGCAAAGCGCGCCGCGCGAGATTCCGTGCGCAGTGCCAGCGCCCGGCGGCTAGGCGAAGTTTATCTCAGTTTAAAAAAATGGCATGAGGCCGAGAATGCCCTGCGGTTGGCGCGCGGGCGCGACTCTACCGACAGCAAAATTTACCTGCGGCTGGCGCAACTGCATGCTTCGCGCTGGCGACTTCTGGGATTTCACAACGAGCTGGAATTGTATCAACGCGCGCGGGCGTTCAATCCTCTCGATCTCGAGGCCGGACTGTTGGAAGCCGATTATCAATGGCGGGAGAATCATCCGGCCCCAGCCGTCGAAATTTTGGAGCATTGGCTTCACGTGAATCCCAATCAGGTTGAGGTGTTGATGAGCTTGGCGCGTGTTAAGCCGCCTTCAAACGACGACCCCCAAAATCTTGCCGTTTATAAACGCATTTTAACGCTGGCGCCGGATAACGCCGAAGCTTATTTTAATTTGGGCATTGTTTATTATCACCAGGAAGATTTTGACAACGCCGGAAAATTTTTTGAGCGCGCGATCCAGTTGAATAATCACGCCGATGCGCGGCTTTATCTTGCCAGCCTCGCGGAACGCCGCGGCAATCTTGATCTGGCGATTCAATATCTGCGCGAGCGCATTCGATTGAGCCGAGGGGAGGATGACAGATATGCCGAGGTCGCACGGAATCAACTCTACAACATCCTGCTGGCCCGTGGTGAAATTCCCGCCCAGCTCCGGCCCGACAGTTTAAAGTAGTTGCTGGTGGCTGGTGATGGGTGGCGGGCAAAAAGCAACATGTCACTAGCAAACAGCGGCAAGCAACGAGAAATTAGCCATGATCACCTACTCCTTTCGTCAACTGTATCTCACCACCCGCCGTGAGGTCATGAATGAATTTGGTGCGGCGGCTAAATCTCTTGCGGGCGAACTCGTTTCACGTCTACAAAATTTTCCTTATATTTTTAAAATTTCGGTGCAAGCGGGTGAATGGCCGGCGGCGTTACGCGCCGCGTTCGCCGAGAGCGGACTCGTGGTTCATTTCGCAGCGGCGACGCAGGCTTATATTTTTTCAGAGAGCGGGCTGATTCAAAACTGGATTAACTCCCGGATTCTTGATCGTGAAGAGACAAAAGATTTCGCTGCGGCATTCGGCAAGTTTTTGCAACGGTGGCAACGGGACAATTTTGTTATTGCCACCAAACCGCAGGCGATAACGCTTGGAGGACGTACGTTAATCATGGGCGTGCTCAATTGCACGCCGGATTCTTTTTTTGACGGCGGCCAGTATTTTTCTCACGAGGCTGCCATTGCCCACGGCCTGCGGCTCGCGGAATTGGGCGCGGATATTATTGATGTCGGCGGCGAATCAACCCGGCCGAAAGGCGTTTATGGCGAAGGCGCAGCGCCGGTTTCTGCGGAGGAAGAAATGCAGCGGGTGTTGCCGGTGATCGCGGCGCTGGCCCGGCAAATCCAGATTCCCCTCAGCATCGATACTTATAAAGCACCGGTGGCGGAAGCGGCAATTACGGCCGGCGCGAGCTTGGTGAATGATATCAGCGGCTTTCAATTCGATTCGGCGATGCCGTCAACCGTTGCCCGTCTCGGCGCCGCGGTGGTGATCATGCATACGCAGGGCACGCCGGCGAATATGCAAGCCAGCCCCAACTATGATAATTTGCTCGATGAACTTTATTTTTACTTCGAACAACAAATGGAATTGGCCCGGCAGGCGGGCATCGCAGAAGATCACCTCATTATTGATCCGGGGCTTGGTTTTGGCAAACGCCTGGAGGATAATTATGAAATTATCCGCCGGCTGCGGGAATTGCACGGGCTGGGTTGCCCGGTTCTCGTCGGGCCTTCGCGCAAATCGTTTGTCGGCCAGCCGCTTAATTTGCCGCCCGAACAGCGTCTCGAGGGCACCGCTGCTGCCGTTACCGCCGCGATCATGAATGGCGCACATCTGGTTCGTGTTCACGACGTAAAAGAAATGCGCCGCGTCGTTACTCTCGCCGATCATCTTGCCGGCCGGGAAATATGAGGGATTGATGGAAAATAGATTATTGGAGCGTTGGATTTTTAATCTTCATTAGTTCAGGCATCCAACACTTCAGCGATCCACGGATCCAACGTTTTGTGGAGCAGAAATGAACAGTCTCGAGCTTTTTCGGATTGCTTTTTTGCGGGTGACGTTCCTGGATGTGCTCGACATCCTGATCATCAGCTATGTGCTGTATCGACTGTATCTGTTTATCCGGGGCTCGCGCGCCGCGCAAATGGCGGTCGGCCTGGTGGTCATTTTGCTGGTTTCGTGGCTCGCCCATCTTTCCAATATGAGCGGCATCAGTTGGATTTTTGGAAAACTCGAAACCGTCTGGCTGATTGCCTTTGTGATTCTCTTTCAGCCGGAGTTGCGCCGCATGTTGGTTTATCTCGGCCAAAGTCCGCTTATTCGTTATTTTGTGAAAGTCTCCGGCACGCGCGCGGTGGATGAAATCGTGCGCGCGGCGCAGGAACTCTCGCGGCTCCGTTACGGCGGGTTGATCGTGTTGGTGCGCGACGACAGCCTGCGCGCGTTCGTCGAAACCGGCATTAAAATTCAGGCGGAAGTTTCCTCGGAACTATTGGTGTCGTTGTTTAGTCCCAAGTCGCCGCTGCATGACGGCGCGGTGATTATCGAAAATGACGTCATCGTTACGGCCAAATGCATTTTGCCGTTGACGCAGGACGATCGTATTGACAAACGCCTCGGCACGCGCCATCGCGCCGCGGTGGGCCTATCCGAAGAATCCGACGCCGTGATTCTGATTATTTCCGAAGAGACCGGCAAGCTTTCGATTGCCATGGAAGAACGCCTGCTGTCGGATCTCAGCCTCGAAGAAGTGGAAAACATTCTCAAAGCCTCGCTGCGCCCCACGCCGGGCGCTTAAGTTCTCACCTTTTTGAAATTCCCAAGTCCGACTCGCCGCGTTTGGGGAACATCTGACTCAATCGTATTTTCTGTCTCAGCGCGAAACAAAATTGCTTTTTAACGCGCATGATAAGTGCAGATTTTGACCACCAGAACTTTACGCAAGACCTGGCACCAGATTTGTTAAATTCAACGCACAAGTTTTGAGACGAAAAGCCGCAATTACAAAAATGTCGTCCGTGGACCGGAGCCAGCGACGAATTTCGAGGTGTGCAATACAATCTTGCGCGCGAAAACTATGAACTTTAGCACTCAGCCACTTTATAACGAGCCTAATTTTTTAGCGAAGAATTTTCTTCCGAATTTTCATCATGATACGGCCAGCCTTACGGGACCAAATCAATTAGAAACGAAATCCGCCGAGACCGCATTCAACGCCGGGCCTCATGAGGCGTGGGTGCCGATGCTGGCATTTCTGGACACCATGCAGGAAGCCGTGAGCGGCGTGGATGAATATCTTTGCGTCAAGTATTGGAATAAATCCATGGCGCGGCTGACCGGGGTGGCGATTGAAGACGCGATGCACCGGCCGCTCTTTTCGCTCTTGCCGCATGATTTTGAGCAGAATTTGGCCGCGCGGCTTGGGCGTTTATTCGAGCAGCGGTTGAGCGAGAAAAACGGCAACGCCGAGGTGATGGAGGGTGAGTTTTCGCAGCGGCATGGGAACAGCGAGTTTTTTGATTTTTCGTATCGCATGCGCGTGTTGCCCACCAATGCGCCACGCGAGTTGGCGATCATCAGCCTCTGTCCGGTGCGCGAGGGCCGCCGCCGGCAGCGCCGCCAAGAGCAACCGGAAGCTTTCGGTTTGTTGGGTCAATTGAGCGCCGGCATTGCGCAGGAACTGGCGGAACCGTTGAGCACAATTTGCAGCCGCATTGACAATATTGTCGCGCTCACCGGCAATCAATGGAGCGAATCGCTGGAAGAAGAACTGCACAGCATCATCACCGAAGTGTATCGGATCAGCAATCTGGTGAATAATATTTTGACGCTCTCCAGTCCCGATTCTAACGGTGTGGGGCAAGTGCAACTTAAAGAGTTGATTCCAGAAACGATCCTGCTGTTGGAGCATACGCTGAATCGCCAAATCGCATGTGTGACGGCGCTGCCGGAAGATTTGCCGCCGGTATCGGGTGACCCGGTTTTGCTGCAAAGCGTGTTGCAAAATATTTTGCGTTACGCCGTGGAAGCGGCGGGCGAAGACGCCGTGCCGCGTTTGCAGGCCGGCGTGCATTTGTTATCGCCGGCGACGCGGCATAAGGCTGGGAAACCGGCGCCCTATGTCATCATTCGCATCGAAGATCGCGGCGCGTTGCTCACCCCGGCAGAACTCGCCCAAATTTTTGATCCGATTCCGTGCAGCCGGCGTTTCGGTATCGCTCTCGGCCTCGGCTTGTTCATTAGCAAAAAGATTGTCGAGTCGCACGGCGGTCAGGTTCAAGTGACCAGCGAGCGCGGCCGCGGCACAATTTTCACTATTGCTTTAAAAGTTTAATCCGTAATTTGATAAATACAAAAGCAAACCCCGGCGTTCATTTGATTTAATCTTGCCATGTAAAGCCGGGGTTGATTCATGTTCGTAAGCGAGATCGCACGGGCGTAGCTTTATGGTTTTACCTCACGCACTGCAACACTGGCTACGCCCGTGCGACTTTTCCCCAGCCCCGATTTTTCTTGGAGAGATCGGGGCTGCTTGTTTTTAGATTCAAGTCAACCTATAAAGACGATCTTTCGTTGTACAACTTCCCACACCTTCTCCACTTCCAACTGCTTCATGCAATCATGCGTCACGATTTTGCACGTCACGCCGTTGCAGCCGAGACAGGGCAGCCCGGTTTTGCTGATAATTTCGTGGCCTTCGCCCCACGGGCCTTGCAAATCCGGCCGGGTTGGGCCGTAAATACCGACGACATGCGTGCCCATCGCCGCAGCCAAATGCAGCGGCCCAGAATCGTTGGACACCAGCAAATTTAAACGCGACAGCAGCGCCGCCAGTTGCTTCAAGTTGGTCGCGGGGGCGAGCACAGCAGCTCCCTGCATTGCTTGCGCGATGGCAGTCACGTCTTCATATTCGCCCGGGCCCCACAATAATAAAATCACGGCATTCAATTCGCGCTGCACGCGGTCGCCGAGTTGTGCAAAAAATTCGAGCGGCCAACGTTTCGTGTACCAGCCGCCGGAAGCATTCAAACCAACCACCAACCGATTCTCCAAACCGTTTTCTCGCCAGAATTGGGTAGCGAAGTTTTCGCTCGCCTCATCCACCGCAACAAAAAGTTTGCGGGTCACAATTGGAATTTGCAACGCGCGCAAGGCGTCTAAATTAAACTCCACCTCATGCACGCGGTCGCCGCGCGGCTCGACTTTAACATTGTAGGCATATTGCCGAACCCGGAACCGAAAGCCAATGCGTTGCGGCGCGCCACTCAGCAACGTCAACACGGCGCTGCGCGGATTGCCGAAGAGATCGAAGACCAGGTCATATTGGCGTTGCCGGATCTGGTGAATGAGTCGCCGACTCACGCCTGCTTGTTTGCGATCTAAAATCAGAACCTCATGCAGCGCCGGATGGCCGGCGACAATCGGCGCGCACATTTTTTCGGTGAGAAAATCAATCTGCGCCTGCGGAAAGGCCTGCCGCAAATTTTCCACGACCGGCGTCGCCAAAATCACGTCGCCGATCGCGCGCAGTTTGATCACGAGAATTTTTTTTGGGGTGTGCATATGCAGTAAACATATAGGCCGTGCCGCTCAAAGGCAAGAGAAAATTGCGCCAGTTTCAACAATAAACTTGTTATTAAGATTTTGCCGCCGTAAATTGCAAGCAGAAACCAAGAGGGAAGAATAACAATGTTCTCGTTACCGTCACCACCCGCTGAACTTGCTTTGAGCAAAGAAGAAATCGGCCGCTACAGCCGGCATTTGATTCTGCCCGAGGTCGGCATGGTCGGACAAAAAAAGTTGAAAGCTGCGAGCGTGCTGATTATCGGAACCGGCGGGCTCGGCTCGCCGTTGGCGATGTATCTCGCTGCCGCCGGTGTTGGCCGTCTCGGCCTCGTTGATTTCGACGTGGTGGAGGCGTCGAATTTGCAGCGCCAGGTTATTCATTCAACGAACAATGTCGGGCGCGCTAAATTGGCGAGCGCGAAAGAGTATATTCTCGGCCTCAATCCGAATGTGCAGGTCGACACTTACGAAACGCGTTTCACTTCGGAAAATGCTTTTGCGATTGCACACGACTACGATATCATCATTGATGGCACGGATAATTTTCCGACGCGCTATTTGGTAAACGATGTGTGCGTGCTGCTCGGCAAGCCGAATGTGTACGGCAGCATTTTCCGTTTCGATGGCCAGGCGAGTGTGTTTTGGGCAGAGAAAGGGCCGTGTTATCGGTGTCTTTATCCGGAACCGCCGCCCCCGGGTTTGGTGCCGAGTTGCGCCGAGGGCGGAGTGTTAGGGGTGTTGCCGGGCATTGTCGGCTGCATTCAGGCGAATGAAGCCATCAAAATCATTCTCGGTAAAGGTGACTTGCTGATCGGGCGGCTGCTGTTGTTCGATGCGCTCGGCATGAAGTTTCGCGAATTGAAATTGCGCAAAGATCCCCATTGTCCGATTTGCGGTGAGCACGCCACGATTCGAGAGTTAATCGACTACGAACAATTTTGCGGCATGGTGAGCGATGATGATCAAGTTAACAATGCCTTTGATATTTCACCCCAAAAGCTGGCGCGAAAACTTGAGAACAGTCACGTTTTTCTGCTGGATGTGCGTGAGCCGGAAGAATATCAAATTTGTGCGATTCCCGGCGCCACGTTGATTCCGCTGAAGCAATTGCCGGAGCGCTTGACAGAAATTGACGGTTCCGGAGAGATTGTGGCCTATTGCCGCACCGGAAAGCGCAGCGCCCAAGCGGTCGAATTATTGCACAAAGCCGGTTACGTTTCGGCCAAAAATTTGGCCGGTGGTATTCACGCGTGGGCGGATGAGGTGGACCCGACGATGCCCAAATACTAACGGAGTGCAAATTTTAGTTTGCAAAATGTTATTGCGAAACTAAGGATTGCCGATTAAATAACTTACCCAAGTGATCGTCATGCCCGAGTGTTTTAATCGGGCATCCACAGGCTTTAAACCGCTGGATTCCCGCCAAGAGCATGCGGGAATGACGGCCACGTGAAATGGGAAGGTTATTTAAATATCGAACCTATGGTTTGTCCTCCGATTTGCGCCAGTCTGGCAAAAGCAAATCGCACAAATTTTCAAACCGCGTGAGAATTTCGGGACCCCACGCGCTCATCTGTTGATGGACATGCCGCAAGTTGTGTTCATAAAATAATTTCTGTGGGATTTTGGAATAAAACCGGTCAGCAAGACAGATAATTTTTTCTTCGAGGCTCACGGGCAAATAGTCCCGCAAAGGCAAAGGCAGTTTTTGCTCAATCACGTTTTGTTGCGATAGCCCGGCGCCGGTGTGGCGCTCGCAAACCAGCGCGTGCTGCGGCAGGCCGGCGCTTTCCAAGATTTCCCGACCAATCATGCCGTGGCAAATATACGGGGCGCTGCCGGTGCAAAAAATTTCCGGCGCGTCGCAGCGCAAGATGCCGATGTCGTGCAACATGGCAGCTTCGTAAATGAAAGTCAAATCAATTTCGTGCTGCGGCTCACGCGCTTGAAAAGCGGTGGCAATATCCAGGGCCTTTTGAGTGACTAAGATGCTGTGCGTAACCAGAACGCGATAAAGGTCGCTGCGGGGATCGTAATGTTGGTGGATAATGTGGAAGGGATTCATATTGTTTGTTCGTCGCTTGTCGCTGACTGTTCGTTACTGGTATTCAGAATCAACTAAAAGTTACCAGCAATCAACAACAAGTCACTTCAATCCTCCCCACACGGCTTCGCGCGTCTCTTTCCAAAAACAATCGACGGCGCGGAAGCCGGCTTGTTTGAGCAAGTTTAAATCGATATCGAGTTGCAGCGGTTGATCGCCGTCGGTACTTTCGAGTTCCGCCAACTCCGCCGCAATGGCCGGCAAACTTTTTTCTTCACCGGTTTGCTCGCGCAGCCGTTGTTGAATGCCAAGTTGCCGCAGGGTTTGAAAGCGGGCTTCGATATCAACATGTGAAGCGAGGAGAATATCCGCATTAACGAACCAGCCGCCGGCACGCAACTTGGGCAGCAAGACCCGATACAGCGCCAGCTTTTCAGCGGCGGACAAATGATGCAACGCAAATGAGGAGACGACGGCATTCAGCTCCGGCAGGTCGCTGGCATGCGCCAACTCTTGAAAGCTGCAGATTTTCCACGTGAGCCGTTGGCTTTTATGGCCGAGACGGGCTTGGGCCTGTTGCATCATCGCTCCGGCGCCATCAACCGCGAGCACTTGCGCCCGTGAGAAAATTTCCAGCAATTGCGCCGCGAGAAAGCCGGTGCCCGTGCCGAGATCTAAAATCGTAATTTCTGCCGCGCGCGGAAACGGCAAGATGGCGCCGACAATTTCCGCCATCTTGCGGCGATTCGGATGCATGATTTCCATTTTGGCATCATAAGCCGCTACCCGCGCCGCGTCATCATAAGCGGCGACGCTTTGCTGGGAGTGGGTATCAATGTTGTTGGGCATCACTTACTCCTTCCGGTTCAAGTTTATATTAGCACGCCCGGCCTTGAAACACAAGATAAATTTACGGCGTCAATACAATTTCCGATAAATACAATTTGCATTTTGTCCATATTCCTGTTATCTTATTGTGTTATTCATTAAACAGCGCAACTCGCCTTGCCCAACCTGGTTTCTACATAAAGCGTTTTGGAGTTCAGCTTGCCGTTTTCGATTTTGCATTGTGCCGATTTGCATCTCGATGGCGCGTTCACCGGCAGCCGTTTGCCGGCGGCGTTGGCGCGCCAGTGCCGGGAACAACTACGTTTGACGCTGCGCCGAATTGTCGATCTTGCCAAAGATCGGAGTGCCGGCGCCGTAACCGTGGCGGGCGATTTATTTGAACGGGCCCGACTCTCGCCGGACACCGCGGCGTTTCTCATCAGTGAATTTGAGCGATTGGCGCCGATTCCGGTATTTATTGCGCCGGGCAATCACGATCCCGCCGATGCCGGCTCGCTGTATCAACGCGGGCGATGGTCGGAGAATGTTAATCTTTTTGTCAGCAATCGCCTCACCGAGCGGCCGCTGACGAAAGAAATTTCATTGTGGTCGGCAGGGCATCTGTCGCTGAGTGAACGGCAAAACTTTCTCCTGCATTTTCAATTGCCGGTTAATACCGCGCGTTATCCGGTTTTGCTTTTGCATGCCGCGCTGGTGTCGGCGCCCAATCAAAGCAACAATTCTCATGCGCCGGTCACGCTGGAAGATATCCGGCAGGCCGGATTTCCTTTGGCGTTGCTCGGCCATTATCACACGCCGCAAACGGCGCGCGCGGGCAACACGGTTGCCATTTATCCCGGCAGCCCGGAGCCGCTGGGTTTCGATGAGCCGGGCCAGCACGGCGTGGCGTGGATTCAAATCGAACCGGGACAGTCCCCGCAGATTGAAACAATTCCGCTCGCCGAATTGCGTTTTGAAACCGTTGACGTGGGCGTGGATGATTGCAACCATCGTGATCAATTGTTTGATAAAATTATGGCGTTGCAAAAGGCGCACGATTTCGGCAAGGCTTTTGTGCGTTTGCGGCTGGTGGGCAATGCGCTGCCGTCCCTTTTTCTCGACCTGCCGGTGTTAACCCAGCGCATTCAAAATCATTTTGCCTTTGTGCATCTCGAAAATTTGACGCGGCCCTCCACTGATTTGCAACAATTGGCGCAGGAACCAACGGTGCGCGGCGTTTTCGTGCGCGAAGTTTTGGCCGCGGCTGAAACTGAACTTGCTGAATCGCGACCGGATCAACATCAACGCCATCTCGAGGCGTTAATTTACGGCTTGCAGGCTTTTAATCAGGAGGAGATTGCGCTGCGATGAAATTGCTGGAAATGACGCTGAAAGGATTTGGCCGCCTGCGGGAGGCGCCCTTCACCTTTCATCCCAAAATCAACATCATCTTCGGGCCGAATGAAGCCGGTAAATCCACATTGCAACAAGCGATCATTGCTTTGCTGTACGGATTTTATGATAGCAATCGCGCCCAGTCGCGTGAGCAAGATCAACACGCGCGTTATCGACCGTGGGGCGTACGCCCACTCGAGCCGCTGGTGTCGGCAGTGGTCGCGCCGCTGATTGGCAAACCGGAAATGGTTACAACAAAGGCGGGCACTGCCTCCGAACCGAAAATCGTTGTTGCTGCGGAATATGACGTGATGACGATGGATGGGCCTCAACTTTCCGAACCAGCGCTCGCGGAATCGATTAACACCAACGGTAAAAATGCCGCGGCTGAAAGCGAGTATAGCGGCCGGCTTAAATATTGGCTCGACGCCGGCAACACATTTCTGGTATATCGCGATTTCAGCCATGATGATGTGCCGACGCAACTGTTGGACGCCATCACCGGCGAAGATTGTTTGGCGCGCTATCGCCGCGGCCGGCATGGCAAAGTGGAGTTTATGGAAAAGCAAATCGGCATGTCGCGGCAGGTTTTTTTGGCAACCGCCTGTTTGCAACAGGGCGCGCTGCGGCCGCTAGCGGAACGCGAGGCCAACGCCGTCGCCGATGCAATTCTGCGGTTATTGGATGCCGCCGGCGCTGATCATTCCGCCGAGCAGGCCATCGAACGTCTCGAAAAGAAACTGCGGGAGTTGGGCAGTGATCGTTCGCAACGGGCTTTGTTGCCGCAGGCCCGCCTTGAATTGGAAGGCCTGCGCGAGTCGTATGCGTTGCGGGTGGCCACCCAACGCGAGGCGCAAGTCGATATTGAGAAAGCGGAATTTTTAAAAATTGAGACCGAAGAGTTGCGGGCGCAACTGAACGGCCTGGAGCGCAAAATTCAACAGGCGCAAATAGCGCAATTGGAAGCGCGCTTGCAGCGCTTGCAGGACAATGAGCAGCAGCGCGAAAAACTTGCTGCCGACCTGGCGGCCTCGGCGCCGTTTAAGAATTTTCCGATCGATGAGAAAGAACTGTTCTTTCAGTTGATGCAGGATTTTAATCACCACGACAAGTTGCGTTCGTTGCAAGAAGATGAGCGCGCCGGGCTGGATGTAAAATTATTGGCGCTGGCGGAAAAAACGCGCGCGCTGCACGTGCCGGAAAATATTTGGACTAACATGGTCTTTGAAGATTTTCTGGCGCTGCACACCCGCTGGCAGGCAACTTTTCAAGAAGTGATTGAAAATGAAAATGCCCGCCACGAAGTGAATGACGCCTTGCAAGACGCCGGCGTGAGTGAAGGCGACCGCTCCGGTTTTTCGGGCCTGGACTGGCGGCAAATCGAGCAGTACAAAGCTGTCGAAGCGAAGGTGAAAGCCACCGAAGCCGAGGTGGAAGACGCCCGCGAAACATATGATCGTTTTCAAAAAGACCGGGAGCGCTGGCAGGGTTACGCGGCGTTGGGTGCCATCGGGCTGATTGTGGCGTTGATCATCGATTTAGTGACGCGCATGTTTGGCAGCGAGGCGCTCGGTTTTATTATGCCCACGTGTATTGTGGCTTTGATCGGCGTTATTATCCTGTACAGCCGTTGGAGCGGCCAGAGCCGCGATTTGGGCGCCAAATTGTTGGAAGTGGAAAATCGCTATATGGAAGAGCGGCAGGAACTGCGCCAAGTACAAGTGCGTTATCGAATCGATTCGATTCAACAACTCGAAGCGCACCGGCTGCATTTTGAGAGACTGGGCAGCGTGATTCAGGCGGAAAAGCAGTTGCAGGATAAGCAGGCCAAGATTGAGCAGCCACTAATGAACTGGATGACGGCGCTTGGCATCGACTATATCGCGCCGGAGACGCTGGCGGACGCCGAAAAACGGCTGCGGGAAAGCCATCAATTGTGGAGTGAAAAAAATGCCGCACAACAACGCCTCGCGCAAATCGACGAGAAGCAAAAACAGATTGAGCAAATTTTAGCGCGGCTCACCAATGAATTGGAAGAAGTGTTGCATAAGGCTGGTATTGCGGAGCCGGTGGGCGAGAAGGCGTTTCAGAGTTTTTTGAGCGGCTGCCAGAAACGCGAATATCTCGAATCCCTCCAAATGCAGTTGCAGCAAACCGAAGCGCTGCGCACCGAAATTCTTGCGGGCGAAACCGTTGGCGCGATGATGCAGACGATCAAGCGTTGGCGCGATGAATTGGCGAGCAGCACCAGGGCCGCGACGCCAATTGGGCCTGCAAAGGATGCGAGTAAAACGGTGATTCCACCGGTGATTGAGCTTTCGCGGGTGGAATTGCAGCGCCAGCGCGAAACGCTGCTGCAGGAAATTCACGCGAAAGAGCAAACGCTGGCGATTTTGCAGGAACGGGTGACCGCGCGGTTGCAGGGTTTGCCGCCGCTGGCGGAGATTGAAGAAGATATTGCGCTGGTGGAAGCGGAAGTCGTCAGTTTGGAAAAAGCGCGCGAATCGCTGGAGTTGGCGCGTGATTTTATTGCACAAGCCGCGCAGAAGTTGCATCGTGATTATGCGCCGCGGTTGAATGAATTTCTCGGGCGGCATCTTGCTAAACTTACCCATGATCGCTACACCGCGGCGTTGGTCGATCCCTCGGATTTTTCGGTGCGCCTGCAAGGCCCGGCCCTCCCCGCGCCGGTGGAATTAGCGCGCCTCAGCCTCGGCACCATTGAGCAGGTTTATCTGCTGCTGCGCGCCGCCGTGGTGGAAATTTTCGCGCAAAATGGCGAGTCGATTCCACTGATGCTCGACGATCCACTGGTTCACGCCGACACGCAACGAATGACGAGCGCGCTGCAAATTCTCGACGTACTTTCCGAGTCGCATCAGATTTTCTATTTCACCAAAGATCCGCAGGTGGCCGAGCATTTCCGTGGCCGGTCGGAAGTGTGCGGGGTGATTGAGTTGCAGGCAAATTGAAGCGGTTTGCTTGCCGAATGCTTTTTAGGAATCTTATTTCAATCCAGCGCGGTGTTTACTCCTAACAAGATGCCAACATGGCGGGTTACCATTGCCCACCAATGACTGCGGCATTACATTTTCCCACCTTTTCCCCGACATTTCACTTGACTTTTTAGCGCCGATTTCATATTTTCTGTTGTGCCGAAAAAATCGGGCGATTAGCTCAGTTGGTTAGAGCGCACGGTTCACATCCGTGAGGTCATAGGTTCAAGTCCTATATCGCCCACTTGAAAACGACTCCCTCAGCAGTTTCCCCCATACCTGACCGGCATGATTTTTACACCTGAACAGTGTCGATAAGCATAGCCAACGCGGAATAGATTTTCACCAGCGCAGCATTTTACTTTTATGGTCAAAATTTTAGTCGTCGATGATGAATTGAGTGTCAGTCACAGTCTTGCGCTTAACCTTCAGGTTGCCGGTTATCACGTGCAGGAAGCCGGATCCGGCGAAGAAGCTATGCGCCTCATTGATAAAGAAATTTATGATCTGGTGATCTGCGATCTGCGCATGGAGAAAATGAGCGGGCTGGAAGTGTTGCGCCGCATCAAGCAATGTTCGCCGGACACCGAAGTGTTGATGATGACGGCTTTTGCAGCAGTCGATACCGCCGTGCAGGCGATGAAAGAAGGAGCCTACGACTATATTTCCAAACCGTTTCAACATGATGAACTGCTGCTGACGGTGAGCAAAGCGCTGGAGCGCAATCAATTGCGCCTGCGCGTGCGCGTGCTCGAGCAGCGAATGCGCGAGAAATACGGCATCGAAAATGTCGTGGCCTCCAGCGAGGGCATGCAGGCCATTTTGCGCACCACGGCGGCGCTGGCCGGCACCGACACCACGGTTTTGATTACCGGTGAAAGCGGCACCGGCAAAGAATTGGTCGCCAACGCCATTCACCAAATCAGCCCGCGGCGCGAGCAGCCGTTCATTGCCGTCAATTGTGGCGCTTTGCCGGAGCAGCTTTTGGAGAGCGAGCTTTTTGGCCATGTGCGCGGCGCCTTCACCGGCGCGATGACCAACAAGCGCGGTCTCACCGAGGAAGCGAATGGCGGCACGCTCTTTCTCGATGAAATCGGCGATGCCCCCCTGTCGATTCAGGTCAAACTCCTGCGCTTCATTGAAAACGGCGAGATTCGCCGGGTGGGTGACACGCAAACGCTGCAAGTGAAAGCTCGGGTGATCGCGGCGACCAACCGTGACCTGCAACAGATGATGCGAACCGGCATGTTTCGCGAAGATCTTTATTACCGGCTCAATGTCATACCGCTCCATATTCCGCCGCTACGCGAACGCCGTGAAGATATCTTGCTGCTGGCGCAACATTTTCTAAAAAAACATATGCAGCGCCTGAATCGTCCGAATATTCGGCTTTCGCAGGAAGCGCAAAGTTGTTTGCTGCAATATCGTTGGCCGGGCAATGTTCGGGAACTCGGCCATGCCGTCGAACACGCCGTCACCTTATCAAGCAATGAGATACTGCAGCCGAGCGATTTTCCGCTGCAGATTTCGCAGCCCCCGGCAGCTATAAAGAAAAAGGAAATGCAGCATCTCATGGCGGGTAGTCTGGCCGAAGTTGAGAAAGCATACATTTTTCAAGTCCTGCAAGACGCCAATTGGAATCAAAAACAGGCCGGTAAAGTTTTGCAGCTTTCCAAGGCGACACTGTATCGCCGATTAAAAGAATATGGCTGGCATAATCGTGTGAAAGATGGCGGCGCCGGTTTAAGCAGCGAAAAATAAACTCGCTGTAACAGATTTGCAAAAAGGGCGGGCTTTTGATATGGTGAACGTTATCCCCACCTTAAAATTTCTCACCCGACAATCTTCTTGACTAAAACCGCTGGGAGTGGTATATTTTGTACTGTTCGGTAAACGAGCGCGATTTACAAATGAGACCCAACGAGTTTTAACACATAGACATGGACAGTTGAGCCGGAGCGCGAACCGATCATCGGTCGGCCTGAAGCGCAAGCCCTGTCCTATTTTTTTGCCTTGAAAGAAAAATGGCCCAAAACAATACCGCAGGAGCGGAGAACGAACAATTAAAAAGCAGTGGCCGGATTACCAAACGCGAGGAGGATTATTCGCGTTGGTATTTGGATGTGATTGCCTCTGCCGAGTTGGCCGATTATGCGCCGGTGAAAGGCTGCATGGTCATTCGGCCCAACGGTTACGCAATTTGGGAAAAAATGCAGGCCGGGTTGGACAACATGTTCAAAGAAACCGGCCACGTAAATGCATACTTCCCGCTGTTTATTCCGGAAAGTTTTATGCGCAAGGAAGCCGATCACATCGAAGGCTTCGCGCCGGAATGCGCCGTGGTGACGCATGGCGGCGGCAAAAAATTGGATGAGCCGCTGTTTATTCGCCCCACGTCGGAGACCATTATCTGGTCAATGTACAAGCGCTGGATCCAATCGTACCGCGATTTGCCGATTTTGATCAACCAGTGGGCGAACGTGGTGCGATGGGAATTGCGCACGCGTTTGTTTTTGCGCACCACGGAGTTTCTCTGGCAAGAAGGCCACACGGCGCATGCGACGTTTGAGGAAGCCGAAAAAGAAACCCTGAAAATACTGGAAGTTTACCGCACGTTTGCCGAAGAGTTTATGGCCGTGCCGGTGATCCCCGGTGTGAAATCCGACAAGGAAAAATTTGCCGGCGCCCTCAAAACTTATTGCATCGAAGCGATGATGCAGGATCGCAAAGCGCTGCAAGCCGGCACCTCGCACAATCTCGGGCAGAATTTTGCGAAGGCGTTCGACGTGCAATATCTCAGCGAACAGGGCAAACAAGAATACGTCTGGGCGACAAGCTGGGGCGTCTCGACGCGTCTCGTCGGCGCATTGATTATGACGCACAGTGACGACAACGGTCTGGTGATTCCGCCGAAGTTGGCACCGTTGGAAGTTGTGCTCGTCCCCATTTGGAAAGGCCCCGACGAGCAGGGCGCGGTTTTAGAGCGTGCCAATCAAATCGCTGCTGACTGGAAAGGCAAGTTCAGTTATAAAGTGGATGATCGCGAGAATTATCGCCCGGGTTTTAAATTTAACGAATGGGAAAAGCGCGGAGTGCCCATTCGCATCGAAATGGGGCCGAAAGATTTGCAAAACAACAGCGCCGTGCTGGTGCGGCGTGATACCGGCGCGAAGCGCGTCGTGGCGCAGGCAAATTTGACGGACGAGATTCGCCAGACTTTGGCGCAGATGCAAACGGATATGTACAACCGCGCACTGGCATTTCGCGAGCAAAACTCCAAGGCGATTGCCGATTATGCGCAATTCAAAAAAGAGATTGACGAGCCGGGTGGTTTTTTCTGGACGCATTGGTGCGGCAGCCGCGCCTGCGAAGATCGGCTCCAGAATGAAACCAAAGCCACCATCCGGTGTATTCCGCGGGTAACGACCAACATCCAGTTGGCGGCGGAAGGCAAATGCCTGCTGTGCGGCGGAGCTGCAAAAGAGCAGGTTGTTATTGCCAAAGCGTATTAATGGAGTGCGACACTCGCTTTGCATCAGGTTTATTCGCAAGCACTCCACTATCAATGAGAGAGTACAACGACATGAAGTCGAGTTTTTTGTTCGTTGAAAAGTCAAACTTTTCAGAGGAGGAAGAGTGAGGAAATCCTTGTTTGTAACGGTGCTGTTGACCATTGCCTGCGGCCTGATGTGGATTGTGTTTTTGGCCGCCGCTCGGCGCAGCCCGGTGCTCGAGGTCGGTGACATGGTACGCATCGCGGGCGGCGAATGGAGTGATCCGACGCAACTGGATCGTAAAAGAGTGATTCAGCCGTTCTTGATTGACAAATGCGAAGTCACTAATGCGCAGTATGCCCGCTTCCGGCCGGAGCATACGTTTCCGGAACATCAAGAAGATTTCCCGGTGACCGGCATCACCTGGGAAGAAGCCGCGGCTTACGCGAACTGGGCCGGCAAACAATTGCCGACCGAAGCCGAATGGCTGATGGCTGCTGGTGCCACCAACCTTACGGATGTTCAACGTTATCCCTGGGGCAAGGAAAAACGAGTGGTCAATTTGAAGGATGCGAAAATCTGCCAGAAAGTCGGCACTTATCGCGAGAATTATAGCCCGGCGGGATGCTATGATATGGAAGGCAACGTGTGGGAATGGACCAGCGATGATGCGCCCATGACGCTCGCTTCCAATCACGATTCAACTATTGCGGCTACCGCCAAAATTTTAAAAGGCGGCTGGGGGCAATCGAAAAGAGCCGTTGTTCCTGCCAATCTTGGCGAACGGCTCGCTTTGCCGCCGCAGCAAACTTTAGCCAATGTCGGCTTCCGCTGCATTCGCCGCTTGCAACCTGGCCACAATCAATAAATCGGCGCTGCTTAAAAATTTCGCCCGGGTTGGCAAGTACGGCCCGGGCTTTTTTTATCCGTCAAAAATTATTGCAGCATCTTTGCAATAAAAGTATTATCCGTTCTCGGCGAATAAGCCCACTGTGTGTACAATCTAAGGGTGTAGATTATAGCGTTAAGTTCTGAGAACTTACATCATTTTGAACATACAGCGAGCTTAACCGTGAATGAAAATTTCGTGGAAAAATTGACAACTGTTTCCGAGCCACGAAAGCCAGCCTCCTCAAGCTTTTCGGGGCCAAATGATCCCGCCGCGCGGGACGAATCCGCTGCCGCCACGGCGCTCCTCAATCGGGCTGATGAGGGAAAGTCGGGCCATTCTGCGGAAGTAATAAATCGGCGGGACTCGGCGAACGGGTCTCATCATGTTGTTGCCGCCACGGCGGCCTTACCGAACACTTTCGACGCCGGCGACGAAACGATATTTCGCACCGGCTATGTTGCCATTATTGGTCAGCCCAATGTCGGCAAATCGACGCTGCTGAATGCCTTGTTGCATTTTAAATTGTCGATCGTTTCACCGAAACCGCAAACCACGCGCAAGCGCATTCTGGGCATTTTGAACCGGCCGCACAGCCAAATGGTGCTCTTTGATACGCCGGGAATTTTGGAGGCGCATTATCGGCTGCAACAGGCGTTGGTGCGGGCGGCATTTCAGGCCATGAAGGAAGCGGATGTGCAAATCATGATGGTCGAACCGTCCGCGCCCTTGCCGGCAGATCTCGCGATTTTGAACCGTCTGGCCGACACCGGTAAACCGATTTTGGTGGTCATCAATAAAATTGATACGGTCCCCAAAGATCATCTGCTGCCGATCATTCAGGCTTATCAAAGTAAAGCGAACGTCAAAGAGATCGTGCCGATTGCCGCCTTGCATGAAGACGGCGTTGTGCATCTGGCCGAGGTTATCGAAAAATACTTGCCCGAACAGGATCCGTTCTATGACACCGAACAGGTGACGGATCATCCGGAACGTTTTCTGGCCGCGGAGATTGTCCGCGAGAAAATTTTTCTGCGCTATGGCGAAGAAATCCCCTATTCGACCAGCGTGCAGATCGAAGAGTTTGTCGAACGGCCCGGTCACAAAGATTATATTCGTGCCATCATTTATGTTGAACGCGAATCGCAAAAAGGCATTCTGATTGGTAAAGGCGGCCAGGCGCTCAAACAGGTTGGCAAGCTGGCACGCGAAGAAATGGAACAATTGATTGGCCGCCCCGTCTATCTCGAGCTTTTTGTTGCCGTCAAAGAACGTTGGCGCGAGCGCGAAGTGGAACTGCGTAGTCTTGGCTACTTGTAAAAAATAAAAACAACCACCAGTAAAAAGAAGAGCGCGTTTCCACATTCTTTTTACTTTTTATCTTTTTCCGCGTCCATGAATTCTCCCGTTTCCAGATCGCCGCGCGAGTGGCCCGAGCCGCCGGATTATGATCAAACACCTCCGCTGGGAAAAAGAATTTTGCGCCATCGCCTGACCGGGCTAATGGCGGTTTTTCTGTTTGGTTTTTACATCTACGCCAGCAATGGCGCGCCCTGGATGAAGCGTTTAACGATGGGCATGTTGTTTTGCGGGCTGATTTACGTGCGCGACGACTCGCCCTCGGGACGTTGGGTGACCATCGGCATCATCGCGATTGGCACCTTGCTCACACTTTTATTGCCATGGCTCGGCTTCGATGCCGATTGGCTGCGCCGCAGTTATTAAGGTTTTTGCATGAAAGCCCCGAAGCGCTTCGGGGCTTTTGTTATTTAGGAATGCCGATAAAATAATCTATTCAAGTGATCGTCATGCCCGAGTGTTTTAATCGAGCATGCGAAGAACTGAATTCCCGTCCAAAGCGTGCGGGAAATGGAAAAGTTATTTAATCGTTGTTCCTTATTAAATGAATAAATCCACTTCATGAACCGGAGGCAGGGATGCCCAAAATTCGCCGTGGGATTTATTTTGTTCTCTCGTTAGCCTTATTGAGTTGCAGTGAGAAACCGCAAAACAATAACGCCGGCACGCCACAGACTGCGGCCGCCGAACTCAGCAGCGATGTCGTTAAACTTATAGAGCGCTTTCTCGCTGATTCCGCCCAAACGCGGCTGGTGATCTTGCTGTCGCCTACCTGAGGCCAGTGCCGCGACGGCGCCCGGGTGGTGCAAAATGATATTCTCGCTAAAATAAACGCTTCGCAGCTTTCGGTGTTTGTGGTTTGGCTGCCAATCATGGATTCGGACAGCTATCAACACGCCCAGCAAGCTCAGGCTCTGGTTCCCGATTCGCGCACCCGGCATTGGTGGGACGGCCGTCTCGCGCTTGGTCGGGGCTATCGTAGAATTTTGCCGCTGGGAGCCGAGTGCAAATTCGCCTGGGATGTTTACTTGCTTTATCGTCCCGGCGATAAACGTTTTCGCTACACGCTGCTGGAAGACGGCAAAAAAGGCTGGATGCCGCCGGCGCCGGACTTTTGGATGCATCAATTGAGCTGTATGACGCGAGAGCAATATTTTGACAGCAAAATTTTACGCGAAAATATTGAAGCGATGCTCGCTTGGAATGTCGCGGCCCGCTAATCTTGGAGCCGTGGCGTTTTAG
>CAYZFF010000028.1:0-24970 GCA_964477305.1 uncultured Cytophagia bacterium
CACCCAAGCAAGTGACGGAAACCGGCTGGTTCGCGCTGTTCGGCGATCCGGATGGCAATGTGCTCGGTTTATGGAAGGACGCGGCCTAAAGATTTAAATGCTTTGACAAGATTAAAATAAAGTTTATATTATACAAAATTACTTTTGAATTTATGCAGCCGGAAAAATTTGACTCCATCGATCTCCAGATTTTGGAGGACCTGCAAGCGCATGGCCGCACCAAACGCAATGAACTTGCGGAGAAAGTCAAGCTTTCGATTCCCGCGGTGAGCGAGCGCCTGCGCAAGCTGGAAGAGCGCGGCATTATTCGTAGTTTCAATGCCGTGCTCGAGGCGCGCAAAGTCGGCTTAGAGGTGACGGCGTATATTTTTGTGATGGTCGACTCCTCGACGTTTTATCCGCAGATTATCGAGCGCGCCACCAGCCACCCCGAAATTCTTGAATGCCATGCGATCACCGGAGAAGGGTCGCACATTATCAAAGCGCGGACGCAAAGCACGGCATCGCTGGAAAAACTGTTGTCGCAAATTCAATCCTGGCCCGGCGTGCATAACACCCGCACCAGCATCGTCCTCTCCAGCCCCAAAGAAACCACCATCCTGCCGCTGGCGCATTTGACGCCCGCCGCGTAACGGCTTAAACCGTTTTATTCGTTTATGTCTTACGCGTGTGCCACACGCGTGGCCGCCCAATGCCGAATAAATTCGATGATGTCGCGCGTATCTGTGCCGGGGCCAAAAATTTTTCCCACGCCCATGCCTTCAAGTTGCTTCGCCTCTTCGGGTGGAATGGTGCCGCCGCCGAGCAGCAGCACGTCTTCCATTTGATTTTTTTTCATCAATTCTATCAAGCGCGGAAACAACGTCATGTGCGCGCCTGAGAGCAGCGAAATGCCGATGACATCGACATCCTCTTGCAGCGCCGCTTCGGCGATCATCTCCGGAGTTTGATGCAAACCGGAGTAAATGACCTCGAAGCCGCCGTCACGCAGCGCGCTGGCAATCACCTTCGCGCCGCGATCATGGCCATCCAAACCGACCTTTCCCACTAAAACTCGAATTTTGCGTTGCATGGAAATTTCTTGCTCCTTTATAAAGTTTGTAGTTGTCTCTTCAGGAGCTGCGGTTCAATCATGAACGAACGCCTGAAGGCGTCACTACGAACGACTACGAACTCAAAACACCGGTTCTTCACGCCACGTGCCGTACACGCCTTTCAACACGTTGATCATTTCACCGAGCGTGCAATAGGCGCGGCTGCAATCGATCAATGGCGGCATGAGATTGCGATCTTCCTGGGCTGCGGTTTTGAGTTGATCCAATGCTTGCCGGACTTTCGTGTTATCGCGCTCGGCCCGGAGCCTCTTGAGATTTTCGCTTTGCTCGTGCTCGACCTTGGGATCGATTTTGAGAATTGGAATCTCGAGCTTCTCCTCCGGCTCCGCATAGGCATTGACGCCAACGATGATGCGTTCTTTCTTTTCGATCTCGTGTTGAAATTGCCGCGCCGCCGCCGCAATTTCACGTTGAAAGAAACCTTGTTTAATCGCCGGAATCACGCCGCCGAGGGCCTCGATTTTTTGAAAATACGTTTCAGCCTCGTCTTCCATTTTGGTGGTGAGGTGTTCCACAAAATACGAACCCGCCAGCGGATCGACCGTGTTGGTCACACCGATTTCGTGCGCGATGATTTGCTGCGTGCGCAGCGCGATCTTCGCCGCAAACTCGCTGGGCAACGCCCACGTTTCGTCCAGTGAGTTGGTATGCAATGATTGCGTGCCGCCGAGCACTCCGGCCAGCCCTTCAAATGCCGTGCGTACCACATTGTTGAACGGCTGCTGGCCGGTGAGCGAACAACCCGCCGTTTGGGTGTGAAACCGCAATTTCCACGAGCGCTCGTCTTTCGCGCCATATTTGTCCCGCATGCGTCGCGCCCAGATGCGACGGGCCGCGCGGAATTTGGCGATCTCTTCAAAAAAGTCGAGATGCGAATTAAAAAAGAAAGAAAGCCGTGGCGCAAACTCATCGACGCTCATGCCGGCGGCCACTGCGGCTTCGACATAAGCAAAACCATCCGCAAGCGTGAACGCCAATTCCTGCGCCGCTGTGCTGCCCGCTTCGCGAATGTGATAGCCGCTCACCGAAATCGTATTCCACTCCGGCACGTGTTGCGCGCAATATTGAATAGTGTCCACCACAATTTTCATCGACGGCTCGGGCGGAAAAATAAATTCTTTTTGCGCAATGTATTCTTTGAGAATATCGTTTTGCAACGTGCCCCGCAGTTTCGCCGGCGGCACGCCTTGTTTTTCGGCAACGCAAATATAAAATGCCAACAACATCGCCGCCGGTGAATTGATGGTCATCGAGGTGCTGACTTTATCCAGCGGAATGCCTTCGAAGAGCCGCTCCATATCACGCAACGAAGAAATCGCCACGCCGCAAATGCCGACTTCACCTTCGGAGAGCGGATCATCGGAGTCGCGTCCCATCAACGTCGGTAAATCAAAGGCCGTGGAGAGTCCGGTCTGGCCATGTTCGAGCAGATATTTAAAACGCTGGTTGGTATCCGCCGCGGTGCCAAAACCGGCGAACTGCCGCATCGTCCACAACCGCCCGCGATGCATATTGGCGTGAATGCCGCGCGTGTAAGGAAACTCACCCGGAAAACTGATGTCGCGATCAAAATCAATGTGCTGCATGTCCTCCGGCCCATAAAGCGCCTGGATGGGAACGCTCGACGTCGTCATAAATTTGACGGGGCGATCTTTCGCCTGCGCCGCGGTCGTCTTTTCCCAGCGTTGGCGTTCTTGTTCAAATTTTGATTTTTTGTCAGACATAGTTGGCTCCCGTGGGCTATTGGTTAGAAAAATTCGACTTGCCGCTGCTCATAACTTTCCGCGCTATTTTTTATTCTTGAATGAAATCTTGAACTGTTTTAGTAATGCATCCACAATCCGATACGGCGACAGTTTTTGATTCTGGAAATTCTCTAAGCTCGTATTTAAAACCCGTTGCGCTTCTTCATCCCAAAATTCCTGTTTCAACCGGCGGCTCACGAGTTCATGAATCTTTTTCTCCAACCGCTGTTTGCGTTTGGCAACGAGGCGGCCATCCTGCGCGAGAAATTCACGATGCAACTGAATTTTTTCCCAAACTTCCGCGATGCCTTTAGCCGCCGAAGCCACAGTTGAAACGACCGGCGGATTCCACGTGGCCGCGGCGCGGAGATGCAAAATCGTCTCCAATTCCTGCACGGCACGTTGCGCGCCGTCGCGGTCGGATTTGTTGAGCACGAAAATATCGGCGATTTCCATCAGGCCCGCTTTCATCGCCTGCACGGAATCGCCGCTCTCCGGCACGAGGATGACGACGACAGTATCGGCGGCTTCAACAATATCAAGCTCGGATTGACCGACGCCGACGGTTTCAAAAACAATGAAATCCTTGCCGAAAATATCGAGCACGTCGGCGGCGTCCTGCGCTTTTTGCGACAGCCCGCCGAGCGAGCCGCGCGTGGCCATACTGCGAATGAACACGCCGGGATCGGTGGTGAGATCGTGCATGCGCACGCGATCACCAAGCAACGCCCCGCCGGTGAATGGGCTCGTCGGATCGACGGCAATAATGCCGACGGTTTGACCAGCCGCACGAATCGTTTTCGCAAGCTGATCCACCAATGTCGATTTGCCGGCGCCCGGCGGCCCGGTGATGCCGAGGCGATACGCGCGGCCGGCTTTACTGTAAAGCTCGTCCAAAATCTCGCGTGCCAGCCCGCCATCATTTTCGACAGCAGAAATCAATTTCGCCAGCGCACGCCGCGAGCCGGATAAAAATTCATTACGAAATGGATTGGGCATTTAAAAAACTTTTAAAACCACGGAGGCACAAAGACACGAAGCGGAAGAAGTTATTAGCATTCGCGTCTTTGTGGTTCAAAATCTTTTTTGACCCGGATTTGATTTTGCAGACTAACTATTTTCCTTCTCCCACAGTTTCGCATACTTTGCAAAAACATATGCCGCCGACAGCCGCGCCAAAATGAACCCTTCCACCCCATCTAAAAATCCGGCTTTCAACACATACATGCGAAAAAAGAACCAACCCGGCCGCAATAACAAATCCCACAACCGGAAACGGCGGCCACGCTGTTGCAATTCTTCCGCGGCCAGTGAGGTGTAATGATTGAATTTCTCAAAATAATGCCGCAAGTTACGGTCGGTGTAATGCAACAGGTGATTTTTAAGCTGCACAATTTGACCATCCACCTGCGCTCCCTCGTGAACCGGTTTATCGTCGAAGCGGCCGGCGCCGCGACGGAACAGCCGCAACACATAACCGGGATACCAACCGCCGTGGCGAATCCATTTGCCGAGAAAATTCGCCAAACGCGGCATTTCAAAACCCGCAGCCGTCGGCTCGCGGTCGAGCACAGTTTTAATCTCAGCGCGTAGTTCCGGCGTCACGCGCTCATCGGCATCAAGCCACAACACCCACTCGCCGGTACATTGTGCGAGCGCAAAATTTTTGGCCGCGGAAAATCCTTCCCAACGCCGGATAAAAATTTTATCCGTAAACTTCCGCGCCTGCGCCACGGTATCGTCCGTGCTTTCCGCGTCGACAATAATAATCTCATCGACCCACTGCAGCGAAGTTAGACAGTCGCGAATGTTTTCGGCCTCGTTCTTGGTGATGACAAGAGCCGAAATCAAAATAGACACTTGTGGCTTAGGAATTGGCTTTAACCAAAATTTTAAAGAGATAACGACGCGCGCACGGCTACAAAATCAGCTCCGCAGTCAGGGGCTTTGCACTATCCATTTTCGCCTGCACCGCAAAACGTTTACGATAAACCTCTCGCACCGCTTCAACGATCCACTCCGGCTTGAATTCCGTCACGCAGATCGGGCCGTGTGGTTGATCGCAAACTTTTTTCCAGCACGGCGCACAGTGCAGGTCGCGAATAATTTTAATGCCGCGATCGTAGAGATCGATTTCAGCAGCACATGAAAGGCCGAACCACGCGACGACATGTTTTTTTAATGCAATAGCCACGTGCATACCGAGCGAGTCACCGCTGACAACAATATTTGCCAAATTTTCGAGAACGAGGCCGGTGCGCAAACCAAGTGTCGTTGGCGTGGGAATGCCGATGCCGTTGGTCAACTCGGCGATTTTTTGGTTGCGTTCCGTATCTTCGCGGCCACCAAGCAAAATAATTTTCGCGTCTGGAAGCATTGCCGCGATTTGCTGAATGGCCTGTGCCTGCGTTTCAACGGCCAGCTTCTTCAAGGTGAACAGTTCGGAGCAACCAGTATTAAAACCGATGACCAACGCCGCCTGCTCCAAACCCAGTTCGCGCCGCCAACGTTCACCGGCGGCCAACTCCGTCGCGCTTAATTGCAAAACATATTCGTCGCGTTGATAGGCAATTTCCCACGCTTCGGCGAGAATATCATTGCCGCTGCGTTTATTCACATGAAATTTGAAATGATCATCAACACCGAGCCGATAACCGTATTCCGCGCCCGCATTGAGCGGCACGATCGCGCCATTCTGATTCAAGCCAAAACCGCGTTTGGCCTCCGCTTGAACCAGATTAATGAAAGCCGCCGCCGGTCGGCTTTTGTCGGCATTCAGCGCCAACTCAAATCTTTGTTGTGCCAGAATCAACCGATTCTCGTCGTTCCATTCCACCAGATGGTCGATATACGGATTATTCGCCAACAACGACAACGCATTTGAGCGCGTGATCCACGTGACATGGCTATGCGGATAACGCCGTTTGAGCGCGGGAAGCTGCGCCGTCGTGGCAAGCACGGTGCCTAACGCATCCAGGTTGATCACCAGAATCCGCGTTCCGAGCGGCAGACGATCCTGGCAGCCTTCACACAGTTTAAACGGCACGCACGGCTTGTAGCCGGTAAAGAGACGGCAATCCGGCACGATGGTTTTCGGCAAATACGTCAGGCTCATGCAAATAATCATGAATAAAGATGAAACTAACTTACAGATTTGACGAGTGAAGTGCAAGCAAAAAATCTGCTTGCTTTTCAGGAAAAAAAGCATTAAACTGCGGGTGCCATAGAACTCAGCTTTTATTTTTTCGAATCGACAAGAACTGGCCGACGAGAAGCGGCGCGGGGCTATGCTCCGCATATTACCCTTTGCTGGGTTCTATGGCACCGTTTCTCCCGGCCATTTTTATTCGGTTCCGAATTCTTCTTCATGCCCTGGAGGAGAGGACGGAACAGAAAGGGCGGGTTTATGCCGTACTGGATTCACTGTGATCGGCAGGCACAGCTCGGCGATCTCCGCCGCGTCCAGATTCTCACGAGCGAAGATCTATCGCTCCGCCAGGATTTGCGCGGCCCGTTCAGCACGCTGCATGAGGCGATGAGCATTGCGGAATCGCTTCTGTGGAGCATCGTGACGAGTATCATGGAGCGCCTGCGCACGGAGCCGCCTCAACGGTTTGCCGCTTTCCCAATGGGACAGGATAAGGATGATTAGCGCATTGCAGCCTGGCTAGGAACGGCCGAGGAAAACGGCGAATAACGGCGGCATTCTTCGGAGTGCTGCCGTTTTTTTATTTTTATTCCGGCGCGCTTGCTTTTTTCTGGAGATTTCTTTACAATAGATAAATTTACTCGATTACTTGCGATACGCCATTTTAACAATTCTTTAATAAGTATGGAAGAGAGCTTATGAAATGGGCCGACATTCGCCGTAATGCCAAAAACTTTGGCTGGTTCGGGGTGATGTATGATTTCTTTTATCGCGCGGTAAATCGCCTCACTTTTTTAAAAGTTTTGCAAGGCATGACCGTGACCTTAGCAACACTTGATCCCCAATTTTTGCAAGCGAACAGCCAGTATCGGTATCTTTTTCTGGATGAAAAACAATTGCGCGAATACTCGTGCGATGCGAAAAATCAATTATCGGCGCCATTTCTCAATCAGGCATTCGCCAAAGGCGATTACTGCTATGCCATCATCGACGGTGAACGGCTGGCGAGTTTTGGCTGGTATTCGCAGCTACCAACCCACATTACCGATGATTTAGTTTTGCATTTTAACAATTCTTATGTTTACATGTATCACGGTTACACGAACGACGCTTATCGCGGCCAGCGGCTGCATGCAATCGGCATGGCGAAAGCCCTGCAGGAATTTTCCCACAAAGGCTTCAAAGGGTTGATTTCTTACGTTGAATGCAATAACTACAGCTCATTAAAATCGGTTTATCGCATGGGCTACAAAAACTTTGGCCGACTCACCGTTGTGAAAATGTTTGGAAAATATTTCGTGCGGCGCGACCGGAATTGCCTGGCGTATGAATTCAATTTAAAAACAAACCAACCCCCGAACCGGCGGAGTAGCTGACATGACCTTACCGACCTTTGCCGATATTCAAGCAGCAGCCAAGCGCTTGCAAGGCGTAGCGCATCGCACCCCGGTGCTGACGTCAAGTTTTTTAGACAACCTGACCGGCAATCACCTTTTTATTAAATGCGAAAATTTTCAGCGTGCCGGGGCGTTTAAATTTCGCGGCGCTTATAATGCATTGGCGCAATTGTCGGCAGCGCAGCGGCGCTATGGGGTGGTCTCATTTTCATCGGGAAATCATGCGCAAGGCGTGGCGTTGGCGGCGAAGTTGCTCGGCATCTCCGCGAAAATCGTGATGCCGCAGGATGCGCCGGCTGCCAAACTCGCCGCAACGCGCGGCTATGGCGCGGAAGTGATCGTGTACAACCGCTATACCGAAGATCGCGCCGCCATTGCCCGCGAGATTCAAGAGCAAGAACACCGTGTGCTCATTCCACCGTTTGAGCATCCGGACATTATTGCTGGACAGGGCACATGTGTGATGGAATTATACGATCAAGTCGGCACGCTCGATATTCTGCTCGCGCCGGTCGGCGGCGGCGGTTTAATCGCGGGAAATAGTATTGCGGCACATGCACTTTCACCTGCCACCGAAGTTTACGGCGTCGAGGCCGAGGTTGCCAATGACACATTTCTGTCATTGCAAAAAGGCGAACGCGTTTCCATTCCCGTGCCGCCGACAATTGCCGATGGCATGCAAGTCACTTCGCCCGGTGAAATGACGTTTGCAATTATGCGCGAGCATCTTGCCGGCGTGTTGCTGGTTTCCGAAGCAGAAATCAAAAATGCGCTGCGGGTGGTTTTGGAAAGAATGAAAATACTCATTGAGCCGACCGGCGCCGTGCCTGTGGCCGCGGCGTTAAAAAATGAACGCGGTTGGCGCGATAAGCGTATTGGGATTATTGTGAGCGGCGGAAATATTGATCTGAAAAAACTGGCGGAAATTTTGGTTGAATAAAAACACGCGTACGAAACTTCAGCTTTGCGCTATGTTAATTTTTGGGGGAAGCTACATTGGGCTAAAAATTCACGCGCTTTCACTTCGGCAATAATGCCGCCGGAAGAAAAATTCCCTTCTGCTGTAACTGGGGCTGGCTGTCTCGGAGAAATCTTCCAATTCTCTCTGCACCGACGACGTAAACCGTGCCGTATTCAATGAGATCATATTCTTCGGCAGTGCTCAACGGTAAATCTTCAGCGACAAGATTTTGCCCGGCCGGCAGATCGGTCGGTGGCGCGAGATAACGCAATTTATGGACGGGCACACCGCGAACGATGCCGGCAAGCTGCAAATCACCACCGGGGCGAACGATAAACACCGGGCCGCCGGAAAATCCATACCGGGCGACAATATCCATTGAAAACGTGCCCGGATAGGGCGAAGGGCTAATGACCCCCATGGTTAGTTGCTTAATCTCGCGCGGATAACCAAACGCAAAAGCGAGATCACCCCATCGCATTTCACTTTCATACGCCACCGGCGCCGAGAAAGATAAGCCGAGCGTCGGCTCCGTTCTAACCAGCACCAGTCCCAAATCCATACGCGTATCGAAGGACAGAATTTCCGCCGGCAACAGTTGGTTGATTTGGGTGATGATGTGATACGTTGCCAGGCGTTTGGTCGCCCGCGAAGAAAGGATTTTCGTATCACGTCCTTCCGGATCACGGAAAAAAGTAAGCGTCGTGTCTGGAGAGTTGATTACATGCTCGCAGGTCAGGATGAGGGTGACGCTTTGATTCTGATAAAGAATGAGGCCGCCGCCGGAAATCTTCTGTGTTTTCCGCGCCGTTTTAACCGCATTGGCATGGCGCGCCAACCGAAATCCCGTCGTGCTGCTGGCATCCGGGATGAATTTACCATCCGTCATTTCATATTGAAAAAACTCCAAGCGATAATCCACGACCGCAGAAATGCCGACGACAGAAGACGTCAGGGCACGAATATTTTCTTGCGTGCGCGGCGAGATCAAACTGTAGCTTGAAAAATCAGAGCGATTGGGGCCGGAATTATGGTTGGTGCGATGGCAGGCGAGCGTCAAGACGCTGATGAAAATATAGATTGACAACGAAACCGCGGCGTTTACCCTCGGGTGAAAGCAACGTCGCCGTTGCACCAAAAACGGCGCTGATTTCTTCATCCGCTCCATTCCCTGGGCGCTCCGGTTCGATAGCATAAAGTAGCAACTTATTCACATTCGTCTTTTTCTAAAGACGAAGCCCCGATTAAGAATGTTCAGCAGCACCCTTGCGAAAGTGTTTCCTTTCGCAAGGGTTAGTCATCAAATGTTAAAACCGGCGACCGCCTCCGCCGCCACCTCCGCCGTGCGGACGGCGCTCGCGGCCGCCGCCTCCGCCGCCCCGGCGACTACCACCAAAGCCACCGCCTCCACCGCCGCCGCCCCGACGTTCTTCACGCGGGCGGGCTTCATTCACGATGAGGGTGCGGCCTTGCAACTCGAAGCCATTCATACCTTGAATGGCCGCGATCGCTTGCGCTTTCTCCGGCATTTCAATAAACGCAAAACCGCGAGGCTCGCCGCTGAAGCGATCTTTGATTAACGTAACCGAGATCACCTCACCATGGGCCGAAAAAGCCTTATGAAGGTCATCTTCCTTCACCTGGGGCGCCAGATTCCCAACATAAATATTCACGATAGGACTCCTTTGAATATAGAGTGAACTGCGAGGTGATTGGTGAAGGTGAAGGAGTCTCGTGAAGAAACGCGAACGGCCCCTTGGCCGCTGATTCGCCGTTTTCCCTAATGCCCATCACGTGTCATCAATCACGACTGATTAATTATTCTACCATCTCACCAAGAGTCTGGCTATTGATCTTGGTGAGCATGTCGCCGTAATCTTCTCGGTAACTTCAACTAAACAGCGTTTCGATATCTTCTTTCGTTAAATTTTTAAACATCCCACTGTCGGTCGTAATCAACTCCGCCACGAGTTCCTTTTTGCGTTCCTGCAATTGCAGGATTTTTTCTTCCACCGAGTTGCGGGCGATCAGCCGGTATGCGAAAACCTGCTTCTCCTGCCCGAGACGGTGCGTGCGGTCGATGGCCTGCATTTCTACCGCGGGATTCCACCACGGATCGTAGATAATCACATAATCGGCGGCGGTGAGATTGAGGCCGACGCCGCCGGCGCGCAGGCTGATGAGAAAAACTTTCGTTGCCGGATCGTTTTGAAATTGTTCAACCGCTTGCTCGCGATCCTGCGTATGGCCGTCCAGATAAGCATACGGAATCTTCTGTTCGTCGAGATGGCCGCACATAATTTTTAACATACGGACAAATTGCGAAAAGATCAAGACTTTATGATTTTCCGCCAGAATGTTTTCGAGAAACTCCTTCAGCGCCTCGAACTTGCCGGAATCGTGATGATATTTTTCCTCCGTCAAGCGCGGGTGGCAGCAAATCTGCCGCAGCTTCGTCAAGCCTTCCAGCACATACATCCGCGATTTTTGCAAGCCCTGCAAATCAATTTGCTGCATCACATGGGCGCGGTAATAATCCCGCCAGCGATTATAGATCTTTTGCTGCTCCTCGGTCATCGCACAATAATAAAAACTTTCGACCTTCGGCGGAAGTTCCCGCGCCACGTCGTCTTTGGTGCGTCGCAAAATAAACGGGAAAACGATTTTGCGCAGCAGTTGCACGGAGCTGGCGCTTTGTTCTTTTTCAATGGGCCGGGTGAAGGCGCCTTTGAAGTAATTCAAGCTGCCGAGCAGGCCGGGATTGAGAAACGCGAATTGACTCCACAATTCCTGCGTGTTGTTTTCCACCGGCGTGCCGGTGAGAATCAAGCGGTGATTGCCTTGCAGCAATCGCGCGGCGCGGGCGGTTTGGGAAAGCGGATTTTTAATCTTCTGTGACTCATCTAAAATAATATAATGAAAACCGCTGTCCTTGAGAAAAGCGATGTCGCGCCGCAACACACCGTAGCTGGTGAGCACGATGTCGCAATCGTCAAATTGCTTGAGGCGGCGCCGTTCGAGACCGGCATGCGTCAACACCCGCAGGCCCGGGGTGAAACGTTGAATTTCTTTTTCCCAATTAAACAAAACCGAGGTCGGGCAAATGATGAGACTCGGCGTCATCACGCCGCGCGCCTTTTCATTTTGCAACAACGCCAGCGCCTGAATGGTTTTGCCGAGTCCCATGTCGTCGGCCAGACAGCCGCCAAAACGAAACTCTTGCAGAAAATACAGCCAGTTCAACCCCTGCTTCTGATAAGGCCGCAGCTCGCCGTGAAAATTTTCGGGCGCGGCAATTTCCGCAATGCCGCGAAAATCGCGCAGGCGCTGCAAATTTTCATGATACGTGGCATCGGCGTTGGTCTCCGTGGCTTTATCGAAAAGTGAATCAATCAGCGTTAAATGATGCCGAGAAACTTTAACGCGTTCTTCGCCCGGGGCGCCCAGATTAAACAAATACGAAAATTGTTCCAACCAATCTTCCGGCAAAAGCGCCGTACTCCCGTCACGTAACTTCACGTAACGGGTGCGATGCATCAACGATTTGCGCAGCTCTTTCAGCGACAACAGAATGCCGTCAAAATCAACCACCAATTGTAGATCGAACCAATCAATCTCGCTACTAACGTTCACTTTCAACGTCGGCGTGGCGCGGCGAACTTTATGGCGTTTCAAATTTTCTTCGCCGATGATCTCAAAACCTTGCTCAATCAACTTCGGCAGTTCAAACAATAGCCAATCCACCGAGGCGCTCTCGCGAATGACAAACTCGCCGGTGGACATTTGACGCGCGTTGCTGGCGAGAAGCTGGGCTTGCGCCTGATGTTCGCCCTCGCGATCACGAATCACGCGAAGAAAATTCAAGCCTGCGCCACTATGAACCAGCAATTCGCGCGACTCGACTTGGCCCTCGGCGGGCGGCGCGCACTCCACTTCTTGATTGCCATAAACAAATTTTAACCGGATCTTGAGGATTTCGAGATTCTCTTCCAAATACAGCCTTTTGAGCGAGAACTGCTGGAGCGTCGGTAAATTGTCGCGGTTGGGTAAAGAAAAAAATAACAATAGCGGTGAAGCGGGGGCCAGCGAGGCAAAGAAATCTCCCACTTCCGGCTGCGGAATGGTGATCGGCTGTTGCTGCCGCAACATTTGCAAAAATTGCACAAACGGCGGGAGCGCCGCGCGGTTCGCGGCTTCACGGGCATGGGGTTTCGCGAAAGCCGTATTTACCGCCGGTGAATTTTCTAATTTAAAAATTTCTTGCCGGCGCAAAAGCCACAACGGCTCGCTGGTTAATATGAACGTTTCACCATCCAGCGGCAGATGTTCCTCGGCGAGGATAAAAGTCGGCAGCAGTTGCACCACCCCGGCATTTTCCTGCAAGAGAATTTCGAAGCGCGCCATTTCCGGGCGGACGCGCAGCGGATTTTGCCGTTGTTCATCGGCGGCTAAATAAATCTCGCTGTCGCGCAGGAGATCGAATAACATGCCGTGGCGTTGGCCGTACGGCAGTTGATAACTGTGGCGTTGTTGATAGTTGTAAGGATGCGATTGCGGCTGCTCGACCGAATCTAACAGCATCAGTGCGAGGCTCTCCTTCTGCGTCATTTGGACGCGATAGTAGGGTTGCTCACGCACCGAGGTCGGATAAGCCATGCCGTGGGAGCCGTCTTTGCGCTGACGCGCGCGATACGCGGCCAGCGTCCACACATTACGCCCAAGTTGTAGCGTGAAATAGATGCCCCACGTAGAACGATCGCTCACAAATGAGGAGAATGACTGGCGCCCGGCCTCACCGGTTGGCGGTTTTTGAATGGCCTGCACGAGTTGCCGCCAGTCGGTTGTGCTGGTTTCTTTGGAAGCTTCAGGAGAAGGCGTTTCGGCGCGGGATTTCGGCTTCTCTGCCACGGGCGTCGTGCCAGCATCGTTATTATGCTCGCGCGCTTGCAACAACGTCGCGATCACATGTTTGCAGTTGAATTCTTCCGGGCAGGTGCAAGCCGTGACGAGTCCGTGGCCATTGCGCGACACCGTGACCTCATATTCCTGCTGGCCCTGCACGCGGGCGGTGATCATGCCGTCGGCGACTTCAACCAGCCGGACACGACCGTTACGAAAATAATCCAAACCCCGCTGGTAAATTTCCTGTGTTGCGAGTCCCAGTATCTCGCCGTTATTGATTTGCATTTAGAAAAGCAGGTTTACCCGTTTGCTTGTTAGCCCGTTCGCCTGTTGGCAGGTCGGCAAAATTTATTGCTTTAGCTTTTAATTTGATCGACGACAACCAAATTTTTCTCACCGTACGCCGAAAATAAAATCGTCATCTCATACGTCGCCTGCCGTACCATGCAAACGCCGCGAGTTTTGTGGCAATAATAATAAAGCAACTCCACGCGCAACGCCGTGCCGCCAAAATCCGGCTGCACGCGAAACGGAATTTGTATTTCCGTTTTCGGCTCTGCAATAGTAAAGATGGTGGAATCGAAGGTGAGCGCTTCATTCAATGTGCGCACGAGAAGCTGCAACGGCGAGCCGGCGTTAAACTCCACGTCGGCGGGCAACTCGATTTTAAGCGCGAGGTGCGTCGCGTCGGGCGCCAACGTTTGTCCGGATAACCGCGTCACCGGCGTGTGCAGGTTGACGAGATGCTCGACATGATGCTCCACGGCGGCTTTGGGCTGTAGTGTCAACGTTCGCACTTCCAACGTCTGCAAATCCGCCACGCGAATCACATGATTGTTGGTGTCGGCAATATACATTTTGCCGTGCAAGAAAGCCAAACCGGACGGTTCATAAAATTGCGGTGCGCTGCCATCGATCAAGCCCGGCGTGCGGTTGCCCAACAGCGTTTTGCAAGTACGCAAATTTGGATCAATCACTTTGATTTTGTGATTATACGTATCGGCCAAATAAATTTTGCCCTCATGATACGCCACGCCGAGCGGATGTTGCAAACGCACATTATCGGCGGTGCCTTCCGTATCGCCATATTGAAAGAGATCGCCGCCCACCAGCGTCCCGACCTTTTCGCTGCGCGAGTCGATCTGCCGCACACAGGAAATTTCGCTATCCGCCACAAAGAGACGTGTCAAATGGCCGTTAATCAACTCGCCGGTGATGCCGCTCGGTTGCGCAAACGCCGCCTCGTGCCGATCGCCATCGCGACGCGCTTCGTGGCCGCTGCCCGCGAACGGCTCGACGCGATTCGTCTTCAAATCAATCGTCCAAATTTGATGCGGCCCGGCCATCGCAATATAGCCGGTGTTGCCCGTAACAAAAACATCCCACGGCGAGTTCAACAGTGTTTTGACCCCGGCACCGCCACGCGAGCCGCCGCGCGACTGCTCGCCGGTACCCGCAATAGTGGTGACGTTGCGGCTGGCAAAATCAACGCGGCGCAAACTATGATTGCCGGTATCGCAGACAATTAAATCCTCGCCGTGAAATGCCAGACCCTGCGGATGGGTGAAATGCGCGGTGTCAAAATCACCGTCTTCCAATCCCGGCAAACCACAACCGACCATATCAAGCACTTTGCCATCCGGCGTGGCGATAACAATACGATGATGATTCGAATCGGCAATCGCTAAAACATTTTTATCGGCATGGGCGGCAATTTTTCCCGGAAAGCTCAAAAACGCATTTGCCATTTCCGAAATTTCCGGCCGCAATTCCAGCGGCGCCGGATTCAGCTTGCCTTCTTTTTCAAAAATCTCCAGCGCCACTTCGATATAATTATCCAGAATATCGCGATTGCCTTCGCCGGAGAAAATGGCGAGCAAATAACCTTCGGGATCGACCATCACCAGCGTCGGCCACGCGCGCACGGCATATTGCTGCCACACGTTGAAATCCGAATCCACCAAAACCGGATGCTCGATTTCGTAGCGCAAAACGGCCTGCCGAATATTGGCTGCTTCTTTCTCATTGGTAAATTTGGCCGAATGCACCCCGATCACGACGAGAGGCCGGCCAGCATATTTTTCTTCTAAAAATTTTAGATCGGGGATCACATGCATGCAATTGATGCAGCAGTATGTCCAAAAATCCAGCAAAACGATTTTTCCCTTGAGCTGAGCCAGAGAGAGCTTGGCCCCCGGTTGCACATTTAACCAGGCCAAATCCGCTGGAAAATCCGGCGCATGCACTTTATGCTTGGCTCGTATATCAAGAATCTTCTCGCGAATTTGCGCCTGCAGCGCGCTGCGATCAATTTCAGTTTTAATGGGCGTCATGGGCTATTATATCAAATAAAAATTTGCGCAGAATCGGGGCGTCATGATTTATATAATGAAAGTATGAAAAAAGGATTTTATAAACAAGAGGGAATTTTTGCTTCATTCCTCCGATGCAGCCTTAAAAAAATGGCGTCGCCAGCAATCCAAATACGCCACACTTTCGTATTCCTTTTGCACCTCAGAGGCTTTGTCGTGGTATATATTTTGCAATTTTAACAATTGATGCAACTCAGTGACCTTACCCCCCGTATTATATATGCCCGGCTGTAAGTTCGCCGAGGGTTGTACAACCATATAGCAAGCCGCTGTTTAACTTGAAGTGTTTGCGCTGGCAAAAAAGTTTAATCATCGGGAAGAAACTCTTGAAAAATATTGTTTCAACTCTTTTGTAAAGAAGATGAACAGAATTATACACAGCGTTATCAGTCGATTAACCACAGGGAGCTTTTGCGATGTTGCAACGCATGTTTTTATTTACGGTTCTGCTTTTTAGCGGTTTGTTCGTCGTCAACAGCGTCGTGATTCCGCACGTTCGGCGTTCGCGCGGTCACGATGAGTTACGTCAAAGAAGTTTACAAAAGGGCCACGACCTCATCATGCAAGCCGTAGTGGCGCACGGCGGCCTCGACGTCTGGCAAAATAAAACCGATATGAGTTTGCATCTTTCCGACCAATGGAACTCGCTGCCGGGCGCAGTGTTTTCCAACCTGCTCAACTTGTGGCCGGCGCGCAAAGTTGAAACACAACAGTATCATCTTTTGCATGAGCAGGCGAGCCGCCTTGAGATGAATACGGAAAGCGGCAGGCATGTTTGGGGCTATCGCAACTTTCAACCATGGGCTTTATTCAACGATCAAATCGACGCTTCCAATATTCGCCGCGCCGGTTTAACGCTGCCCTTGAGCCAGTATTTGCTCACGCTGCCGTATCGCTTTTTGGAGGCCGGCGCTTTGCCGCATTTTGAAAATGAAATCAAAGAAGGCACACGGGTGTTTGATCGGGTGCGCGTCGTCTTTGGCTTAAACGCCGGGAGTTACCCCACGAACGAGTACCTCGCTGATTTTGATCAAGCCACCGGACGTCTCGCGCGGCTGGAATACACGTTGGTGGAAAAAATGCCCGGCTATGTTTCGTTTCGCGCCGATTTCGAAGACTACCAACAGTTCGACGGGGTCTGGATGCCGACGCAAATTAGTTTTCATTTCAGCAAGCCGCTCGTCGATCTGCCGCTGAATCGCTGGCAAATTTCCGACGTGCGCTTCAACACCGGCGTCACTGAAAATTTTTTCGCCCGTGAAACCGAACTGGCAAATGGGAGAAGCCCGCTATAGCGATTCGTGCCGCTTGACGATTACGTTTCACTTTTCATATAGATGAATGGAGCTTGAAGATTTTTTCAGCTCCATTTTTATTTTTGCCCAAAATCCGCTTGACTTTTGCAGCAAAGATTCTATCTTCTAATGATTATAAATTTCAATCAAATGACTCACAACATGGTTATTAATCTACAAACTGTTCTCTTTTTTCTATTTTCCGTCATCGCGCTGGGCGGGGCAATCATGATGATCCTGCATCGCAATCCCGTTTACAGCGCAATTTTTTTGATCGTGACGTTGTTTGCGTTGGCCGGATTTTACGTTCTGCTCAACGCACCGTTTGTCGCCTCGGTGCACGTCATCGTGTATGCCGGCGCGATTATGGTATTGTTCCTGTTCGTCATCATGTTGCTCAATCTCAAGCACGACCCGAGTCGTGCGCGCGGCAAGATGGCGCGACGGGCGTTGGCTTCATTGCTTGTGATCGTTTTATTGGCGGAAATGGGCGTGCTCATTGGCGGCTCGCTTTTATCGAGTAACGGCGTGGCTGTCATGCCCCCGGCCATTGGCCTTGCCAATGGCGCGGCCGATTCAACGGGCTTTTCCGGCGGCACCGCAGCGATTGGCAAGCAACTGTTTACCACTTATATTTTGCCGTTCGAAATCGCTTCTGTGCTGTTGCTGGTTGGCATTGTCGGTGCGGTGATCCTGGCAAAACGCAAATTGACTTCCTGAGTTTGGCGGCTTTTTGCTTTTTATCTCTTTATCCTTATTTAATTGTATGCCCTTGGTTTATTATCTTCTTTTAAGTGCTCTGCTTTTTGGCATCGGTGTAGCGGGCGTGTTACTGCGGCGCAACGCCATCGTGATTTTTATGTCCGTCGAATTGATGTTGAATGCGGTGAATCTGACCTTCGTGGCTTTTGCCGCACAGTTTAAAAACCTCGAAGGGCAAATCTTTGTCTTCTTCGTGATGGTTGTCGCCGCCGCCGAAGTCGCGGTTGGTTTGGCGCTCATCGTCGCGATTTTTCGCGTCAAACAAACTATTTTTGTTGACGAAATTAATTTGATGAAATGGTAGGCTGGTGCTGGGCGCTTGTCACTGAGAAGAATATTTAAACCACGAGTTACCAGCAACCAACAACGAGTTTCCAGCAACAAACATGCAAAATTATCTCTGGCTCATCCCCTTTTTCCCTCTTCTCGGCTTTATTATCAACGGCCTGTTTGGACGAAAATTCAGCGAGAAAATGGTTGGCGTTGTTGCGGCCGGCGCGGTGTTGGCAAGTTTCATCACTGCCGTTTTGGCCTTCACTGAATTGCTTGGCCTTGCGCCGGAAGCGCGCGTCTTAACGCAAACCCTGTATCAGTGGCTTGCCACCGGCAATCTCGGTATCGACATCGCTTTTCGCCTCGATGCGCTCTCGATGACGATGGTACTCGTCGTTACCGGCGTTGGTTTTTTGATTCATGTTTACTCTATCGGTTATATGCACGGCGAGCGCGGTTTTTTCCGCTTCTTCGCCTTTTTAAATTTGTTCATGTTTGCGATGCTGCTGCTGGTGATGGGCAGCAACTTTCTGCTCATGTTCGTCGGCTGGGAAGGCGTCGGTCTTTGCTCATATTTATTGATCGGATTTTATTACGACCGCATCTTCGACGAAACCACTGGCCTCACCTGCTCCGGCGCCGGCACCAAAGCTTTCATCGTCAACCGTATCGGCGATTTCGGGTTTTTGCTCGGTATTTTTTTCATCTTTGCCACTTTTGGCTCGCTGGATTTTGAAACGGTGTTTGCCAAAGCCGGCGCCTCGCTTACCACGCATGAAGTTTCGACCGCGATTTTCACCACGATAGCGCTTCTTCTTTTCATCGGCGCTACTGGCAAATCTGCGCAGCTTCCATTATATGTCTGGCTGCCCGACGCCATGGCCGGCCCGACGCCGGTTTCCGCGCTCATTCACGCCGCGACGATGGTCACTGCCGGCGTTTACATGGTCGCGCGCTGCAGCATTATTTATTTACAAGCCCCGATCGCGATGGAAGTTGTCGCCATTGTGGGCCTCGCCACCGCCGTGTTTGCCGCGACGATGGCGATCACCGCGACCGACATTAAAAAAGTTCTCGCGTATTCGACGGTGAGTCAGCTCGGCTACATGTTTCTCGCTTGCGGTGTCGGCGCGTTTACTGCCGGGGTTTTTCACTTGATGACCCACGCCTTTTTCAAAGCATTGCTCTTTCTCGGCGCCGGTAGCGTCATGCACGCGCTTTCCGGCGAAACGCAGATCACCAAAATGGGCGGCCTAAAAAAACTCACGCCAACGACATTCTGGACTTTTCTCGTCGCCGGCCTTGCGATTGCCGGTATTCCCGGTCTTTCCGGCTTCTTCTCCAAAGATGAAATTCTCTGGAAAACTTTTCTGCACTCACCCGTGCTTTATGTCGTCGCATTAATGGCGGCGGGCGTGACCGCGTTTTACATGTTTCGCATGATCTTTTCCGTTTTTTTTGGCGCGCCCCGCATGGACGCAGCCGTCATGCACCATCTGCACGAATCGCCAAAAGTAATGACCGTGCCGCTGATGATTTTAGCCGTGCTTTCAATCATTGGTGGTTATGTTGGCATTCCACATCTTAACCAGTTCGAACATTGGCTTGATCCCGTCTTCACCCGTTTTATTCCTGCCGGCGCCGCGCTGCCTTCTGAAGCGCACGGCAGCTTTGGTTTGGAACTGGGCTTGATGGCGCTCTCCGTTCTCGTCGCGCTGGTTGGAATTTATATCGCCCGGCAAATTTATCTCGTCAAAGTCGGCGCCGCTGATCGCGTGGCGACGAGTTTCTCCGGCATTTACAATTTGTTGAAACATAAATGGTATGTCGATGAAATTTACGAAGCGTTGTTTGTGCGCCCGCTGCTGTGGCTCTCGGAAAATTTCTTCTGGAAAATTTTCGACGTCAAAATTATCGACGGCGCCGTGAATGGTATCGCAAAACTTTTTGGCGGTCTGGCTTCCGTACTGCGGCGCTGGCAAACGGGCATCGTGCAGAATTATGCAGTGACGGTAGTGTTGGGAGTTATTGTTATTTTGGGATACCTGTTGATGAAATAAATGAATACTGATTTTCAACTTGAAATGAAACAGTATGCGTACTTTACCGCCATAACAATTTGTTTGGTATCCAGCTTTAATGTCAATCGAAGTTGGGCGCAAGCATTTAATTTTAATATCGGTTATTATCGCGGAATAAGCGCGGATGCTGTGAACCAATCATTCGGTTCATCGACTTCAAAGTGGACGACTAGAAAAAAGCCATCTTATGGGTTCGGACTATATTTTAGATCGTTTCTTGTAGCCGAAAATCGTTCGCGCTTGGGAATCAAACTTTATTTTCAATCTGCGAGGAGCAAGCCGGTCAATCCTCAAAAAGAAAATGATGCGTTGCGCGCCGGCGTTAATTGGAAAATGTTTTCGATATTATTGGGCTATCAACGCAAACTATTTTATCGTAATGCGAATGCGCCAGCGCTCGTAGCGGATTTTTCCGGCGGTTTTTCGTTCTTTTCATCAAGTTTAATCAGTGGCTTCGATTATTGTGATTCGCCGTTTTGCAATCTTCCGGATGCGCGCGCGAACATTGGCCCTGGGCTCGTTTACATGTTGCGCGTTTATGATACATTTGCCCTGCAAATCGGCGGTCGTTACAACTTGCTGTTCGGAGAAAACTCAAACGAAACGCCTTTTAATTCAGGATTTTTATTCGATGTGGGGTTGGCGTTAGAAGCTAAGTGAAGGTAGCAAAACACAAAAGGTTTATTTTAATAGATGTGTCAATATGTTTGATTTAAATCAAAATTTTCCCTTACTTTCATTTCTAATTCTCGCGCCTGCCATCGGCGCTATCATTCTCAGCTTCATCCCCGCTGACCGCACGAAACTGCTCAAAATGGTCACGCTGGGCGTGAGCCTGCTCGTCTTCGTCGTCAGCCTGCCACTTTATTTGGGCTTCGATCAGTCGCGCACGGCGTTTCAGTTTGAAGAAAAATATGAGTGGATCGCCGCGTTTCAGGCAACGTATCACCTCGGCGTCGATGGGTTGAGCCTGCTCATGATCATGCTCACGACGTTTCTGATGCCGTTGATTTTTCTCGCTTCGTGGCATGATATCAAAAAAAGCGTGAAGGGCTATCTCATTTCCATGCTGCTGCTGGAAACCGGCATGATTGGCGTTTTTGCCAGCCTCGATCTATTGCTCTTCTATGTTTTTTGGGAAGCCATGCTCATTCCGATGTATTTCATTATCGGCATCTGGGGCGGGGCGCGCCGCATTTATGCCGCGTTAAAATTATTTATTTACACCATGGTTGGCAGCTTGTTCATGCTGGTCGCAATTCTCTTCATTTATTTTTATTACGGCAAAGTCACTGGCACACTGACGTTCGACCTTGTACAGATTCGCGATTTGCTCTTCCCGGAAAACTATCAAATTTGGCTCTTTCTCGCGTTCGGCATCTCGTTCGCCATCAAAGTGCCAATGTTTCCATTTCACACTTGGCTGCCGGATGCCCACGTTGAAGCTCCGACTGCAGGCTCGGTCATCCTGGCCGGCGTCTTGTTGAAAATGGGCACGTACGGTTTTCTCCGCTTTTGCCTGCCGCTTTTTCCGAACGCTGCGATTCAGCTTACCCCGTTAATCTCGATTCTTGCACTCATCGGGATTATCTACGGCGCGTGGGTTTCCACCGTGCAACCCGATCTCAAAAAACTTGTGGCGTATTCTTCGGTCAGCCATCTGGGATTTGTCATGCTTGGCATTTTCACTTTGACCCACCAAGGCTTGCAAGGCGGTTTGTTACAAATGGTCAATCACGGCCTCTCCACCGGCGCTTTGTTCCTGGTCGTCGGCATGATTTACGAACGCCGTCACACGCGACTGATTGCCGACTTCGGCGGCCTCGCCAAACAAATGCCGATTTTCACGACCTTCTTCATGATCGTGACGTTATCTTCCATCGGCCTGCCCGGCTTGAACGGTTTCGTCGGTGAGTTCCTCGTACTCATCGGCACATTTTTGACGAACAAATGGTATGCAGTGATCGCGACCAGCGGCGTTATCTTCGCGGCAGTTTATATGTTGCGCATGTTCCAGCGTGTTATGTTTGGCAAATTGGACAAAGAGGAGAATCAACAACTCACTGATCTCTCCGCACGCGAAATCGCCGTGCTCGTGCCGGTCGTGGTCATGATCATCTTAATCGGTGTGTGGCCGAGTCCATTTCTAAATAAAATGGAAAAATCGGTTGATTATCTCATTCGTAGCGTGCATTATCGCGCCGAACGGGTCCAGCAAGCGCCCGCGCTCGCGCCACTGGAACTGGCTGAGGAAGATACCAACGCTCGGCAAGAACTCGAGTTGGCTAAAAATCAATAAATCAGAAATCATTGTACGTGGATATTGGCTGCGAAAATCCGCGTGCGCCGCGTTCACGAGAACAGCTTATTGACTCATTTTTATATTATGCTAAGTTTTCAGGACTTCTATCTTCTTGCTCCCGAAATCATTTTGACCCTACTCGGCTTCGGCATTTTGACGCTCGGCCTAATTTTCCCGCGCATGTATCGCGAGACGTTGATTGCAATCGTGCTGATCGGCTTGGCGGTGTCACTGTTGGTGGCGACGCATCACTGGAACAACACCGCCGCTACCGCTTTTTACGGCATGATTAGCGTCGATAAATTCACCGTCGGCTTTCAATGCCTATTCATCATCGCCGCCGCGCTAACCCTCATGTTGTCGCTGAACACGCTGGAAGGAAATTACCTGCAATACAGCGAGTATTTTGCCCTGGTTATTTTCGCGACGGTGGGCATGATGTTGATGGCCTCGAGCGCGCATTTGCTGACGCTCTTTCTCGGCCTCGAGACGCTTTCCGTTTCTTTATATATTCTCGCCGGGTTTCGGCGCGATGATGCAAAAGCGCTGGAATCTTCATTTAAATATTTTTTGCTCGGCGCGTTTGCCAGCGGGTTCTTACTTTACGGCATCGCCTTGATTTATGGCAGCGTGGGCAGCGCCAGTCTAACGGCGCTCGCCGCCCATCTCAAACAAAATCTCAACGCCAACGTGCAACCGCTGTTTCTTACCGGCTTGGTTCTGATGATTGTCGGCTTCGGTTTTAAAATTGCGCTCGCCCCTTTTCATAGTTGGGCGCCGGATGTTTATCAGGGCGCGCCGACACCGGTTGCCGCGTTCATGGCCACCGGCTCCAAAGCTGCCGGCTTTGCTGCATTGCTGCGCTTGCTTATAGCGGCTGATGTTATGGCGCAAACGTTCTGGCAGCAAATCTTTTGGGTAATCGCCATCGCCACCATGACCATCGGCAATATTATTGCGTTGCGGCAAGATAATATCAAACGACTGTTAGCGTATTCGTCAATCGCGCACGCGGGGTATATTCTCGTCGGCGCGATTGCCAACAACGAAACTGGTTACGCCGGTATTCTGTTTTATTTACTCAGTTACACGTTTATGAATGTTGGCGCCTTTGGCGTCGTCTCCTATCTTGCCAAAGCCGATCAGGAATATGTGACCATCTCCGAGTACCGCGGCCTGGCCTATCGCCGGCCCTTTGCTGCCGTGGCCTTGGCCATTTTTATGTTCTCACTTGCCGGTGTGCCGCCCACCGCCGGTTTTCTCTCCAAATTTTATGTCTTTAACGGCGCCATCCAAGCCGGTTACGTTTGGCTCGTAATCCTCGGGGTCATCAATTCGATGATCAGCCTCTATTACTATCTCAGCGTCGTCGTGGCGATGTTCATGCAGGAACCCGCCGGTGAGAAAACCCCGATTACCCCGTTGCCCGCCGTCGGCGTCGCTCTCATCATCGCGATTTTCGGCACCTTAAATTTAGGCTTGTTCCCCGGCCAGTGGATGGATAAATTTCAAGCCCTGGCACGTTCATTAATGTAAATCAGGCAATCGCCGAAGTCCTGAGCAAAAAAAATCGTAAAACAACACCGCCGGTTCGCTTGGATTTTTCCGAGTAAACCGGCGGTATTGCTTAGGGGCGGTTTTAGCAACGACACAATCTTCAGTTGAGAAAAATCTGCAACATTTTATTTAATAAGCACGATGGCAAAACCTTCAGCAAAAATGCGGCCCCGATTATGGTTGGCGATTTTATGCTTCAGCACCAACTTCTGTCTGGCGCAAACACCAACGCTCACCTTGGAACAAATTGTGGCCACTTCCGGTTTTATTTTCTCCGGCAGCGTCGAAAAGACTTGGAGCGAGCGCGATGCCGCCACGGGCTTCATCGTCACCTATTCCACGATTGCCATTGCCGAGGGCGTGCGCGGTGTGAACACGAGCCGCTTTACATTTAAACAATACGGGGGCAGCTACAGAGGCCAAAATGTTTTTGTTGCCGACATGAGTTATTTTACCGTGGGTGAAGAAGTCGTGGCGTTTTTATATCCCCTCAGCAAGCTGGGCTTAACCAGCCCCATCGGGGTTGCCGAAGGGAAATGGACCATTCAGCGCAACCCCGCGACCGGTGAGAAATTTGTGGCGGGAAACCTAATCGCAACGAAACTATTGGCCCCGGCGGCACCAACAACGAGAATCGAATACAGCCAATTTATCAAGCTGGTTCGCGCACTGGCTGCGCGCACAAGGCATCCATAGAGGGCCGTATGCAATCGGTTTATGTTAAATCAAGTCGGTATTTTTTAATATTTTTATTCTGTGTTCTTGGGTTAATCAGTGCCGTCGTGCAGGCCGGAGGTCCGTTGGTGACCGTCGCCAACCGCGCAGTTGTGTATCGCCAAACGGCGTTTCCGTTGTCGTACCGGATTGACTCCGGCGCGCTCGGAATTTACAACCATGCACAAGCGGCGCAGCTCGTTGAAAATGCATTCAGTGCGTGGGAGAATATTGCCACCGCCACTCCGTCATTCACGCGTGGAGCAAATTTGTCGGAGGACGTGACCGCGGGCAATTACACGGCCTACTGGGGAAAATTTGAGGACGGTATTAATCCCGTCTTGCT
>CAYZFF010000029.1:0-3080 GCA_964477305.1 uncultured Cytophagia bacterium
TCGCTGGCGCGGCGGTTATCGCTGTTGATGTCAGGCAAAATACGGCGGCGATTGAGCATCGTGGTCACATAGCCTTTTTTATGCGCGTCCGCAATCGTGCCCATCATAAACGCATTGACGCCGGAATACTGCGCGTAATAATTGGTAATAAAATTCTGCGCCTCTTCCACCGAGATGCCGAGGCGTGAACTCAACCCGTACGCGCCCATGCCGTAAATGATGCCGAAATTGATTTCCTTCGCGCGGCGGCGAATATCCGGCGTCATTTCTTTCGGATCAATATTGAATACGCGCGCCGCCGTCGCTGTGTGAATATCTTCATCATTCCGAAACGCTTCGATCATCGCCGCATCTTTAGAGAGATGCGCGACGATGCGCAATTCGATTTGCGAATAATCCGCATCGAGCAGCTTCCACCCTTTTTCGCCGGGAATGAACCCGCGGCGAATACTGCGGCCCAGTTCGGTGCGAATCGGAATATTTTGCAAATTCGGGTCACTTGACGAGAGCCGGCCCGTCGCCGCAATCGCCTGATTGTAACTCGTGTGCAAGCGCTTCGTAAATGGATTCACCAGCGCCGGCAAAGCATCTACGTAAGTTGATTTGAGCTTCGAAAGCTCGCGATATTCCAAAAGCTTTTTGGGCAAATCGTGATCTTTCGCCAGACGCTCCAGCACATCCGCATCCGTGGAACGGCCGGTTTTGGTGCGGCGCGACGATTTGAGCTTCAATTTATCAAAGAGAATCTTCTCAAGTTGTTTAGGAGAATTCAGATTGAATTCTTCACCCGCCGTTTCGTAAATATCGGCCATCAGCGTGCCGAGCGTTGCTTCCAATTCCGCCGACATTTTTTGGAGAAAAATCAGATCGAGCTTCACGCCGCTTTTCTCAACGTCGGCCAACACCGCAACGAGCGGCATTTCGACTTGCTCGAACAATTCGTTCATGCCGGCTGCGGGCAGCTTCGGCAAAAAACAATTGCGCAAGCGCCACGTAAAATCGGCGTCTTCGCAGGCGTAACGCCCGACAGTTTCCACCGGCACATCGCGCATGGTAATTTGATTCTTACCCTTGCCAATCAAATCACTCGTGGGAATTTTCCTGTAATTGAAATATTCCAACGAGAGCGCGTCGAGATTGTGCTGGCGGCTCGTGGGGTTGAGCAAGTAGCTCGCGATCATCGTATCGAACACTACGCCCTGCATCTGCACGCCGTAGCGCGACATGATGAGCATGTCGTATTTGGCGTTCTGGCCGCATTTGGGGCGGTGCGGATTTTCAAGCAAAGGGGCGAAAATATTTTTTAAAGAAAACGCGTCGTTGCCATTTTCACTTTGCAGAAAAAAATCTGAAAATTTACTTGCTCCTGCCGACAGCAGGCTGGAAGCCGAGGCAACCGGAATATAATAGCCGCTGCCTTCTTCCCATGAAAAACTCATTCCCACCAACTCGGCGCGGAGCGGGTCTTCCGCGGTGGTTTCGGTGTCAAAAGCAAAACATTCGGTTTGCGCGAGTTGTTGCACCAGCCATTGCACTTTTTCCGGCGTGCGGAGTATTTCGTATTTTCCTGTGGTCGTCTCAGCGGTGGTCATAGAAAAACGCGTCACCAAGCTGCTGAACTCAAACTCGCGGCACAATGCGGCGACCGCAGGATTATCGGCGCCATGATACGCGAGTTCGTCCATACGCAACGGCAATGGGACGTTGGTATCAATAGTCACCAATTGTTTGGAAAGCAGCGCCAGCGCACGATTGTTTTTCAAGCTCTCGCGAACGTTGGCGCGTTTGATGCTGTCAGCTTGCGCCAAAAGATTTTCTACGCTGTCATATTGTAACAAAAGTTCCAGCGCCGTCTTTTCGCCAATCTTCGGCACACCGGGGACATTGTCGGAAGCATCGCCCATCAACGCGAGATAATCGATCACCCGATTCGGCGGCAGGCCGATTTTTTCTTTGACGCCGGCGACATCGAGAATCTCAACTTTATCGCCTTTGCCGGTATTATAAATGACGGTGTTCTCATCCACCAACTGCATAAAGTCTTTATCGCCGGTCACGAGATAAGTGGCGAGCTGCTGCTTCGCCGCGGCTTTCGCCAATGTGCCCATCACATCATCGGCTTCAAAGCCCGGCACTTCGACAATTTTTGCGCCGAGCGCGGCGCTGAACTCTCGAATGCGCGGCAATTGCGCAACGAGATCATCCGGCATTTTCTGGCGCGTGGCCTTGTATTCCGCGTACGCTTTATGGCGAAAGGTTGGCTCCGGCGTGTCGAAAATGACGGCGAGATAGTCGGGATGTTCGTCGTCAATCAACTTCAGCAAGCCGCGCACAAAGCCAAAAACCGCGCTGGTGTTTTCGCCGCGCGAGTTGGTAAGCGGGTTGCGGATAAAAGCAAAATGTGAACGATAAGCCAGTGCCGAGCCGTCCACCAGAAAAGCGCGCGGTTGGGGCGCCGCCGTTTCGGTGAAGGATAATTGAGCTTTAGGTGACTTGGGCATTCTTGCAATTTAAGGCAAAAATGACGAAAAGTCAACGTGAATATCAGTTGACAATCTGCGAAAATTTCTTTAATGTAATGAACGCCATATCGCAGAATTTTATATTCAGAATTTGATTTCAGGAGTAGGCCATGAATGAAAATGTACCGCCGCAACAAATCAACATCGAACTTGGTGAAAAAGAAGCCGAAGGCATTTATTCCAATCTGGCGATTATTAATCATACGCCGTCGGAATTTGTGATTGATTTCGTGCGCTTTTTTCCGGGCGTGCCCAAAGCCCGCGTGCATGCACGGATTGTGATGACGCCGCAACATGCAAAGTCCCTGGTGCGGGCGTTGCAAGAAAATGTGCAGCGTTATGAAAGCACGTTTGGAGAAATTAAAATCTTCGGAGAAGAAAAAACCAAAGAGTTTGGCTTTCGGTCGATCATGGAAAGCAACGTCAAAGGCGAGGCCTAAAAACACTGATCACCTCGAGAAAATAAAAAAAGCCCTCTCCGAATCATTCGTTGAGGGCTTTTCTATGGGTGGAAAGCGGAGAGGTGATCTCCGGCTCTTTTAAGCGTTAGCCAGTTGG
>CAYZFF010000029.1:3180-23413 GCA_964477305.1 uncultured Cytophagia bacterium
AACCGGTAAAGGATTAACCGCTCAATGTTTTCACTGCCCAAACAATTCCTGCTCCACCATCTCCATCCAGATGTGGCCGATCAGAATGTGGCACTCCTGAATGCGTTGGGTATCTTTGGAAGGAACGACGACTTTATGATCGACCGCCGGCGCAATCTTGCCGCCGGTATTGCCGAGCAGACCAATGGTGATTAAGCCCTGCTTCTGCGCGGTCTGCGCGGCGGCGAGCACATTTTCCGAATTGCCCGAGGTGCTGATGCCGATCAACACATCGCCGGGAAGGCCGAGCGCCTGAATTTGTCGCGCGAAAATATCTTTGAAGGCGTAATCATTGCCGACCGCCGTGAGAATCGAAGTGTCGGTGGTCAATGCAATTGCGGCCAAGGCCCGGCGGTCGCGGCGCAAATGGCCGACCAGTTCAGCCGCAAGATGCTGCGAATCGGCAGCACTCCCGCCGTTGCCGCAGAAAAGAATTTTGCCGCCGGCGCGAATGGCCCGGCCCAATTCTAAACCGGCCTCTTGAATTTCATGCACACATTTTTGGAGCAGCGTCGTTTTAGCGCTGATGCTGTCTTCGATGGTTTGCCGGATAAATTGTTCGGTTTGATTCATGCTCTGCTTTTCTCCGTAAATCGTTCACGCCAGCTTTCCTGATCTATTTTGTTGGCTTATTGCCCAAGTGAAATCAACCAATCTTTTTCCCACCACAGGCGAACAAAAACCCCACGATCATTTTCTTTGACGCCAAGGCGGTTGGAAAAATTATTAAATCGCGCCGCTTGTCCGTGTACGGCAAGAAAAAATCCCGGCACCGGGTGCCAACGCGCTTCAAGGCGAAACTGCCAACTGCGTTCGACGACACCAAAAGGAAATTTTTCGCGATACCCTTTCTCGATGGTGGCGTTTTCCCATGGGCGGTCAAAAGTGGAGTCAATCCGGCCTTCGCCGCGCCGCAATAATTCCGTCGTGAAGTAAAGCCGCACTTGCTTGCCGGCGTATAAATTCGTATACAACAGCCAACGGTCGAAATCGTTGCCAAGAAAATGCGCCAGCGAACGGCCGCGATGCAAGAACTTTTCCCACTCGCGCACCGTGTTGTAGGTGCGATTCGTGACGCGGGTATATTCCAAACCAATCGTCGTCGCCTGCACGGCTTTTTCAACACCGAGCAAGTAGCCAATTTCATTTGGCTCTAAATCGCCGCGACCGCGTTTTTCCACTTGCATATCGTCGATGAGCAACTGGCCATAAAATTCCAGCCCCATTTGGGGTCGCGCGATGAAATCCAACGCGACGAAAATATTGCCGCCCAATTGCTTGTCATTGAGTTGCTCGCCATGATAAATCAGAAATGGATTAAGATAATTCCATTCAAAGGCGCGATTCGGGCCGCCGCTCACGACGAATTGGGTAAAACCTAAATGCAGGCGATTTTTACTTAATTCCGCTTCGACGCGGGCCGCGGTTAAATAACGTTCGGCATAATCAACGCCATATTGCGCCACCGAAGAATCAGCCAGCGGCGCACGATCCAACTTGGCAGCCACATAAGTAAAACGCGCCCGCGGAAACTCAAGTTGCGCCAGCAACTGATCCAGCGGCCGCGCATAATCCGAAATCAACAAGGTGGCATCCCGCCCCCGTCCCCAGCGGATGAAGTCACGTCCAAATTTAACCAAATATTTGTCGAAATGCAAGAGCGCATAAGCCTGCTCGGTAAAACCGGTAAAGCCACGCCAACGTTTGCCAAGGTAATTCGGATCATCGCCGAGGTTTTGATCCAGATTGATGACGTTGTAAAACGCCAGATGGCGATCCGGAAAAATACCAAGATGGCTGCGCAGGGCTAAACGCGAGCGCCGCTCGGTGTGCGCCATGCTTCCGGCGTTTTCGAGAACACGAGTACCAACCAACAGTTTGGGGTAAACCGCCGCTGCGGTCGGGGCGAGGGCGTTTATGCGTTGCAGCCAGAACTGTTCGGCAGCGGTATTGAGGCGGGGCCGAAGGCTATCCGCAACTCTCTTAAACTGTTCATACCGCAGTGGCAGCGTTGACAGCATTGTACCCGGCAAGCGTTGGCGCAAACCAAGCTCTTGCAAATATTCGTAGGCCCAATGATTGGTTGGCAGTGGGATTATTTCTTGCGCCCGTGCCGTATTTATGAAGCTGCAGGCAATCGCCAGTGTTCCCCAGCGCCAAATAACCGCTACGGCATTAAAACCATCACGCCGAAGGAATTTCATTTTCAATTTTTGAGCGGGCATGTTAAACTCGTCCTTGAGTTTGCCAAAATATGCGCAATGTAAAGCGGCGCGAAATTATGCGTTGTTGTTCACCAGGCCACTAAAAACCGTCATCCCGATAATTTTCAAATCGAAGGCAAACGACCAATTTTCGATATAGAAAATATCGTACTCAACGCGTTTGGCGATTGAGGTATCGCCGCGCCAGCCGTTGGCCTGGGCCCAGCCGGTGATGCCGGTTTTAACCTGATGCCGAATCATATAATTCGGCACTTCATTCTTAAATTGGTGCGCGTGATAGGTGCGTTCCGGGCGCGGTCCGACCACGCTCATATCGCCGATTAACACATTCCAGAATTGCGGCAGCTCGTCCAGGCTCCATTTGCGCAAGAACTTGCCCAACGGGGTGGCGCGAGGATCGTTGCGAATGCCGAGTCCGGCCTGATTGTCGAATTTTTCCGAGCCGACGCGCATCGTGCGAAATTTAATCATGCGAAACGGCTTGCGGTTCGCGCCCATGCGCTCTTGCAGAAAGAAAATCGGGCCGGGCGAAGTTAATTTAACGCCCAACGCAATCAGCAGCAACAGCGGCGAAACCAGTAGCAACACCACACCGGAGAATGCCATATCAAACATTCTTTTGCCGACGCGATAAGCCGGGGAATCGACTGGCGTAAAGCGCACGCTCACCATCGGCAGGCCGGCAAAATTCTCCACGCGCGTCCGCGGCTGAATGAATTTAAAAAAATCCGGCACGATGTCGGTGGCAATACCTTCATGCTCGCACATTTTCACCACACAGGAAATTTTGCGAATCGCCTGCATCGGCAAGGCAATAATCACTTTTTCCACGTCATATTTATTGGCCAGTTCGACAGTTTCCGTGGTGCGACCCAAAATCTCGAGTCCGTAATCCTTTTTGTAAATGCCGTTGATCAAATAGTCATCGACAAAGCCGATCAGTTCATAACCCATTTCCGGGTTGGACTGCACGGTTTGAGCGACGCGCAAACCAAGCTCACCGGCGCCGACGATCAACACGCGTTTTTGGTTATAGCCGCGCTGCCGAAGCCGATGCAAAACAATACGCATGACGACGCGTTCGACAAACAGCAGGGCAAAGTTTATCCCGCCAAACAGCGTTAGCGTTAAGCGCGAAAAAGTTGTCGCGCGATAAAAGAACGTGAAGGCGAAGAGCAGGAGCACGCCGACGCCAAGGCTAAGGAGAAGCGGTTGCGCATCGGCAAAAATCGAATGGCTGCGCCGCGATTTATACAGCTTGAACGTTGAAAACAGCGCCAGCCACAGCGGTAAAATAACGACCAACAGAACCAGGTACTTGTCTATCGCCGGAATCTTTCTAACCGGAGGCATCACCCCGGAATAGAACCGGAAATAGAACGCGCCAATAAATGCTCCCACGGTAATCACAAGATCGCCGACAGCCAAAAACCAATTGAGGAGTCGTGCGTGTTGTTTGAACATGGCAAAAATCAAAGAAGTTGTGCAAAGCTGCGGTTTGCCGTTTGCTGTTCATGCTTGTATCATCCCTGCGGTTGGCAACTCGTCATCCATGGCGGGTTGCGTTAGAAAATTGAGCGAAGTCCGACGTCGCGTTTATCGCATCAGAATCATCTTCTTGGTTTCCACAAAATCGCCGGCCGTTAATTTATAAAAATAAACACCGCTGCGCAGACGGCGCGCTTCATAGCGAATGGTTTTCGTTCCGGCCGTTTGCATCGCGTCAATCACGGTATCGATTTTCTGTCCCGCAATATTGAAAATCTCCAGACGCACGCGACTGGCCGTCGGTAGACTGTAGCGAATCATCGTCGAGGGGTTAAACGGATTGGGAAAATTCTGCTCCAGCGCATATTGCACGGGCACATTCGGTTCGTTGACGGAGGTGTCGAGTTGCACCGTCACAAACACCGTGGCCGTATCGGATAAAACCCCGTCCGTGGCGATATACTCAAAACGGTCGACGCCGGAAAAGTTGGCGCGCGGCATATAAACAACGGCTTTGCGATCGTTCGTGACCATGACCTGGCCGTTCTGCGGATTGCCAATGGCAGTAATCCGTAACTGGCGCGAAACCGGGAATAAATCATTTTGCAAAACCTTCAACGTATCGAAGCGGCCGGTCATGAGTTTAAAAAAATCATGATTGATGGAAAGTTGTTGCTTATAATTCGGGTCTGGCTCAAAAAGATCCTGAAACGTCAGAAACGTGAAACCGAGAGAATCGGCATATTCGACCAGCGCCTTATCGTCGCTGAGCATGCTGAATTCCACGTCTTTATAATTCGGTGACGGCGCGGTCACAATAGTTTCAAAATTGAAAATTAACAACCCTTTTTTCTTGAACGCATCGTCAACACGCTTCCGCATTTGCGGCAGCGTTTCCGGTTGGCCAGGCAGATTGGGGCCGGCTGATGCCGACGTAATGCGATAAAAACGCAAACGCGACGGGTTGTCAATCGGCAACTCATTCGGCGTCTTGTCCCACTGATTGCGGATCGCACGAAAGCGTTTGAGGCTTTGAATTTCGGCATAAACTTCCGGCGACGCCCGATCCATCGGAATGGAAAAACACCAACTGGTTTTAAATCCGGACTGCACAAAGGGCTCTAAAGAATATAGCTGCATTCGCTCGTCTTGCGGCAACAACAGGAGATTTTTATACACCGCGCCATGATGTGTGGTGCTCCAGCCATATTTATTAACCAGCTCGGCAATGCGTTCCAAACCGACATACCGAATGATCAAACCGCCGTTGGCACGGTTATGCGCCCATTCGCGTTTCGCAAAGTCGTATGTGAAATCAACGTTGGCGCGATAGCCGCGCTGCAACAACCACGGCGTCAATAAGCTATCAGCATTATCTCGATAATGATTGAAATGAATCACGCAGATGGGGCCGCGCGGCCGCGTGTATTTGACTTCATCGATCCACAGAATTTGTTCAACGTCGGAATTTTCTGCAATGAAAACGATTTTACTCGTATGTTCCAAATCTTCCAGGGTGCCGTCACTATAAGGATAAAACCACGCCGAAGTGCCGCGATGCTGCCAACTCGTCACCGGCGGATGGGTGCCGAGATCGTTGTATTCCACCGGCATCGGCAGCCAAAAAACTTTTCCATTTGCAGTAATTAATTTGGTCTCGATCTCACCGGCATAATTATTCCGGCGACAAACGGTATAGACAATGCGATCATGCAAATCCACATCGATGAAGCGCAGTTCCAAAGAGACGATGCTGCTGTTTGGCGGAATCGTCCATTTGATCGACCCGCCGTTCGAGAGAAAAGATTTGCGATCAATTTCAACCTTCGTTCCGGGGGTCGCATACCATTGCGACAAATTAGTGCCGCGTGACAAATAATGATAACCTGTTGAATCGGGATCCCAGTAAGTCTGGCTTTGCGCCACACCGCAACAAAACATCAATAAGAATAATTTCAACAACAATTTCATAGTATCCTCACCTAATGCAAAAGACAATTCATCAAACACGGAGCGTCGTTCGGAATCTCTATCTTTTAAACTGCTACGTTTTACCCCTCACACTGCAAAATTTTTTTATCTCAAGAGAATCATTTTTCTAATTTGCACAAACGCGCCTGCCTGTAAACGGCAAAAATAAACACCGCTGGTAAAATGCGAAGCGTTCCACTGCACCATGCGAAAACCGGGGTCTTGTCTGGCATTAACCAGCGTCGCCACCTTTCTTCCCATTGCGTCAAAGACTTCCACACGCACCGGACTTGCGTTATAAAGCGCATAACGAATGGTCGTGAGCGCTGTACCAAAAGCCCCATTCGCCGCAAACGGGTTGGGATAATTCTGATACAAAACAAAACCCGTCGGCGGGCTGTTGATTGGCCCGGAGGTATCGGAAGCCAAAGTATCGTACGTCGCAAGTCGCAAACTGTCCAACTGAAACCGCAGACGGCGCAAAACAGGCGTCAATTCGGTTTTACGGACCAGATTATTGGCTTCCACCGGATCGTTTCTCATATCATATAATTCTTCCGTCGCGGTCGAGTCAAAATACCGAATATACTTAAAATCGTACGTGCGAATCGCCCGCATCGCGGGAATGGCTGCCACCGCGGTGTCCGCGTTATACTCATATAAAAAGCTTTGGCGTTGCGCCATACCTTGCGCTAATTTTCGCAGGGAAATACCTGGCAGGTTTTGCGTTGCGGTCACACCAGCCGCTTCAAGAATTGTTGGCGCGAGATCAACATTTAAAGCCAGCGCTTCGTGCCGTGTGCCTGCAGCAAACCATTTGGGATATCGCGCCAGCAGCGGCACGCGCATGGACTCTTCATAAGCCAGCCGCTTATCGCCAACATTATGTTCGCCCAAAATATAACCGTTGTCGCTGGTGAAAATGACGAGTGTATTATCGAGTAAATTTTTCTGCGCTAAAGCTGCCCAAATCTTGCCGGCACTTTCATCGACGCCGGCGAGGCATTCATAGTATTGCTGAATGCGCAGCCTTAAATCCTGGCGGAAAAACTCGCTGTATTTTTGCAAGAAAGCCGGTTTATCGGACAAATCTTCGCCATAGGTTGGCGGCAAAATGATATTGGCATTTTCATAGAGGCGATAAAAACGCGCCTGCACAGTAAACGGCTCATGCACGGCCTTGTGAGAAAGAACGAGAAAAAAAGGCTTGGGGTGATCACGGTTCAAAAATTCCAGGGTGTAATTCGTCAAAATCTCGGTCATGTGCCCTTTCACTTGCAGGCGCTCGCCGTCGACATTAATAAACGGATCGAGATATTTGCCCTGGCCGATAAAACTCACCCAGCGATCAAACCCCGGCTTCGGCGCGGCATTCAAAAACCCCATGTGCCATTTGCCGATGAAAGCCGTCTCATAACCTGCCGCGTTTAAAAGCTGGGCAACGGTGGTGAATCGCGATTGCAGCGCGGTGTCATTGTCCAATACCCGATGTTGATGCGAGTACAGGCCGGTCAACAGCGTGGCGCGGCTTGGGCTGCACAGCGAATGGACGACAAAAGAATTTTTAAAGACCACGCCTTCATTGGCGAGGCGATCGAGATTCGGGCTTTGAAAAAAAGGCTGCCCGGTAACGCCCAAGGCATCGCCGCGCAAATCGTCAACCACAATGACCAAGATGTTCGGCGATCCCGCGGATGCCTCGGATTGACTTTTCGCCAACGTGACCGAACAACACGTCAACAAAACAATAAGCGTTATTTTTTTTAGCCTGCGATATTGTGGTCTCAAACTTCTATTCATACAAAACAGATCACTGCTTCATTTGGAATCTTTTTGTCGGTTTAGTTATGCGAAGCTAAAACTTCGCATTCCGCTTTCCATCGCTGGCAGGTCAAGACCGCGGCGTCTGGCGGCCGCAGCGACATACATTTTCATTTTGCGGCGAAACACGGACGGATGAAAACGAAATGCGGCTTGACGAATGGCTTGCCGATTTTTAAACAAAGCCTGCTGCTGTTCAAAACGTTCGACGGCAGCGATTATGGCTGTCACGGATTGCTCAGTAAAAAACAATCCGGTGGGTTGCCGATTCTCACGATTGCTGTCGTCCAGTGGAATGACAGTGTCCAAAACCCCACCGCTGCCGTAAGCGATCACCGGTACGCCGCAGGCATTCGCTTCAACCGGAATGATGCCAAAATCTTCCACGCCGGGAAAAATCAAAGCGCGGGCGCGGGCCAATGTTTGGCGCATGGCCTCATCCGGCAACCATTCCAAAAATTCGATGTTGGGGCCGGCGATCTTTTGCAAAGCCGTCCGTTCTGGCCCGCCGCCGATAATTTTCAGCGGCAGTCGCAAACGGTTAAAAGCCTGTATGGCCAAATCCAGCCGTTTGTAAGGGACGAGCGAAGAAAACGCCAAATAATAATCGTCCACTTGCGGAGCCAGGCTAAACTGCTCAACTTCCACCGGCGGATGCACGACTTTCGATTTGCGGCGATAATACTTCCAAATGCGTTGCGCGACAAACTGCGAATTGGCAATCATCGCGTCAACGCGGTTATTTGAGGTGACATCCCACATGCGTAAATAATTAGCAACGCTGCGATAGAGCGCGCGCTTCAGCACATTGCCCTCGTGTTGGGGAAAATAACTGAAATGCAAATCCCAGATGTAACGCATTGGCGAATGAATATAAGAAACATGCACCGTATCCGGCCGCGTAATGACGCCTTTGGCCACACAATGGCTGCTGCTGACCACCAGATCGTATGGTGTCAAATCAAAAGCCTCAATTGCTGTGGGAAATAAAGGCAAAAATTTTGGATAGTGCTTGGCGCTACCGGGAATATTCTGCAGGAACGAAGTTTGAATGCGATGCAATTCGATATCCGCGTCAACCTGGCCGGGACTATGCACCAGTGTAAAAACATCCGCGTCGGGAAAAAGACGGCAAATTTCCAAAAACACTTTTTCGCCGCCGCGCATCGAAACCAACCATTCATGCACTAATGCGATTCGCACAATAGGCCTTTATTAAATTCTTCACGCAAAAGTAAAAATTTACTTCACCCGGGAATTCTCACTATAATCAAAGCCGCGATTCTAATTCGCGGCACGCCAGACAATTAAATTTGCCAGCACGGCTGGCTGTTGTTTTTCAATTCCCGCGAGTAATTGCTCCGCCGGAAGCTGTTGATAAGTGGCCGGGGTGTAACGCGTCGAGTTCATAAAATTTGTCTTGTAATTCGCGGTGGCCTCGCGGCCCCACGTCACCACAAAACGCTCGCCATTCAGGCTTTCCAATTCGATTAACGCGCCGTCGGCAAAATAAGTTTTGCGCTGAACCGTGAAGCCCTTGCCGAGTTGTTGCTGCATCCACGTCAAAGCCGTGGCGGCATCTTTCGAGCGAAAAGCCTCGTCCACGATGCCGTAGAATTTATCTTTCGTATTCGCCGCCTGGTCGCGAAATTCATAAATAAAAAAATGGGGGCCGCCTTCCAACAAATAGACTAACCCGGTTTTCAATATTGCCGTGGCCTGTTCGTGATACGTGACGCTGCGCTTGGTCGATTTGATCGTCAGGCTGTTGGCAAAAGCAATCAGCGCACCTTGATTCTGGCCGTGATAATCATAAAGCGCAGCCATTTCACCAACAGTTTTACCCTGTTGCTGCGCGCTTAACAAGGGCACATAGCGCACTTCTTGCGGCGCCGCCGGATCGAGCAAAAAGTACTTCCCCGGCGCTTTAGCCGGTAAATTTACATTCGCCGAAGTGCGATTGGCGATGGACGACAAAATCTCTTCGTCCGGACTGTCAAACGCTCGTACATTTATTTTGGCGGCATTTCTGGGAAAGGGCACGCCGCCTAAAACAACGACGGTGCCGCCACGTTGCATGAAACTTAATAACGGCGCCACCAGTTCGGACGGTAATTTGTTCGTTGGCGCAATGACAACATGCTCACGTTTTGCCGCTCCGGGACTTTGCAAAAAATTCAGCAGGGTCGCGAGATCGGCCATATCCGTGCGCCAGCCGAATACTTCACATTGTTGATGCAGCGCAGTAAAGAATTCATGCGCTTCGGTTGCCGCGGTGAAAGCATCGTCCAAAACCAAAATGCGGGCCGGTTGATTAATCTTAAGCTGTTGTTGCAAGCTATAACGCAGCAACTGCGCGACCGCATTAGAGTTTACCGGGTGCAACGGGTGTCGCCAAGCACTCCATCCGTATTCGGTGATCCAAATCGGCTTCGGCGCGGCGCCGTTGGCGGGGAAAATATCACGAATCTGTTGCAGAATCGGCAACAATTCTTCACCAGCAATGTTATAGGGATGATAGGCGATACCGTCACAGTAATTCGCGACGCCAAGAGTCGCTAATCTTTCCAAAAAAATAAAGGCGCTGGGTTGGTTAGCCATGCCGCCAAGCAACACCGTGGCGTTCGGTTTTTTTTGTTTGATAATTTGATACGAGCTTTTAACAATTTCAAAAAAGCCTTCGACCGGCGCCGTCTTCGGCCAAAATTTGTCGATGTTTGGCTCATTCCAAATTTCCCAAGCCGCCACGTCATTGCCATAATGCGCGATGACTTCCTCAACAAAAGTCGACCATTCTTTCAGATGTTCGTGCGCTGGAAAAGCCCAAGCCGGCGGCGCATGCAACACACCGAGCAAATGCGTCTGTTGGCGGCGCGCCGAAAGCACAACAGAATCAAATTTCGCCCATTCCCAGCGATTAGGTTCCGGCTGAATATCACGCCAAATAAAGCCAGTACGGACAAAGTTGATGCCAAGACTTTTGGCGGTTTTCAATGTTTGTTCGCGGGCGGCAAATTCATTATCTGCGGCTTCTGCACGCGTAATATGGCTATGCGCTGCCCAAAAAGATTTCTCGCCGAACTCAATTTTGTAAGTTGGGGGTGCCGGCTGGTAATTGGCATCCGAGCATATCGCCAATTGATTGACGGGGCGCCAAAACATAATGAGCAAGGCGCACAATCCACAGGCGCTAAAAAGTGTTTTTGGAGTTTCCATTAAAATACATATAACTTATAAGGCCAAATCAGTATGGTATCATCATTCGCCCTGGTTACGGACGAACACCATTTTTACCCGCCACTTCTTCCAGTAGCCGCACATATTTCTGCGCGGCAATTTTCCAGGAGAAACGTTCAACGAGTTTGCTGCCGCGCAGAATTAATTGGCTTCTTTTATTATTATCCTCGGTCACCGCGCACAGGCCGCGGCCAATATCTTCAGGCGAATGCGGATCAACATACTCCACAGCGTCGCCGAACAACTCTCGAAAGACCGGAATATCCGACGCCACGACCGGCGTGCCAACCTTCATGGCTTCGAGCACCGGCAGGCCGAAACCTTCAGCAAATGACGGCAGCAACAAAAACGTGGCATTTTTGAGCAGTGTCCATTTCTCCACATCGCTAACATAACCTTGAAACACGACGTTGCGACATTCCCGCAATGCCGGCGGTAGTGCCGTGAAGATCGAGCTTTCGCCGCCGACGATATGCAAGCGCACTTCGGGGCGGCCGGCGGACTTATCGCGCTCAGCATCGGCAAATTTTTGAAAACCCGCAATAGCTCCGGAAATATTTTTGCGCGGGTTGAGGGAGCCGAGGAACAGGCCGTAGCGATAGTCAAAATTTTTTCCCGGCAAATTCACCGGCGGCTCATCCGCATCATTCGGAACCACCAGTGCCGGTGCGGCATCGGGCAACAGCGCCGCTAACTCTTGCGCGGAAGTTTGCGATACGGTCGTGAACTGCACCCCGCGTTTTACGGCGGTTTTTACCACCCAAGTGAGGTACAATGAAAAGAAATTCGAAAACCATTCGCGATTGCGAAACCCGACATCATGCACCAACAATATTTGCGGTACGTCGGGTGAAAGGAGCACAGGCGCCGAATTGGTCAAATTAAGTAAAACTGCATAACAGTTTTTTTTGCGCACCCGCGCCGGCAAAATCACTTGTTCCCAAAAGGAGCGCGTGAAACTATTGACAGAGAACTGGCTGCCGGTGGAATAAATTTTCACATTTGCTGGCAGGTCAAAATCCGCCGCAGCGCCGGGAACAAAAATATCAAACGTAAAATCCTGCCGCAGCAAAGCGATATGGCGAATCAAACTCAGCGCCACACGCGCCACGCCGGTTCTCTCCACTGCTCCCAAAGCCTTGCCGTTGACTGCAATATTCATCTTGGTTTGCTCGTTTGCCAGTTAGCTTATTAAATGGTGAACCGGCCAACCAGATAACAAGCTAACTTTCTAAGTCGCCAAGGCTTCGTGTAACTTGCCATTTTTCGGCAGTTCCGTGCTTTCCATTTCAACTTGCGGTTCGGGCGCAGCGAGATAAGTCCAACGCAACGTCGCGACGATGAGTCCGACCAGCAACCAGTGATCGAGATAAACAATATCCGGTTCGGATAAAAATTTTCCAAACAATCGCACGATCAAGGCAAAAAACAGGGCTTTGGGATATTCGGCCAGCAGGGTTTGATTGTTGCGAATAAACCGCTTGCTCAACCAGCCCATGCGTTTGGCAAGGAGCCAATTGCCGACAAAAAACGTGAGTGTGCCGATAATGCCGGTCGTCGATAAAATATTCGTGAGTAAATCAAATGTGCGATTGCTGCCCCAGCCCACGCCGAAAAACGGATTAGCCGCAAACAGACTCAATCCCTGCAAAGCGCCGTCAAGTCGCGTGCCGCCCGATTCCGAATCGGCTTTATCGATTAACAAAATCTCAAGAAATTGCACGATTTGTTCGGAGCTTAAACCAAAGGCAAAAGTTGCCAAGCTAAAAAGAGCCACGGGTAAACCGACAAAGCCCAGCAGGACGATCAGGACGGTGCGCATACTTTCATTTAACGTGTACGTCTTGACGCTGATGCGGCCGCGCTTTGAAACAATGTATAAAACAAAAATAAGCAGACTGCCGAATAAACCGACAAGTGCCGTGGAGGTGCTCGTGAAAATCAGTGTCACCGCAAAAAAGATCGCGAGCCAGAGGGCGGATTTTGGCCTCATGACCGAGCCGGCTTTGTTGTAGACGTAGTAGAAACATAAAAAAGTCGGCATGAGCAAAAACCGGGCAAACATGGAAGGTTCCGGCGCGACGGAATTCATGCGTTTAAATCCGAGTAGACGAATTTTCTGCCCGTATTTTTGCAGGAAGCTGACGCTATTATTGAAAATAAAATCGGGATAGGAAATGCCGGCATAATACATATAAAGCTGTGCCCAACCCCACAACGAAACAAAAACACTGGAGATGATGAGCGCGCGGATCGCGCGGCGAATTTCGTTCGGCTCCAGCTTACAAGCGGCAATACTGACCGTCAAGATAATTACGTAGGCGAGATAAGCAAATTGCGTGAAATTTTCCATACTGAGACGTAATTGCTGAAAATCGCCGGAAGGCCGCCGCACATAAACATAATCGCGAAATGGGATCAACAAAATCGACAACCCAGCAATCAAAACAAACATAATAAACGGCATCAACGTCATTCGCTGCAAATGTGTCAGATTTTGCCGGCCCCGGCGGAACAACCATTCGGTAGTGTATCGCATCATCAGCAAAATGCCGAGAAAATATCCGGGTTGCAATCCAAACGAAGGATTTTGCAAATTAATAACAGCCGTCGCCGTGAACGGCATAAAAAAAATCGTGAGATAGAGGATTGCCGTGCGCGACGGCAGTATAACCGCGATGAAGCCGACGATGATAATAAAATATCCAATGGGCGTAATCGTCATCGTAACACCACCAATTTTTTCTGTTGCATTAAAACTCCTGCTTGTAAACGATAGAGGTACATGCCATTAGGCAAGGCAGGCGCATCGAATTGCAAGGCGTGGTCGCCGGAATTCATGGCTTGGTTGGCCAGCGTCGCCACTAAACGACCGCTCAAATCATACACCCGTAACGTGACATGCTCGGGCCGATTGAGGGTAAAACGAATCGTCGTTGCGCGATAAAACGGATTAGGATGATTTTGCGCTAACTGAAAAGAGGCGGGGATCGACCCGGAGGGTGTTTCCTCGTTAACCGAGGTTAAAAAATTCTGTAAGCGCAATTTCAAATCTTGGGTGACGGCCAGATAAGCCGGATCATCAATACTATTTTGCAATTGCGCCGGATCTTTCACCAAATCATACAATTCGGAGCGATCATTTTTTGTTTCGACATACACGTAACGTTCTGTGTGCACTGCCGAAAAATGTTGCGTGGACGGCCAGCCTTCAATGATTAAATCCGTCCGCCACGTCGGCTGTGGCTGCAAAAGTTTTAGCAAGGAACGTCCATCAACGCCGCCGGGAATGGGCACGCCGGCTAATTCATAAATCGTTGGCGCCAGATCGATATTGGCCACCAACCGTTGTTCGATTTTCCCAGAGGCGACGAGCGGCGGATAGCGCCACGCCAAAGCTTCGCGAATGGCTTCTTCATAAACCCGGCTTTTGTCCGTCAAACGATGCTCACCCCAAAAATAGCCGTGATCCGAAATATAAAAAATCGCGGTTTGGTCGAGCTTGCCCTGTTTTTTTAATTCATCGAGGATCATATCAATGCTGAGATCGAGCGACCACAGCATTTGCAATTGGCGGCGGCGTTCGTTGTCAACCTTTTGTTGCCAGGCCGTGCCGAAGCGCGGTTTAGCCTGCACCCAAGCCGGTTTATCGGAAACATCGGTTTCATTATAATTCGCCGGTCGATACGGTGTTAGATCGGCATAGAGGCCTGTGTCACTGGGGGCCGGCTCCAGCGGCGTATGCGGCGTGCGCGGATTGAAAAAAAGGAAAAAGGGTTGATTGCTCCGCGCCTGTGCTTGTTTCAAAAAATCGATGACATAATCGCGCAACAAATAAGTCAGATAACCTTGATGATTTGTCCAGACGCCGTTTACGTTTAGACGCGGATTCGTGTAGTTACCTAATGACGGCAATCCAATCCAATAATCATATCCGGGCTTCGGCGTGGCATCTTCAGAGTTGATATATTTTCCGACTAAACCGGTGTAATAACCTGCCTGCTGCAAGCGCGGAACTAATGTCGTGACCTTGAGCGTGGAATCATTGTTCAGCGCACGGTGATGCGAGGCATACATGCCGGTCATGATGCTTGAGCGGCTTGGCGTGCACAACGGCGTCGTGGCATAAGCGTTGGTAAAGCGCATCCCTTCATTAAAAATTCGCGCCTGGGTGCGCGGCATATAATCGTCGACGGTGTCGAAACGCTGGTCATCAGTGATGATCACAAGGATATTGGGGCGTGCACTCTGCGCGTGCAACGAAAGCGCCGCGCCAATGTGCAGGGCGGCGCCTATCATCCAAATTTTTCTGCAATACAACTTTATGTTCATGGCTAAACACCAAGGTGCTGAAAGGTTTTCCATTGTGCTTCCGTAACTTGACGCACAAATTCTTTCTCGGGCTCGGTCAAATAACCGCGCCAATATTTATTGACATCCGCAATATTGCGGCCGGCGTCATGAGCTTGCTTGGGTTTCGGCTCACTTCGCGGCGATTCCCGGCGATAATATTTGTTGATCTGCACTGCAACGCGTTCATCCCAAACGAGACCCAACAGCTTGTAAAGCTTCGCGTAAGTTACGACCGGAGCATCGACAATGTCATCGAGATTGACAAAGTGCAGCCGCGGATTGGATTGCGCCCATTTCGCCAGCGTCGAATACACGATACTCCATAACATCGTGCCATTGATTACCGAGGCGTGAACGTTTTTATCACATGCTGTTGGCTCAGCAGATATCGCGACGCCAATTTCGCGCAAACGCATGAGGAGATCAGGGAGAGCGAAGGCCCACTCCATGCGTTTGAAACTCCCGGCGACGGCCCAGGGATTGCGTAGCGTCATAAGCACTTCAACCTGATGCTGCGTTGCGGCACGGTCGGCGGCAAAACAAGCGAGCGGGTCTTTCCAAATGATTGTGCGCAAATTCGGCAACAGCCGCAACCGGCGATAGGAGTTCAGCGGCCGCGCGCCAACGATGTATTTCACCGCCCGCCGCCAGCCGTGATCCGAAGGAAAAATTCCCGTTTTGAAAGCCAGTTCCAAACTTTTGATTTGCTCAACAGTTTGATCAAACTGCGCCAGTCCGAAGGAAGCCGTTCCAGGAATTTCAAAATAATTCGCGATGTGCCGCAAACCGGAGTGATAATTAAACGGCTCGTGCAGGGCGCCGGCGCCGGCGGCTAACGACAACATTTGCCCGACCGCAGTTGTGCCGCTGCGGGGCACGCCAGTAACGAGAATGAGGCGTCTCTCATGTGGCATGCGGCGTCGAACTCTCTTCCAAATGATGATACAAACCGTTGGTGTAACCATACTGCGCGAGCAATGGATACGTCAACATAGTGGCCATCCGGCGCGTGTTCAGATTCATTTTCGTCAGCCATTCCACATCCAAACGCAGATTGGTGACCCCATTGGAAAAACGATCCGGATTACCGGAAATTGAATGGTATTCCGGTAACTCAATGGCTGCTTCTTTGGTAAAATTCAAACGTTTGCCGGCAAAAGGGCCGAGCCGTTCCAGCAAGCGCTGCAATTCCTGTTGCGGATTTTTCATAAGATCTTCATAGCGCACGCGAACGTACGGCAATTGGGTGGCAAGTAAACTGGCAAAGGTGTTGCGCATCATCCAAAACATCACGGTGCGCATCGGGGTGTACTGTCGCAAAGTAACGCCGTTTTTCGCATTCAGTTTCTTTTTCTGCCACGCATAAACACAGGCCCGTGCATCGCGCACGAGGTGAATCACATGCACTTCCAGCCCCGGAACCCCCTTGAGAATTAATGCGCCGGACGGAATCTTTGAAGAGTCAATGACGATCCCCGCGCCGGAAACTTTGGCAATTGCAAAATAAAGCCGGCGCAGCACGTCGCGATATTCCGTTAAACGTTTTTGAAACGAAGGGCTTTTAACCGGCGTCAACAATTGCAAAAAATGCCTGGAATGATCGACCGTCTTCCAAATTTCTTTCAGGTAGACGGGATCAAAATTTTGTAAATCACCAAACGCTTCAGCGACGACTTTACGCCAAAACGCACACTCCCGAAACGTTTGGCCGCAAGCGCAACGTTTATTTTCTTCAAATCCGTCCACCCAGATGCGATTCAACTCATTTGCCGAAATCGTGCCGGGCATCGTTCCGAGAATGCGATCCAACACTGTCGAACCGCTGCGTCCGGCACCTGCCACATACACCACTTGTAATTTTCTCATACGAGGTGCTTACTCCTAACGTCACGCATTGATTCTGGCGGCAAGCGTTTTCTCCAGTTGAGTCGAATATAACTGATAATGCCGAGTTTTCTTTTGACCACAATCACCATCCATATATTTGCCAAACTCATGGTCAGCGCTGTTGCCAGCGCCGCCCCCTCCGCACCGATCGTTTTAATCAGCGCATATCCGAGCGCCAGCGTAAACATGGCGCTGATCGACACAATGCGCGCGTGTTCACGTTGCAGATTCGTCATCGTCATCAATACGCCAACCGTGCCGGAAAAGGCATTTACGCACTGTCCAATAATCAAGTAAATCAAAATCATATTAGCCGAAGTATACGCCGGCCCAAAAAAACCGAGAAAAAACTTCGGAAAAAAAATGAACGCCACGGCAAAAGGCACAACCGCGAGAAAAACCATCTGTGAAGCTCTGGTCACTTGCTGTTGCATCGACGCCAATTCATTTTTATGAAACTGCTCGGCGATGAGCGGCCCCATCACCACGCGAATCGCCTCAAGGATAAAATCGGGAAACGAGGCCAAGCGCGCGGCCACCGAATAGCGCGCGGCTTCTTCCATGCCAAGCAACGAGCCTACCATCAACATGTCGGCGCGCGTGACAATCGTGTACATCAGCATCGAAAAAAGCAGCGGTTTTGCGGTTCGCGTCCATTGTTCAGATTCATAAATAAGTTGCCCGTCACTCGGACCAAGCACCTTTTTAATGCGCCGCGTATCAATAACAATTGCAATCACCAAAGCCGTGCCGAGGCACGCCAACATCGTCGCCGAATTGATCATGCCGCTGTAATAAGCCAGCGCGCTGAATAACATCGCCAGCGCGGGCCGCAGGATCTGAAATCCGACCAAAGCCGGCACTAACAGTTTTAGGCCGCGTAAAAATTCGCGATTCAGCAACACCCACGCCCACAATGGCAATATACACAGAGCGAGCAGGACGGCGACATGCTTACTATCCGTCGACTGTAAAATACCGAAGTAATACAGAACCCCCGCCGTCGCCAACAGCGCGAGGCTGAAACCTAATCCTGTTCGGCGTCCACGCCGCAGCAAGGCGTGGAGTTGCGGCAATTTATTTTCAGCGTAATAAACCGACGCAAACTTCGTCGTCGTTCGGTCAAATCCCAACAAGCTGATGGGGCCGAGCGCGGTCGCCACGGAAATCGCAAACATGACGACCCCGTAATCATCTTGCGCCAAAATTCTTGCCAGAAAAATCGAATACGCCGTAAACAATAACGCGCCGAAAATTTTAATACCAAAAGCGGTGAGCGAGTTTCTGGCCAGATTCATTGTTTACAATTCGAGGGCGACGCCGTCCATATCCGCCGGTATGGGCAACTGCATTAATTGCAAAATCGTCGGGGCAACGTCGCCAATCCAAAATTTATTTTGCCCCAATTTGACTTGCGGGCGCCGGATGTAAAACAGGGCATCATCAAAAGTATGCATACCCGCCAGCGCAGTTTTCTCTCCCAAGCACGCCTTCGTGACATCGCCTTTCAGATCATAGCCATCGTGCGGAATGGCCAGTAAATCCGCGGCGGCGGCGAGGTGAGCGCCGTGAAAAATATTCTCCCGCTTGACCACCTCGCGGATGATCGGCGCGCCATCAGTATCTTTTAAAGACAATAGCACCGTGGAAACTTTTTCACGCGCCCATTCATAACGCGCCGGCGACACCGTGCCGTGGGGTTCGCGCCCCTCCAGGTTGATAAAAACCCGCCCTGGAATCAAACTATAAGCCAGCGAATCCGCATGCAGATCGCGCAGGCTGCGCGGCGACGAGGTATTAAATTTTAACAACCCGGCTTCCGCCAGATAGCGATTGAGATAAATCTCTTTTTTAACCGCGCAAAAACCGTGATCGGAAAGAATAATCAATTCAGTTTCTGAATTAATATGTCGCACCACTTCGCCGATCACGGCATCGACGCGCTGATAAAACTCCGCAAAGGCACGAAGGTAGCGCGGTTCATTCTTTTCCACCTGCTCCCATAAAAAATGATTGAGCCGGTCGGTTTCCATAATGTGGCATTGGAAAAAATCCCACGGCGTTTGCGCCAAATAATGCAACAGAACTTTAGCCCGTTTCGCCAGCACCTGATTGCACTCTGTGATGAACCGTTCCAGGTTTTCACGGGCGAGCGCGGCTCGGGCGTCGATCTTATATCCCAGGGCTTTTAATTCTGCGCCCACTTTTTTGGGATAAGCGATGTTTTCCAATCGCGTGCCGAGAAAGCAACCGACCATCATCCCATTTACCGGACGGGGAGGAAACGTTCCCGGCACATTGATCACGCAAACTTTTTTCCCGGCGCGGCTCATGATTTCCCAAATTGTCGGGCTTGCCAGATTAACCGACGTCGGCACAAACGTCTCGAATGTCCCGGGCTTCTTTTCAATGAACCCAAAAATATTATGTTTGCCGGGGTTCTTTCCAGTCATATAACTGGCCCAAGCCACCGACGAGACGCACGGCTGCACGGAGTTCATTCGATGCAGGGAGCCGTGCTCAAGCAATTTTTTAAAATTGGGCAACGTGCCGGCCGCAATCCGTGCTTGGAGAAAACTGTATGGAACACCATCTATCGAGATCACCACGACGCGCGCGGGTGATTTTTTTTTAAAAGTCATTTGCCGCAAGCTTTCCGGTTTACCAATCTGGCGGTGAACCGGTTTGAGAATCAGGCTTTAAGTGCGCTTCAAAGCTGCCACTACCAGCGAGCCCCTTAATTAATTCTTTAAGCGTACCCTAACGCTTCCAATCGTTGGGTGACCATTTCTTCTTCATCAGTAGAATAGGCGCGGCGCTCGTGATTCCAGTAGGGCGCGAAACACTCAAGCTGCTCCAATTGGCGCAGAATTTTTTGAGCGCATTCATGCGGAGATTCGCGGTCAATATCACAAACCACTTGCGATTCATCCGGCGTCGCATAGAAAGAGCCCGCGGGGAAAATGGCAAACTTTCCGCTCGCCGGTGACTGCAAACAAACCAAAGCGACGTGTTGCACCGGTATGGCGCGCTGGTACGGTGAAAGCACTAAATCCCAATTCATGTCAACGCGCACAACTTCGTCATCCAAAAATTCGCTTTTACAACCGCGTGCAAGCAATGCCGGTATAAGCGTTTCGCGGACCATCGTTTTTCCATGACCGAAAAGCCCGGTAAACCAAATGGTGCAAGCGCGAGGGGAGAGCGTCATT
>CAYZFF010000030.1:0-2642 GCA_964477305.1 uncultured Cytophagia bacterium
TTTTTAGATCAGCCGTGGGACCAGAAAAATGATGGCGGGTTTGATCACTCGTTGGATGCAGCAATCGCGACGGGAGGAAGAGAGCGGCCCCGTCCTTACGAAATCTCGGTCATTCAGCGCAACAATACCGCGCAGGCGATTCTCGACGCGGCGCCGGATATTCTCGCCGTGCAGGAAATTGAAGATTTGCACACCCTGCGCATTTTTAATGCCTCTTTCCTGGACGATTATTTCGAGCAAATGATTTCCATCGAAGGCAATGACCGGCGCGGCATCGACGTGGGGCTGCTGCTCCGCAAAGGGCTGGGCGCAGAGATTTTGAACTTGCGCACTCACGCCGACGAAGCCATCAATGGCGGCCATGTACGGCGCAGTATCGGCTACATTTTTCCCGAGCCAATTTTTTCGCGCGATTGTTTGGAAGTGGATATCCAAATTAACGGCCGGCCGCTCACATTTTTAGTCAACCATTTTAAAGCGCAGGATAAACGGGCGGCAAAGGCGAATGTCACCAAACGGCGGCGGCAAGCGGAGCGCGTGGCGGAAATTGCGTTGGCCGTGGAGCAGCGCGGCCGGCTGCCCATCGTGCTGGGCGATTTGAATGTCGACCGGCATCATCCGGTTATTTCCGGTGACGACTCGTTGACGCCGCTTTTGAATCTAAAAAATTTACAAGATCCTTTTCCTGCCGACACCTGGACGCATTATTATGTTCCAGCCAAAAACACCAGCCGGCTGGATTATGTGTTGCCGCATCACGATCTGAAAGTGGCCGAAACCAAAATCGGGCGCCAGGGACTCACCGCCAAATGCAAGCAGTACACCGGGCCGCGTTATCCGACCATCGGCGCAGAGTTGACCGAAGCCAGTGACCACTGTCCGACTTCGGTGATTTTAGAGGTTTAAAGATTTTAATCTCGCGCCAGTAGCGCAAATTGCTGACGCCTTTAAACCAACCCTTCCACCAACAACCTCGCGCGCAACCGCAAAGCCCGTGGGAGGGAGTCAGTAATTATGCTGCGCTCTGATTAATCACTCCGGCCGGCCAATCCTGCTGACAATTCCACGCAACATGCCGCGAAAAATAAGCTCGTGTACCGGATAAAGCGCGTACCAATAAAGCAAACCGAACATTCCCACTGGATCGAAAATTGCAGTTTGGCGAATTTCGGTTTCGGCGCCGTGCGGTTCAATCTCAAATTGCAGCCACGCGCGGCCTGGCACTTTCATTTCAGCGAGCAAGCGCAACAGGCGATTCGGTTCATACGCTTCGACACGCCAAAAATCGAGTGTATCTCCCGGAATGGGCCATTCGGCATCGCGTCGACCTCGACGCATGCCGACCCCGCCGAAAAGTAAATCGATAAATCCGCGCCAACGCCACAACCAATTACCATAATACCAACCCGTTTTGCCGCCAATCCGGCGAATCGGTTGCATCGCTTCCACCGGACTGCATGTCACAGAGACCGAACGCGAATCGACAATGCGCGTGCCGAATCTGACGCCGCCCCAACGCTTCAACTCGCCCGGCGAGGAAAGCGCATCCGACCAACGCGTCGCGGCAAATTCCTGATCTTCATTGACGAGCGCGCGGGCGATGGCTTCGCGCATGCCGCGCGGGCGAATGGCAAATATTTGCAAAGCGCGATCGTTGGTGACGACGGTGTCGTGGCGCACGCTGTCGATGAGCTTGCGGCCGACACGCGCAAACAGCGGGGTCACCAGGCCGAGCCACAAGCTGGATAATTTCGGCGTCAACATCGGCACCGGAATCATCAGGCGCTTCAAGCCGCGTTGGCGCGCATATTCTTTCATCAAATCCAGATACGACACTTGATCGGTTCCGCCAATTTCGAAAATTGTCTCGCCGTCGTATTTCACGTCTAATGCCGCCACGAGATACGCCATGATATCTTCAATCGCAATCGGCTGGCTCAGCGAGTGCGTCCAGCGCGGTGTGATCATGATTGGCAGTTTTTGCACCAACGCGCGAATCATCTCGAAGGACAAACTGCCGGAGCCGATGATGATCGATGCGCGCAGTTCGATGGTCGGCACGCCGAATTCGCGTAGAATATTTCCCACTTCCTGCCGGCTCGATAGATGCGGCGACAACTCATCACCGCGGCCAAGCCCGCCGAGATAAATGATGCGGCGCACGCCGGCTTCCTTTGCCGCCGCGCCAAAATTCATCGCCGCGCGGCGATCTTCTTCCTCGAACGTGCCGGTCGAACCCATCGAATGCACCATGTAATACGCCGCCTCCACGCCGGCCATCGCGGCTTGCAATGAAGCGGCATCAAGCACGTCGCCTTTGACAATTTCGGTTGTCGCGCTCACGCGCGGCTGGAGAAATTCCGGCCGCCGTGCCAGGCAGCGCACGCGATAACCTTGCGCTTCCAACACTTTCAGCAATCTGCCGCCAACGTAACCACTCGCGCCGGTTAATAGAATAAGTGGATTTCTTCGCTGTGGTTCCATTATCGTTGCGGTTCTCTTTTCGTTGCAAGCATTTTAAGAATGTCAATTCCGTTGCGGCAAATTCTCCGGCATGACCATCCCGCCTTTGATCAACGTTTCTCGCATCACTCGAAAAATTCTTTCATCGTGTTTTCGTTGCGGCTTCTCGCGCCGGCGCA
>CAYZFF010000030.1:2742-23350 GCA_964477305.1 uncultured Cytophagia bacterium
GTGAAACAAACTCCGCGAGCGGGTGGACATGGCATCTTCATACGGGCCGAAAAAATGCAGACAATTTTTCTTCGCCCATTTCCATAACGCTTCGGCATCAGCTTGCGTGGCGGGAAGTTGAGCGAGATCTAATTTCCCCGGATGTGCCGCAAATTTTTTTTCGATGAGTGCGGCAACTTCTGTTTTGATCGGATCAATCGGAAAGGCGAGCGGTTTGGGCGCAGGCGGATCGCCTTTCCACGCGAGGCGATTTTCCGGATCGAAACTGAATTTGCCGCCGAGCGGCTTTCCATTTTCCATCAGAATGCCGGTGGCGCGACGAACACGGCGATAGAATGCATCCATGCGCCACGGTGGGCCTTTTCTCGCGCTGGCGTGAAATTGTTCCGCTGTCGTGAGCCAACCTTCGTGGGGAATCAATTGCAATGCACCGGAATCAAGCAGCGGCTGCAAATCGATGCGCAACTCGCGCTCCGCGGGCGTCATCAGCCGCAGCGGGCCGAGTTGTTTGATCAACGGCGCGAGTGCTTCGCGATACAGGCCATTCGTCGCGACGTGTTTGATCGCGACCCCGCGCGCGGCTTGCTCCAATGCGAAATGGCGCATGTTCGCAAGAATCAGCGCCAGCTTTTGTTTGTGATAAGGCCGCCGCGCCGCTTTCCATTTATTCTCAATAAGCACGATGCCCAATTCTTCCGGCGCTTGGCGCGCCAGCGGGCCGATACTGTCCGAGAGTTGATCGTAAGGCACAAAATGCCAGCGCCGCTTTTTCGGATCGGTTTGGCGCGCCGCGAGTTCTTGATAAAAAATGCGCATCGTTTTTTCAATTCTTGCCCAGCAAATCGCGCAATGCGCCTTCCAACTCCGGATGATGAAATTTATAGCCCGTGGCCAGCAGCCGTGCCGGCTCGAGACGCGCGCTGGAGAGCAGCAGATCATCCGCCATTTCGCCGAGCGCCAATCGCGCGGCAAAACCCGGTAGCGGAAAAATCGTTGGGCGCGACAACACTTTTCCCAAAGTTTTGGTAAATTCCGCATTTGTCACCGCGCGCGGCGCCACGGCATTCACCGCGCCGTTCACCTTCTCGTTCGTCAGCGCGTGCTGAAATGCGCCAATGACGTCATCCAGCGAAATCCAGCTCCAATATTGGCGGCCATCGCCCATAATGCCACCAACGCCCAGTTTAAATGGAAGCAGCATTTTGGCGAGCGCGCCGCCTTTCGGACTCAGCACAATGCCGGTGCGCACATGCACGACGCGAATGCCTTTTTTTTTCGCCGGATCAGCCGCGCTTTCCCACTCCTGGCAAATGTCGGCAAGGAAGCCGGTGCCGGCCCCGCTGTCTTCCCGTAAAATCGTATCGCCGCGATTGCCGTAGTAGCCGATGGCCGAAGCACAGACTAAAACTTTTGGCGGCTTCGCCAACTGTGCGATGGTTTCACTCAACAGCGTCGTGCCTTGCACGCGGCTGTCGCGAATCTTCGCTTTCTGCGCTTCGGTCCAACGGCTCGCGGCAATGCTTTCGCCGGCGAGATGCACGACGGCATCACAACCTTCAATTTCTTTCGCATTCAGCATTCCCGCCGTCGGATTCCACTGCACGGTCGGCTCGCTGCTTTGCAACGGCGAACGCACCAAACGCGAGAGGCGATGATTCTGGCCTTTCAAAGTTTCGATCAACGCGGTGCCGATCATGCCCGTTGAACCACTGATAAGAATATTCATTTTCGCTTCTCCTGTAGGCCACAAAAAAATTTTAAACCACAAAGACACAAAACCGTCAAGAAAATTACTTCCTTTGCGGCAAAATGCTCTGAAAAGAATTATTTAAAAAACTGTTTGTACATCTCGTCGTTAAAACCAACCATCAGCGTGCGCTCTCGGCGCAGTGTCGGCGCCCGCAAATTGCCTGTACGGCCAATCAACAATTCCGCCAAAGTGGCTTCATCCGGTTGATCGCGTCGCAAATCGAGATGAATAACATTTTGACCTTTAGTGGCGTAAATTTCGTCAATTTGCTTAACCAATGCCAGTACATCTTTTAAAGGTAACGCCGTCTTTGTTGTGCTTTCCAAATGAACGGCTTCAACTTGGTGCGTCGCAAGAAACTCCTGCGTTTTGGCGCAGGTGCTTCAACTTGGGCGGTGATAGTACCAATCGACTTTCGACATTTGACTCCTCCGCATGTAAAATAATTAGACCGCGAATGCCCGTGAATTATTCTCATTCTCGGTTGTTCTTTTTTTTGCGCCGGTTGGGCTTTGGCTGCGAGTTATGGATTAACGGGTTCAAACACAAAAATCTGTAAACGATTCTCTATTTTAATACACCTCAAGTTTCGCCCCGCTACGCTGGCACAGCCGGTACGCGCAATGCTTCCAAAATCGCCGAGAAACTCGCCATATCTTTGATTAGTTGCACGCCCAGCACCTCCAACGTGGCGCGATAGTTCACCGCCGCGCGGCCGCCGATCAACAAAGCGACGTCGCCGGGTAAAAGACGACGCAGCTTTTGCAATTCCGGCTCGAGACGCGGATCGTCCGCTGGGTAAATAATGCTCAACGCCACCGCGCGGGCCTGATTCTGGCGCGCCGCGGCGGCAATTTCTTCCGCCGGTAAATTGGGGCCGAGATACGTTACGCGCCAACCTTCGGCAGAGGCCGTGGCGGAGGCCATCAAAGCCCCCAGTTCATGCAACTGGCCGACCGGCGTCGTCGTGACCACGCCGGGAGCAGTCTCCGGCACTTCATAAGCGCTACGCACATTTCCTAAAAATGAACGCGTCACCGCGGTTGCCATATGTTCGTGAATAACCCGCAACGTCCCGTCGCGCCACAGTTCACCGATTTTTTGCAGCAGCGGCGCAATGAGCTGCTCAATAAATCGCGGCCGGCTGAGTGCGACTTCCGCGTCTTCGAGCGCGCGCTGCAACCGCTCGGGATCAAGCTGTTTGACAAAATGCAAACAATTCTCCAGAACCACAGCCGATGACGTGGGCTCAGCCTTATTCATCCGGGCAGCTTTGGCGCCCGGTGTAGCTTCTACTGTATGAAGTAATTGCCGCAATTGTTCCGTTGGTAGTTTCGCAATTTGCCCAATCGCATGTCCGTCCAAGGTTCCTTTGTGTAACAACAGTAAACGTTCCATGTCGGCGTCTGAGTACAAACGCCGATTCGTCTCTGTGCGGGCGGGTAAAACGGCATTGTAGCGTTTTTCCCAAACTCGAATGGCGTGCGCCGAAAGGCCAGTACGCCGCGCGACCAATTTAATCGAATATTTGTGCTCGGTTTTTGGCATACTACAATATATAACATTGTCTACAATTTGTCAAACTTTAAATAATTTTAATTCATAAAAAATTGGATAAAATACAATTTGTCTAATATTTTTAAATTTTTATATTGACAAATATTAGACAATGTGCTATATTTAAGAGCGCCATTTACAACACTTATTGCTGCGACTGAAAAAAAAGTAATAAAAGAGCAGTTTGCGCACGAATGCAATTTTTTTCGTTAATAAAAAGCCAAACATAAAGCATAAATTTTTGTCATGAAAAAACCTTCGAAATCGCGCTCCATCCCTTCCGTGGGCAATTATCTCGAAGAGATCAATGTCTTCAGGCCGTTGTCGCGTGAGACTGAGATGGCGCTGGCAAAAGATATTCGCCGCGGCAATGCCGACGCCCTGGATAAGCTGGTGCAAGCCAATTTGAAATTTGTGGTATCTATCGCCAAAAGTTATCAGGGCCAGGGATTAGCGTTGTCCGATTTAATCAGCGAGGGCAACGTCGGCCTGATCAAAGCGGCTCGCCGTTTTGATGAAACGCGCGGCACCAAATTCATCTCATATGCGGTGTGGTGGGTTCGGCAGGCCATTTTACAGGCTTTGACGGAACAAGCGCGGATTGTGCGTTTGCCGCTCAATCGCCTCACCAAGCTGCATCAAATTAGCCACACAACCGATGCCTTGCAAAAAAAACTGGGGCGTGAACCCAGTATGAATGAATTGGCCGGAGCGTTGAAGCTTAATGAGAAACAATTGGCGGAATTTATACAGCACCAAGTTCGCGAAGTTTCGCTTGATCAAACTTCCGGCGGCGAAGAGAATGACAGTTTGCTGAATTTTGTGTCCAGTCAAGAATTTGTTTCCGGTGAGGAGGCCTTATCGGAAAAATCGCTGCAGCGCGACATTAACGATTTGCTTGCTAAATTGGATGATCGCACCGCTGAAATTATGCGGCGTTATTTTGGTTTAAACGGCCATCGCCCGCATTCACTGGAAATGCTCGGCCATCATTTTAAACTGACGCGTGAGCGCGTGCGCCAAATCAAAAAAAACGCGCTGCAAAAATTACAACGCAGTTCACATGCGCGGGCTTTGCAGGAATATTTATGATGTTTAGATGGAAGATCCAAACCAATGATGATTGACGATCAGGAAATCGTAAGTTCGGCAGGTTTTGAAAACAGCGTCGCAGGATTTTTGAAAAATGTTGATGATCCAGCTTTGTTTTCGCAGCCCGAAGAGGTCATATTGATCAGGCGAGTGCAACGGGGCGAAATCAAAGCATTGAGCCTATTGCTCAAGATGAATCTTGGGTTGGTGATCGGCCTGGCCCGAGAGTATAAGGATGAAGGTGTGCCGTTAATGAATTTGATCACGGCCGGCAATTTAGCGTTGATCAAAGCGGCGCGCTATTATCGAGAAATAGAAGGCCTGCGATTCATGACCTACGCCGTGATTTTGGCGCGACAACTGATGTTGGAAACGATCGCGCGGCATAAATGAAAACGATCAAACAAGATTGGCCGGCGTTGGTACTCGTTCTCGGCTTGAGTTTTGGCGCCGCGTTCATCGGCGGCCTTTTCACCGGCACTTCCGTCGACGGCTGGTACCAAACATTGCCCAAGCCCGGGTGGACACCACCAAGCTGGATTTTCGGGCCGGTGTGGACGCTGCTTTATCTGGCGATGGCGATCGCAGCTTGGTTGGTTTGGCGACAACGCGCATTTTCCAACGTGTCGGCGGCACTGTCGTTATTTGTCGCTCAGCTCGTTTTGAATGTCGCCTGGTCTGCTGTTTTCTTCGGGCTGCAAAACCCTCAACTTGCTTTCGTGAACATTGTTCTGCTTTGGGGCGCCATCCTGGCCACCATGATTGCCTTCTGGCGCATCACCACGGTTTCGGGATGGTTATTCGTGCCATATATTTTGTGGGTAACGTTTGCGGCAGCGCTCAATTTTGCCATTTGGCGAATGAATGCGTAATGTTTCCGCACGGTGCGTTGCCGCTGCTTTGACGAATGCACGAGTGCAAAATTTATTTATTTTCTCCCCGCTAATCGTGAAATATTTTTCGCTGAACGATTAAAAAAATGTTTATGCCTTTTCACACTATGGTTTTTCTCGGCCTTCTACTTTTTAGTATTCCGGCAATGGGCCGGCAAACCGGCAAAATCGAAGGCCGCGTGATCGACGCGAAAACCCAAGCGCCGTTGCGCGCGGTGAATGTTTTGGTTCTCGACACCGTGCGCGGCGATGTCACCGATAGCCTCGGTGTTTTTATCATTGCAAACGTCCCGTCCGGTGCATATCGCGTGCGGTTCTCTTTGCTCGGTTATGAACCGGTGATCAAAACCGACGTGGTGGTCAATACCGCGCGTCCGGCCATGATCAATGCGCAGTTGCTCGAAACGCCCATTCCGAACGCAGAAATTGTTGTCACCCCGGGTTACTTTGTCGAGGAGTTTGCAAGTTCAGTCAGCAGCACCAAACTCGCCGCGGAGGAGATTCGCCGTTTTCCCGGCGGCTTTGAAGATATTGTGCGCACCGCCGCGACGCTGCCGGGCGTTGCCGTGGTCAATGAAGGCGGGCGCAACGATTTGCTGGTGCGCGGCGGCGGGCCGAGCGAGAATCTTTATCTCCTCAATAATATAGAAGTGCCCAATATCAATCATTTCGGCTCGCAAGGCAGCAGCAGCGGCGCGCTGAGTTTTGTCAATCTCGACTTTATCGATCGCGTCGAATTTTCCACCGGAGGCTTCGGCGTGCGGTACGGCGACAAAATGTCTTCCGTTTTGTCGCTTGGCATTCGCCCAGGACGCACCGATCGCGTCGGCGGCAAGGCGACGGTTTCGGCCACGCAATTCGGGCTCAATCTGGAAGGCCCGTTCACCACCAAAGGTGATTTCCTTTTCTCCGCACGCCAAAGTTACCTGGATCTGATTTTCAAAGCCGCAGGCTTGCCTTTTGTACCGCGCTATACCGATTTTAACTTCTTTGCCCATTACGATCTCTCGCCGCGACAAGAAATTTCCGTGCTGACCTTGGCCGCACGCGATCGCGTCGACCGCGATCAGAGCACACTCGAAAACCGCGTCACCAACGCCGGCATTTTGGATAACACACAAAACCAGTTCATTGCCGGCGTGAATTGGCGCCGCTTGTTCAACAATGGGTTTCTCGACGCGACGCTGAACACGAGTTACAACGGTTTTCGTTTCAGCCAAATCGACGAATTCGAGCGCGAATATTTCAACAGCAAAGCCGACGAGACGGAGTTAAATTTTAAACTCACCTCATATTTTAATTTGCGTCGGGCCGGCGGCCTTTATGCCGGATTGGCGGTGAAAAATATTTTCAATGATAACACTACGGTTTTTGCGGATACGATCTACGATCGCAGCGGCCGGCGTGTGTCCGTAAAGAGTCTCGGGTTGCCGCAAGTCAATGCGCTCAACGCCTCGGCGCAAAAATATGCCGCGTATGCGGAATGGGAACAGCAAGTGTCCGACCAAATTAATTTCAATTTCGGCGTGCGCGGCGATTACTACGGCTTCCTGCATGAAACCTTTTATCCGGCGGCGCGATTCGGTCTCGGCTTCAAAGCCGCAGAAAATTTCAAAATCAAAGCGAGCGCCGGCCGCTATTATCAATCGCCGTCGTATGTTTGGGTCGTGAATCCCGTGAACAAAAATCTCAAAGCGCTGCGCAACGATATGGCGATTGCCGGCGTCGAATATCTCGCGCGCAACGATTTTAACACTTCCGTTGAATTTTATTACAAACGTTATCGTGACTTGCCCACTGGCAGGATTCCCGAGCAAACGGATTACCTCGTGCTGACGAACACCGGCGTTGGCTTTGGCGGGCGCGAAGATGATTTTCAATCGTTCGGTTATTTCCCGCTCGCCTCGCGCGGCAAAGGTTGGGCTTATGGCATCGAGTTGTTGCTGCAAAAACGTTTTTCGGAAATTCCATGTTACGGCCAGATTGGCCTGGGCTACAATCAAAGCGAATACACTGCCGGCAACGGCAAGAAATATCCCGGACAGTTCGACCAGCGTTTCATTTTCAATATTTCCGGCGGCTACGTTTTTAATTCACGCTGGGAAATCAGCAGCAAGTTTCGCTATTTCACCGGCGCGCCGTACACGCCGGTTTATCGTCCGGCAGAAAACAATGGCGCCATTCAAAATTTACCGGCCGAGTATTTGTCGCGGCGCTTGCAAGCCGGACATCTGCTGGACGTGCGGGTTGACCGGCGGTTGAATTTTTCCAACTGGGCGATGATCGTGTTTCTGGATATTCAAAATATTTATAATTTCAAACTTCAGCGCCGGCCCAGCTATGATTTCTGGGAGAATAAGATTGAAGATCGCGACGAACTCGGACTGTTGCCGTCGATCGGCATCAGCGCGGAGTTTTAGAAACAGGAAATAACTTGATGGCATTGATGCCGGCAGGCTTGACTTTCTAAGATTTGGTCATCATCTTATCTGCATGTCAATTGAAAGAACATCATGATGGCTAAACGTGTTTTGGCCATCGGCGCCGGACTCGGCGCGCTCAGCGGCGCGCTGCGTTTGGCGAAAATGGGCTTCGAGGTCACGCTCTTTGAAAAAAATGAAACCGTCGGCGGCAAACTCAATGAGAAAAAAATAGGCGAATATCGTTTCGACACCGGGCCATCGCTGTTGACGATGCCTTTTGTTATTGACGAGTTGTTCGAGTTTTGCGGCTTCGCGCGCAAAGATTTTCTCGACGTCGTCCCGATCGAACCAATCTGCCGATACTTTTATCCCGATGGTGCGACGCTCGATGCCGGCGCCAATATCGAACAGATGAAACGCGAAATCGCCAAACTGTCGCCGCGTGATGCCGAAGTTTATGAAAGTTTTCTGGCATATACCGAACGTATCTACAAATTGACGGCGGATATTTTTTTGTTCTCGCCGATTCACGAATTCGCCGAAATCTTGAAATGGCGAAATTTGCCGACTTTGTTGCGGCTGCCGCAAATCGATCCGTTGCGAACCGTACACGGCGGCGTTTCACGATTTTTTAAAGATCCGCGTTTGGTGCAATTATTTGATCGCTACGCCACGTACAACGGCTCCAATCCGTATCGCGCCCCGGCGACGCTCAATGTCGTTCCGTATGTCGAATATGTATTGGGAAGTTATTATATTCGCGGCGGCATGTATCGCCTCGCCGAAGCCCTGCTGTTTCTCGCGCAAAAACTTCGCGTGAAAATCCACACCTCGGCCAGAGTCGAAAAAATTTTGCATGACGGCCAGCGTGTGAATGGACTCCAGGTCAACGGTGAAAAAGTCGCTGCCGATGTTGTGCTGTGCGGACAGGATGTGGTCGTAGCGCACAACGAACTCATCGACGGCTTCGAGAAGCACCGCGAGAAATTAAATCGGCTCGAACCCTCGTGCTCCGGTCTTGTATTTTTGTGGGGTGTCGAAAAAAAACACCCCGGCTTGGCGCATCATAATATTTTTTTCTCGGCAGATTATCAAAAAGAATTTGCGCAAATTTTTGACGAAAAAAGACTGCCGGATGATCCGACCATTTATGTCGCGATTACCAGTAAGAGTGATCCGGCGCATGCGCCAGCGGGCAGTGAAAATTGGTTTGTGTTGCTAAATATGCCGTATTTGACCAGTGGAATAGATTGGCAAAAAGAAATCATCCGGATACGTGAGAGGGTGCTTGCAAAATTGCGTCGTCACGGCGTCGAACTTGCAAACCAAATCGAGGCGGAATTCGTACTTTCTCCAGAGGATTTTTACAATAACTATCTAAGCAATCGCGGCAGCATTTATGGCATTTCTTCCAACAATCGCAGCACCGCTTTCAGGCGTCCGGCCAACCGCAGCCGTGAATTGCGCGGCCTCTATTTCGCCGGCGGCTCCACACATCCCGGCGGCGGCATTCCGCTGGTTTTGCTCTCGGGAAAAATTGCGGCGGAGTTGATAGTGAAAGAAAAATAGTTTGCAGTAGCGCCTTCAGGCGCACACAGTTTAAATTTCAAAATCCTTTCTACATTCAACAGTTTGCGCCTGAAGGCGCTACTACGAAAATTTTAATATGAAAAAAATCATCATCATCGGCTCCGGTTTCGGCGGCCTTGCCGAGGGCATCCGTTTGCAAGCGCGCGGCTTTGACGTCACCATTCTCGAGAAAAATGCAATGGTCGGCGGCCATGCGTATCAATTCAAAAAAAACGGCTACACGTTTGACATGGGGCCGTCACTCATCACCGCCCCGGAGATTATCAAATCCGTTTTTCGCGCCGCGGGAAAAGATATTGAAGATTATCTCGAGTTGATCAAACTCGATCCGTATTACCGCATCTATTTTCACGATCAAACTTATCTCGACTATTCCGGTGACACTCAGCAGATGAAAGCGCAAATGTCGGCATTCCATGCCGGTGATGCACAAAATTATGATCGCTTCATGCAGGATTGCCGCAAGATTTATGAAGCCGTGATCGTCGACGGTTTGGGTTCGACGCCATTTAATCGTTTGCAGACGATGCTCAATTTTTTCCCGCGCGCGCTCAAACTCAAAGCCATTTTGCCCGGTTATTCGTTTGTCAAACGTTATTTCAAAGATGCGCGTCATCGTTTCACGTTTTCTTTTCATCCGCTCTTCATCGGCGGCAACCCGTTTCGTGCGCCGAGCGTTTACTTAATGATTCCGTATTTGGAGAAAGTCGGCGGCGTGTGGTTCACCATCGGCGGCATGTACAGTCTCGTGGAAGCGTTCGCCCGGCTTTTCGATGAATTAGGCGGCGTCATCAAAACCAACGCGGAAGTTTCTGAAATCGTCGTGCAAAATGGCCGCGCTGCCGGCGTCATGGCAAATGGAAAATTTCATCGCGCCGACGCCGTCATCTCCAATGCGGATTGGGCGCATACGCAGAAAAATTTAATCGCGTCGGAACATCGCCGCAAATGGACGAATCGTCGTGTCGAAAAACTCGATTACTCCATGAGTGCGTTTTTGCTCTATCTCGGCGTGCGGAAGCAATATCCCCAATTGCAGCATCATACGATCATTCTTTCCCATCGTTATAAAGAGCTGATCCGTGATATTTTTGATCACAAAATTCTGGCCGATGATTTTTCGATGTATTTGCACGCGCCGACCAAAACCGATCCCGCGCTGGCGCCGGACGGGTGTGAGAGTTTGTATGTGCTCGTTCCGGTGCCAAATCTCGCGGGTAATATTGATTGGTCAACAACGGCGCAACCTTTTGCCGAAAAAATCTTAAAATATCTTGAAGAAGATTTCGGCCTGCACGAATTACGCGCCCATCTCGACGTACTCGAAATTTTCACGCCGGAACATTTTAAGCAACGGCGCAATTCGCATCTCGGCACGCCGTGGGGCGTCGAACCGAAGCTGACCCAGACCGCCTATTTTCGCCCACACAACCGCAGCGAAGAAATTCAAAATCTCTATTTCGTCGGCGCAGGCACACATCCCGGCGCCGGCCTGCCCGGCGTTCTGCTGACCGCCGAAGCCACCGAGAAGTTGGTTGTGGCAGATTTAGGGTTGCCGCCGTCGCACGAACCGATGGCTTCGTCCATTGCAGAAGAGGTGCTTGAAACGCAATGAGTCATTCATAAACTTCAAGCCACAGACATGGCGTTTTAATTTTTGCAATCAGTAAACAATATGGGCTTCTGGCTCGATCCCTCGAATCGAGCGGCTTTCGAGCATGCTCGACAAATTACCGCCTACTTTGCCAAAAGCTTTTATCTTTCGGCAAACTTGCTGCCGCCGGAAAAGCGCTGGGCAACGTATGCGGTTTACGGTTTTTGCCGCTACGCCGACAATCTCATCGACAAACGCCGTGATCGTACGGTCGCCGAAATTTTGCGCGAAGTGGAATTTCTTGAGGCCGAGTTGCGCACCGCCTATCGCACCGGCGAATCCGAACATCCAATTTTGCGGCCCTTCATCATCATCGCCCAACGCCACGACATTCCGCTTGAGTACCCCCTCGATCTGTTGCGCGGCGTGCAAATGGATATTCAAATCACGCGTTATCAAAACTTCGAGGAGCTTTATGTTTTTTGTTATCGTGTTGCCGCCGTGGTGGGCTTGATGATGACCCACCTCTTGGGCTACAAAAACGAAACGGCATTTGTTCATGCGGAAAAATTAGGTGTGGCCATGCAGTTGACGAATATTTTGCGTGACGTGCAAGAAGATAAAGAGATGGGAAGAATTTATCTGCCGCTGGAGGAATTTCGCGCCTACGGTTGCACCGAAAACCACCTGCTTGAAGAACGCATGACACCCGCTTTTCGCGAGTTGATGAAATTTCAAGTCGAGCGCGCCTATTCATATTATCAAGCCGCCAACGCCGGCATCTCCATGTTGGCGCCGGATTCGCGTTTCGCCATTTATTCGGCAAGCCGGATTTATCGCGGCATACTCAAACGCCTCGAAGCGCGTGATTACAATCCCTTTTTAGGCCGCGTGTACGTGCCGAAACATCGAAAGCTCGGCATCATTTTGCAGGAAGTGGTGCGCACCAAACTCCTTACGGCGCAAGAACGCCTCGCAATGGCCTCCGGCCTGGGATGGCGCTAAATGATCATCGCGCGGCATACGGCCTGGGCCGACCAGATTTTTGTTTGGTATTTATCGCGGCTTTGCCAACGGCACTTCCACAAAATCTCCGTGCTGGGAAAAATTCCGGAAACCAATCCCGATTTACCGCTGCTGTTGCTGCCGAATCACAGCACCTGGTGGGATGGATTTTTTGTTTACCTGCTCAATAAAAAATTATTTCGCCGCAAAATTTATTTAATGATGCTCGAGGCGCAGCTTGCCCGTTACAAGTTTTTTAGCCGGCTCGGGGCCTATTCGATCAACCCGCATTCCGCCGTCAGCATCAAAAATTCTTTGCGCTATTCCGTCGCCGTGCTGCATGAAAAAATGACCCCTCGTTCGTTGTTGTGCATTTTTCCACAGGGCGAGCTTTTGCCGTGGGATAAGCGTCCCCTGATTTACAAAAATGGTTTGGAAAAAATCTTAAGTGGCTACGGCGGCAAAGTCAATTTACTGCCGCTGGCGATTAAAACCGAATTTTTAAATGACCGGCGCGCGGAAGTTTTTTTACTGTTTGCTGAAAATACGATCATCAACAGCAACACCTTTAGCGGTGTACAAAGCCTGCAAACAAGCGAGGAGATATTGCTTGAGGATTTGCGACAGCGCGTCATTCAAAAAGAAACGGGGTTAGTTTTACTCGATCGTTATCGGCGTTAGACTAAACCTTGCATTTCACGTTAATACGTAGTTGGAAAAATATTGACTTTCCTGCTCATCGGCATCATTACGTTGCTCAGCGGCGTTTTACTCGTCACGATATTTAACGCCCTCACCGCCCCGATGCTAAAAAATGCCCCCGTTCTCAACGCCAAGCCGCGCGTTTCCGTGCTCGTTCCGGCGCGCCATGAAGAGAAAAATATTGGCGCTTGCCTCGCAGGTCTCGTTAAACAAGATTATCCCAATTTGGAAATTTTTGTTTTAGACGATGACTCCGCCGACAACACGGCGGCGATCGTGCAGGAATTCTCTTCACGCGATCCACGCGTAAAACTTATCACGGGCCGGCCCTTGCCCACCGGCTGGCTGGGAAAAAATTGGGCGTGCCACCAGCTCAGCGAACATGCTACCGGGGAAATATTTATTTTCACCGACGCGGACAATCGCTATGCGCCAAGGGCCGTTTCGCTTACGCTGGGCTGGATGCAAAAACTGCAACTTGGCATGCTCTCGGCGTTTTGCCATCAGCTCACCAAAACATTGCCGGAGAAATTGGCCGTGCCGGTTGTCAATATGCTCGTTTACAGCTATCTGCCGCTGTGGCTAACATATTACAGCAAAGCCACTGCCCTCGCCGCCGCCAACGGGCAATGGCTGGCATTCACCCGCGAAACTTATATAAGCATCGGCGGCCATCGCGCTGTGCGGCATCACGTCGTCGAAGATGTCGCATTAAGCCGGCTGGCAAAGCGTTGCGGCGAAAAAATCCTCGTGGCTTCCGCCCGCGATATTATATTCAGCCGCATGTATCATTCCGCTCGCGAAGTTTGGGACGGATATGCTAAAAACCTTTTTGGTTTGATGGATTTTAAAACTCTGCCATTTTTTATGGCGTTGACTTTATTGTTCTTTATTCACATTGCACCGTATGTATTGATTTGGTTCAAACCCTTGGCGGCGCTCGCGTTGGTCGCGCTTGCCATGAACATCTTGATTCGTTCCATACTCGCGATAAAATTTGCGCAACCGTTTTTCGTCAGTATTCTGCTGCATCCGGTTTCGATTTTATATACGATTTTAATCGGGCTTAATTCCTATCGCTGCCACAAAGCCGGCGGCCTCAAATGGAAAGGCCGTTTGGTGGAAGCAGGCGCCGCATGAAATTAAAGTGGTTCAAAATTCTCGCTCTTTACCTTCTTTTATTGGCCGGCGGCCTGTGGCATATTCTCGGGGTTTTGCAAACTGCCATGCGGCTGCTGGCGGCGCCGCTGCTCATCGCCCTTTGCCTGCTACTCTGCATTGAGTATTTTCGCGAGCACCCTACTCGCAAATTTATTTTCTGGGGCATATTGGTTTACGCCACCGGATTTTTGATTGAACTCATCGGGGTAAAAACCGGCGAAATTTTCGGCTCCTATTTTTATGGCCCCACCTTGCAACCGCGGCTCTGGGATATTCCGGTCGCCATTGGCTTTGCCTGGCTGGCCATGCTCATCAGCGCGGCAGCCGTTTCGCAATATCTTTTGCCGGAGCGCTTTTTTAAGAACCCGTCCATCATTGCCATCATGATTGCCCTGCTAATGGTAGTTTTTGATTTATTCATGGAGCCGGCCGCGGCCAAGCTCGGCTACTGGACGTGGGAAAGTGAAAACATTCCTCTGCAAAATTATCTGGCGTGGTTTGCCTTTGGTTTCATTCTTTCTTATATTGGCTTGCGGTTGGGTTTGTTTATTAAAAAATCGCCGGCGCTGGCGCTGCATGCCTACATTTCGCAACTTTGTTATTTTGCGTTAGTGAGTTTATCTTAAAAATAGCAAAAACCCATATGTTGATGGAGTGGCCTTTCGCTGGCGACACGGGAAGGCAATGTATTTGTCGGTCAATTCAAGAGCATAGCGTTTTGGGACATTACGATATGAAAAGCAAGGCTTCGCAAGGCATCTTCATCGGTACAACAATCATTTTGCTGTGGACGGCCAATCTATTTTTATTTTTATCAACTGCCATCGCGAACCTTCCGCCTTATATCCTCATTGCCGCGATGCTCGTGCAGACTTTTCTTTACACCGGTCTATTTATCACCGCACACGACGGGATGCACGGCCTTATTGCGCCGCGCCATAAAAAAACGAATCGTTGGCTCGGAGCCTTTTGCGTCATTTTATACGCGCTCTTTTCATTCAGCAGGCTTCAGGCCGAGCATCAGAAACATCACGCCCACCCCGGCAGCGCGGATGACCCCGATTTTCATGACGGCGAGCATCGTGGTTTCTGGCCCTGGTATTTTCATTTTCTTAAAACGTATGTCACTTGGCAGCAAATCGCCGGCATGGCCATCGTATTCAATATCCTTCTGCACATTTGCAAAGTTCCGCAAATCAATTTGATTTTATTTTGGGTAACGCCGGCTTTACTCAGCACTTTACAACTATTCTATTTCGGCACGTATTTGCCGCATCGTGAGCCGGCCAGCGGGTACGATAATTCGCATCGCGCCAAAAGCAACGAGTTTTCTGTTTTCTGGTCATTCATTACCTGCTATCACTTTGGCTATCATTGGGAACATCATGAATTTCCGCATGTGCCGTGGTGGAAGCTGCCGGCGGTTAGAAAACAAAACTTACAAAAGCATGCTTTCAATTTATGATAAGGCTTGCAACCTCAGAAAATATCCGGGCGATGCAATGACGGTGAATTCAAATAGACGAATAGGATTGGGGCTATCGGAGATCATCTATTGAGTAAAACCAGTGATGAAAAAATCCGCCTCGGCATCAGTACGTGTTTGCTCGGCGAAAATGTCCGTTTTGATGGAGGACACAAACACGATTTATATTTAACCGAAACGCTCGGCAAATTTATTGAATGGGTGCCGGTTTGTCCGGAGGTTGAAATCGGCTTGGGCACGCCGCGCGAGTCGCTGCATTTGGCAGGTGATCCCGCCGCCCCACGCCTGGTGACCACCAAAACGCATCAGGATCATACGGCGGCGATGCTGAAATTTTCGCAAGCGAAAATTGAGCAACTTAAACGCCTGCAGTTGAACGGCTACATTCTCAAAAAAGCCTCGCCGAGCTGCGGCATGGAGCGCGTACGCGTTTATTCGGAAAAAGGCGTGCCGACACGCGATGGGGTTGGTCTGTTTGCCCGGGTGTTGATGGAAAGAATGCCGAACTTGCCCATTGAAGAGGAAGGCCGGCTCCACGATCCGAAACTGCGAGAAAACTTTATTGTTCGCGTCTTTTGCCACTATCGCTGGCAACGTTTGCGGGAAAAACCGTTTCGCCTAACGGATTTAATCGCGTTTCACGCCCAACATAAATTTCTGCTGCTGGCGCACCACGAAAAAAACTATCGCGAAATGGGCCAGTTAGTTGCCGCGGGAAAATCACAGCCGCCCAAAGAACTGCTGGCGCGCTATGAAGAGCTTTATTTTACGGCGCTCCGCCACCCGGCGCCCAAACGCAAGCACACGAATGTTCTGCAGCATCTGGCCGGATATTTCAAAAAACAGCTTGATGAAAAAGATAAGCAGGAATTGCATGCCACGATCGACGACTACCATCAAGACTTGCTGCCGCTCGTGGTGCCGCTGACACTGATTAGACACTATGTCAAAAAATTCGATGTCCAGTATTTGCAGGATCAAATTTATTTGCATCCGCATCCCAAAGAATTAATGTTATTGAATCATGTTTAAAAATAACGCAAGTGAAGCTGGACTTGCGCTCAACGAGTTTTCTCATTTAGCAGAATCGCACCGCACAAGTCCGACTTCGCCCATTGCTTCGAATTTTATTTATGCTTCGATTATCCCGGCGCCTCTGGAAAAAGTTTGGCTGTTGTATGCGGACGTGAATACGATCAACCGCATCAGTCCGGCCTTTGCACGGGTGAATTTCGAACGGGTTGATTTGCCGTTGGGTGCCGGCTCGGAAATTATCTTTATTGGAAAATATCCGCCGCGCTTACGTTGGCACGCGCGGATTGAAACTTTTGTTGAAAATTCATATTTTGTCGATGTGCAGATAAGTGGCCCCTTTGCTTTTTGGCGGCACCAGCATCTCTTCAAACCGCACGGTGAGTCCACCGAGATGATTGACCGGGTTTCGTTTAGTCTGCCCGGCGGCCGCTTCTGGAACCAACTTGTGGCCCCGCTCATTGCAATGCTGCTGCATTTTTATTTTCGTTATCGGCATCGGCAAACGCGCGCGCTTTTGAAATCATAAATACTCCTGTGAAAGAAAATCCAGTTTCCACCAAACTCAATCTTGCTGCCCTGCGCCAGCGTAAAGCGCTTCTTCCACCGCCGGATCGCCAAAACGCGTTTGATCCGATGCAAAAGCGTATCGTGATCTTGCGTCACGGTGAGCCGGGCCCGAATGCCCGTTACGTGCTTTACTGGATGCAAATCCATCGCCGCGCGCACCAAAATCAAGCTTTAAATTTCGCCATCGCACAGGCCAACAAATTAAATCTGCCACTCGTTGTTTACGAAGGTTTGCGGCCGGATTACGATCAAGCCAATGACCGCATTCATCACTTCATAATCGAAGGCGCCGTCGACAATCAAAGAGATTTTGCTAAACGCGGTATCCGCTATTGCTTTTACCTCATGCCCGATGCCGCAAAAGGCAATCATCGGGCGGTGGCACAATTGGCGCAAGAAGCGGCGTTGCTCGTTACGGATGATTTTCCGGCTTTTGTGGTGCCCGGTCACAATCGTGCTATTGTTAAACAAGTGGATTGTCCGGTTTATGCGGTTGATGCAAACGGCGTTGTACCGATCCGCGAATTGAAATATGAAGAATACGCCGCGCGCACAATTCGCCCGAAAATTCATCGCTTGCTGCCGGCGTATTTGTGGCCCTTCGAAGAGATCAAACCGAAAATCAAAAGCAGCGATCTTAAACTTAATTTTCGCGAAGAAACATTTCTTGAGCGCGCTGATATTGCGGCGCTGCTGCGTTCGACCAATATTGATCACGCCGTTCGACCTTCACAAATTTATCGCGGCGGCCGCAATGAAGCGTTGCGGCGTCTCAAAATTTTTGTTGCTGAGCGGCTGCAGAATTACAATACCGGCAGAAATATTACCGGCGAACATTGGACCAGCGAGCTATCGCCCTATTTGCATTTCGGCCATATTAGCGCACTGGAAACAGCGTTGGCAGTTTTACTTGCGGACGCACCGGATGCCTGTATTGATGCATTTTTGGAAGAATTGATCGTGCGGCGCGAATTATCTTACAATTTTTGCCACTTCAATCCCAAACATGCCACTATCGAAGCGTTGCCGGCGTGGGCGCGCCAAACGCTGGTGACGCACGAGAAGGATTCGCGGCCTTACATTTATTCTCCAGAACAATTCGAAGCCGCGGCCACGCACGACGAAGTATGGAATCTCGCCCAACGCGAATTACTGGCGACTGGAAAAATTCACAACTACGTGCGGATGTTGTGGGGCAAAAAAATCATCGAATGGAGCCAGACGCCGCAAGAAGCCCTGGCGACGATGATTCGCTTACATCATCGTTATGCGCTGGATGGCCGCAATCCCAACACCTATACGGGAATTCTCTGGTGTTTCGGCAAGCATGATCGCGCGTGGGGGCCGCAACGCCAAGTCTTCGGGCTGGTACGTTACATGACTTCGGATAACACGCGGCGAAAAATTAATTTCCCAGCGTATAAAGCCTGGGTGGAGAGCTGCGAACAATAACTCTTACGCGTTCTCATACTCCTACTTTTACTCGCTTTTTAGAAGTTCTCGCCAAACGCGAGTAAGATTACGGGAACGAGTAAGAGCAGGAGAAATTGCATGGACGAAATGGTGATTCTCGTCGATTCGCAAGATCGAGAGATTGGCATAGAGGAAAAAATCAAGGCGCATCGCGACGGGAAATTGCATCGCGCATTTTCGGTTTTCGTGTTTAATGAAAAGGGCGAAATACTTTTACAACAGCGCGCCTGGCATAAATATCATTCCGGCGGCTTGTGGACGAACGCATGCTGCAGCCATCCGCGGCCGGGCGAAACGCTTGAGCATGCGGCGGCGCGCCGGCTGCAGGAAGAAATGGGATTTTCCTGCCCATTGCATCGCGCCTTTCAATTCATTTATAAAGCCGAATTGGATGGCGGCTTGATCGAGCATGAACTGGATCATGTTTTTATCGGCACCTATAATGGCACGATCCAGCCGAATGTAAATGAAGTCGCCGCATTTCGCTGGCACCCTGTACAGACAATTGAAAACGACTTAAAACAGTCGCTGGAAAAATACACCGTCTGGTTCAAGCTGGCGTTTCGGCGGGCCTTGAGTTTTGTTACAACGAGCGGATCTTCATAAACGTCACTATAGAAATAAAATTAAAACATACCAATACGCTGAGGAGAGTCACATGCAAAAAATCCGCACGCTCGCTATCGGTGCGAGCTTTTTATTATCAACGCTGGCTTATGGACAGGGCCGCAATGTCAACGCCATCACCGCGGCGCAGTTGAAAGATTATCTCACGTTTGTGGCGGCGGATGAGATGGAAGGCCGCGATACGCCGTCGCGCGGACTGAATACGACGGCAAAATTTATGGCAACCCAGCTTTCCCGTTGGGGCTTGAAACCCGCCGGCGATGAGGGTTCCTATTTCCAAAAAATTGCGCTACGGCGCCATCGCACCGATCCGGCGCAAACTCGCGCCGAGATCAACGGCCGGCCGTTTCGTTTTGGCACGGATTTTCTTGATCGTGAACAAACCGCCGGCTCGGTTAGCGGTCCGGTGGTTTATGTTGGCAACGGTTGGTTGATTAAATCCAAAAACATAAATCCGTATGCCGGCCTTGACCTCAAAGATAAAATCATCGTATTTTTGAGCGGCCTGCCGAAAGGCGTTTCATTTGGCGATTTGGTTGGCAAAGAAGGCGAAGATTTTGTGCCGCCGCTGATATATGCGGCTCGCAACGGCGCGCGGGGCGCGATTGCGATTGCGAATTTTCAGGCGCTGGCCAATTGGGATCGCAATCGCCGGGAATCTGTTGAGGAGGGTTCCGTCGTTATCGAGAAATTTAAAAACCAAGATACCGCGGGCATCCCGGCGATCACCGCCTCGCCGCGGATGCTCAGTGCTTTGTTTGAAGGTGAAAAAGAAAGCGCCGCGCGTCTCTTCAATCGCGGGCTTGGCGGCGATGCCGTGGCGCCTTTCGAGTTAAGCCCGAACAAACGCGTGAGCTTTACCATTGCGGTTAAATCGGATCAACTGTTCACGCAAAATGTGGTGGCCGTGCGCGAAGGCAGCGACGCAAAACTCAAAAATGAATATGTGGCTATCGGCGCGCATTATGATCATGTTGGCATTGGCGCCGTGGTGCAGGGCGATTCAATTTATAACGGCGCGGACGATGACGGCTCCGGCACAGTTGCCGTTCTCGCGATGGCGGAGGCGTTCAGCCGCGCGCCGCGACCGAAGCGCTCGATTCTCTTCGTGTGGCATTGCGGCGAGGAAAAAGGCCTGTGGGGCTCGCGCTACTTCGTAGAAAATCCGGTGGTGCCGTTGGAGCAAATTGTCACGCAGCTCAATATCGACATGATTGGCCGCAGCAAAAAAGAGGGCGAGACGAATTCGGAGAATGCCGACCTCGCCGGCACGAACGAGGTTTATGTGATCGGCTCTAAAATGATGAGCACCGATTTGGGCCATTTAAGCGAGCGCGTGAACAAATCGTATCTCAATCTCAAATTTAATTATAAATACGACGATTCGAATGATCCCAATCGTTTTTTCTTTCGCAGCGATCATTTCAATTACGCGCAAAAAGGCATTCCGATTATTTTTTATTTCAACGGCGTGCACGAAGATTATCATCAGCTCGCGGACTCTGTTGACAAGATCGATTATGAACGCATGGAAAAAATCACCCGCACCATTTACGCCACGGCATGGGAATTGGCGAATGCAAAGGCACGCCCCAAAGTGGACAAGAAATTACCCGAGGAATTAACGGCGAATTGAGCCTGTTGTTATAAAAT
>CAYZFF010000031.1:0-14979 GCA_964477305.1 uncultured Cytophagia bacterium
CGTGGTTGCGCCAGCTTTCTTTTACGGCAATCGTTTGAATATAACCGGTGAATGTGCCTTCCAATTGCAAAATAATAAAACCGACGATCTCAGCTTTAAGTGTCGCCACATAAATTTCGCGGCGAGGGTTAAGCAGGATTTTTAGTGATTCGGCGAAATTTCTTTGTAAGGTGATCCACGGTTCGGAGGTGGACATGATCTGGGCGCAAGCCCGTGCTTCATTGCGGCCCGCCAATTTTCTGATGCGCAGTTTCATGTTTATAAAACATAAGAAAAAATTTTTGCCAAACAAGCCTTTCTTGCTGTGAGCGGAAAGGCGTGGGATTGAAGTAAACGGCAGGTTACCGATGAATTTCTGCGAGCACCAGGAGTTTGGTTGGGTTGGAATAGCGCGCCAATTCCAGTCGGGCCAGCGCCACCACTTGTTTAACGTTGGCCAGTTTTGAGAAATCAATCAGGCGTGGCCCAACAACGAGCCGAACGCTGGGAATCTCTTCGCCACCGTCGCCGTAATAGGTGTTGACCTCGACAAATTGTTGCAATTTTTGTTCGGCCTCGCCAACGGTGGTGATGAGCAACTCGGCGCTGGACAAATTTAATCGCACCGAACCTTCATGGTCGATTAATGCTACCGGACGGGAATGGCTGCGGAGCAAACCGAACAGATGACGCTGTTCTTTATGCAGCGCATAAGCGGTAAAAAATTCAGTTTCAGCGAGAATTTCTACGGGATGGCTGCTGGCGCCGAGGAGTTGTTGCGCAATGAGCTGCCGGCGCGCCGCCGGTAAAGCACGGCCGAGCTTTTCACGCTGGCGGATCTCCGTGGCGCCGGTCGCGATCGCCCGCACAATATTGGTCTGCGGATCCACTTCGATGGTAACCTCGACGGAATCCGAGGCGGCACCCATGCGCACCACGGCGGCTTCGGCCTCCTGGCGAATTTTCAACAACTGTTCGTCCGTCGGATTAATTAAATGGCGCTCAATTGTTTCTTGCACCATTGCCAATGCCACACCGATGGCTGCGAGCACCGGGCTGTTTTCGCTAATTTCGTTGGGGATCTTTGTCAGGTCGGAAGTAAAAGGCACGATGGTCATCGCGCCGCCACCGCCGCCCACGAGTTTCACGAGTGATTTTTCCAGGTTATAATTTTCAATCAATTCGTGGATCGTCGCGACGACGCTGGTGCAAGCTTTTTGTAAGAACAACGTGGCCGCTTCCGCCGCGCTTTTGCCGATGGCTTTGCCCAGTGCTTCGAAGGCCAAACGGACATTTTCTTTGCCGCCGCGCGCATAGTCGTGTTCGGGAACCAAGCCCAGCATATTGGCCGCGCCGGTGGTGGTCACAGCGATTTTGCGTTTTTCATTTTGTAAATAAAAATAATCCGTCGGATCACCCGGCAGCGGCGCACCCATTTGGGGAGCAATGCCGGTGACTTCGGCCAAAGGCGTGAAGGCTTCATACGAGAGTCCGGCAATGTGGGCGCTGCGCGGACCGACCTCAGAAATCTCATGGTTGCGCACGCGCGGTAAGCTGCCGCCGCCGACCGCCACCGTCCGCACGTCCAAGGTGCGCACATAAACTTTGTGGCCGCCGACACGGGCGCTGTGTAGCATTGGCTTGCCGTGGTGAATCGCTGAAATGTCCGTGCTCGTGCCGCCGACGTCGAGAAAAATTCCCTCGGAAATTCTTGCGTGCATCAACGCCGAGGCCACGCCCGCTGCCGGGCCGGAGAGAATCGTCAAAATCGGGCGCTCGCGCATACTTTTGATATCCATAATGCCGCCGTCGGATCGCATAATCATCAACGGCGCGGTGATGCCGGTTTGTCGTATGCTGCGCTCGGTCATCTCCGCGGTGGTGACGGCAATGGGGAGGATGCTCGCATTGATTACGGCCGTGCGCGTGCGAACGCGCAAACCATACAACTCGGAAATTTGGTGAGTTCCCGTGGCCGGCAAGCCGGCTTCTCGTGCAAGGCGGATCACAAGGCGTTCGTTGTCGGGATTGTCAACCGAAAACACTTCCGCCGCGACAAGCGCTTGCGCGCCTTCGGTGCGTAATTCCTGAATTGCTTGTTGAACCGGCGCTTCGAGCAAGCCTTTCCCGGTCTCAATAAAACGAAAGCTGGTGTGCAAAAATTTTTCCGGGGCCAGTTCGATTTTGCTAATATCAATTTCGTGGCGCGCCCGCCCGGCCTCCCAGCCGCCGCCCATGCCAATGATGCCGACCCGCGCCACGTCGCCTTCGATTAAAGCGTTCGTTGCCTGCGTCGAGCTGTGGGCGACCAGCACAACTTCGTTCGGTTCAATGCGGGCCTTTTGGAGAAGCTTAAAGAGCGCCGTAATGATACCGTGGGCAATGCCTTCTTTGGCGCGGTAGGTGGTTGAGGTTTTAACCTGGGCGATAAGGGTGAATTTCTCAGTATCAATCGCCACGGCGTGGGTAAAGGTGCCGCCCACATCAATGCCGATACGAATTTTTCTCATGAAGGTGGGTTTATTAAATGCCCTGGTGCGAATTTTAAAATTTTAAGCTGGTGTGGTGAGCGCTTCACACGCACACCGAATACTGCAACTCACCCGCTCTCATCAGCCTAAGTCAAATATAAGAAAAATTTTCAAGGAATGCAATTGCCGGTTTGCGCCGAAGAAGGCTGGAAAAGCAACGCCACTTGTTGCGCGCTTTCCGAACAAGTGGCGGGGCGAAGGGGAGGTATAAAATTTACGTATTACACTTTACACATTTATCTCACCAAAATCATTTTTTTTGTCAATGCCAGATTATCGGTCTGCAGGCGATAGAAAAACAAACCGCTGGCCACCATCTCGCCCAATTGGTTGCGGCCGTTCCAGATCGCGGTGTGATAGCCGGCGGCTTGCGGTGAGCCGTTCAATAAAACCGCGACTTCTTCGCCCAGCGCGTTAAACACTTTTAGCGTGACCCGCGCAGATTGTGGCAAGCCGTAACGAATTGTCGTCGTGGGGTTGAATGGGTTGGGAAAATTTTGTGCGAGTTCATGCGTGGCCGGAATATTTTGTAGCGCCGTGAGTTTCTCATTGACAAACTTTGACTTCCCAACGAGTAATTTCATTCGCTTCGGATTATTCTCCTCGATAACGGCGACAGCGTAGTGATTTTTCTCGCGCAAGTTTTGCTTAATCCCAATTGTTTCGTCAAACAACCAAACCCCATATTCCAACGGCACACTTTCCACGCCCGCAAAGGTAAGTTGCACTTTGTCGTGCATATTGCTGCGTACGGCAAATTCCCAGATTTCGCCATCGTGCGGCTCCGGCCGGATATCCGTGCAATAGTTATACGCATACGCACCCCACTCCGGGTGTGGAAAATAAACCGAAACATAATCGCCGATCACCGGCGGTTCGGGATAATCGCTTTCGTCCCACTCGCGCGCCGCCCCCCCGGCAGCGGCGGCGAGATTGTTGCGATCCCGCGCGTCGCCGCATTCAGCCATAATGCGAATCGACCACGCGGGCGTAATTTTTTCTTTACGTACACGATTGGCGGAAGAACCGGAGCGATCCGGATTAATCGACAGCGTCGTCGCGGTGCGCGTAAACACGGCGTAACCCTCAAACGGTTGCAACTCTTTTAACTCCGGACTTTGCGGATCACTCCACGTGCCGTCAAATGAGTAGATTCCAAACGCCGTGCCGTTGCCAAGCTGGGCTTGCGCCGGCGCCGGGAAATTAAAGGGATTGCCGATAAAATTCCAACCCGCGTGCAATGGAATGACGAACGGCGCGGCCGTGGCATTGGAAATACCCGGGCCGATGCGAAGCCGGCGGCCGCTTTCTTTTACAATCAACCAAAATGCTTTGCCGCTTTCAAACGTGCCGTTGGGAAATTCTGTGTAACTCTGATCCGCTTGTAACGAGAAAAAGCGCCATTTCTTGCGGTCGTACGCTCCGAGATCATCTTTCAACACGCCACGCGGGGTTTTGTCGACAAGATTGAGCGGAACGGAAATGAGGCGATAGCTGTTCGCTGGTTGCGTACTGGATTTCTGCTCACTCTGCGTCTCAACATTGACCGGAAGGGAAATAATACCGTTGAGCGGATGCCGCACCGAATTGCCCTCCCCATCGACGGCGGCAACAAAAAATTCGACGCCGCGCGAAGTGACGGCGCTCGCCGGAATTTCAAGTTGATAATTATTTCCGCTATTTTTTATCATTGGCGCTTCGGTAAAATTCGTTTCGCCACCTTTGCGATAAAATATTTTTGCCTCGACAACCTGAATGTCATCAAAAATATTTGCGCGCACGGTCGCCGGCACAGCCTTGGTGACTGCATCCGGCAAAGACGGCGCCGCGATCTCCGGCGGTTCGCTTAGGGCTTGCGCGCTAAAACGCACGGGAACTAAGCCAGTCAAGCCGGCTTCGACAACATACTTTCCGGTTTTATCACCCAAGGTTAAAGCGGTGGCCACGGCGCCGGACTCGGCGGTTTTGGCCGCCATCGGATTGAGCTGATACCCATTTGCTCCGCTGGGGGCTTTAAGAGTGAAAGTGACTTCGGCGCCGCTCACCGGATTGCCTTCGGTATCCGTCACCAACACCGCAAACGGATTCGCCAAAGCATTTTTAATTTTACCAGATTGGTTATCGACAGAATTCGGGATTAGATTTGCAACCGGGCCTGGCGTTGCGCGCGCAGTGAATGTCACCGGACTGCCGCTGAGCTTCGGAGCGATCACACTCACTTTGTAAGTGCCGGCTTTGCTGCCTAAAGTTAAAATCGTTGCGGCGCGGCCATCTTTGTCGGTACGCGCTGAACTTACGCTGAGTGCATGCCGCGTCGCTTCGGCGGGAACTGAATCAATATTAAACGCGACAGTGTAATCCGCAACCGGATTGCCGGCTTGATCCGTCACCGTTACCACAAAAGGTTCCGCGAGTGAGGTGAGAATCTGACTATCACGATTATTGCCGGAGGCGTGCAATATTTTTTCAGCGCGGCCGGTAAATTCCGCGCGTGCGGTAAAAGTTACCGTGCTCGCCGGCAAAGCGCCGATCTTCGCAGCCACCAAATAGTTACCGAGTTTATCGCCGAGTGTGAAGATGGCGGCGGCCTGGCCGTCTTTGTCCGTTGTAATCTGGCTTGGACTTATTCGTTGTCCGGTTGCGCCATTTGGAAAACTAAGAATTTCAAAATTCAAATTTGCGCCCGCCACTGCATTGCCTCCAACATCAGTGGCTTTTACGATCAACGGCTTTTGTAACATCGTGTTGATCGTGCCAGCCTGTTGATCGCCATCAAGCACGGCGAGATTCGCCGCTGCGCCTGTGGTTGCTGTAGCCGTAAACTCGATTGGGCTGTTCAGTAAGCCGTTGGCGCTGGCCGTGACGGTATATGTGCCGATTTTATTGCCGAGTTGTAAGAATGTTGTCGCTCGGCCATTCGTGCCGGTAAGGACAAAGCTTTTACGCAGCGCTTGGTCAAGCGCGTCGCTCGGGAACGCCGTAATCGCAAAGGCCACCCCAATTCCGGCCACCGGATTATTCGCCGCATCCGTGACTTTAACCACCAGTGAGTCGGCTAAAAGCATATTAATCGGTGCGTGCTGTTGATCGCCGCTGATGAGTGTCAGCGTTTTCAAATTATTTGCAAGATCGGCGGTCGCTGAAAAAGTGAGGGGGCTTCCCACCAAACCATTGGCCGAGGCCGTCACCACATAAACGCCCGGTTGATTGCCAAACGTTAAAATCGTGGTGGCACGGCCAATGTTGTTTGACTGGGTGTTGGCCGTTCCCAACGAATGTCCGAACGCATTGGCCGGTACGGTTGCAAACGCAAAATTGATATTAACCCCCGCCACCGCATTGCCACCGGCATCAACAACCTTAACCACAAACGGATTGGCTAATGCAATACTGGTTTTTCCGGTTTGCTCGTTACCGGAAATACGTAAAATTTTTGCTGCCGGCCCGGTGGTCGCGGTCGCTAAAAATTCAACCGGACTGCCAATAAGGCCAATCGCGGCGGCGCGAACGCGATATGATCCGGTTTTGCTTCCCAGTGTCAGCCTGGTGGAAGCCCTGCCGTTGTTATCGGTCGAATCAACATACTGACTCAATAAATTTCCTTTTCCGGCGCTCAACAAGGTATCCAATTCAAACACCACGGGAAATCCTTGCACAGGATTGCCACCGGCGTCTGTCACGGTCACCACCAACGGCTCGGGTAGCGCGGTGTTAATCGGTCGCGTCTGCGCATGGCCGGAAGTGCGCGTGAGTATTGTCGCCGCGCCGGAATTAGCGATTGCCGTAAACGTCACCGGACTACCGGATAATCCATTTGCGGTGGCGGTGACAAAATAGGTTCCGACTTTATTGCCTAATGTTAAAATGGTTGTAGCCCGACCGTCGCGATCTGTTGTAGCATTGCTGATTCCCAGCGCTTCACCTACGGCGTCGGTCGGTTTACTTTTAATTGCAAATGTGACTTTTGCATTCGCCACCGGATTACCTTCTGCATCGACCACGGTCACAGTCAGCGGTTTTGCCAGCGAGGTGTTGATGGCCCCAGATTGAACATTTCCAGAGGTCAGAGAAATTTTTGCCGCCGGCCCCGCGCTTGCCGTCGTCGAAAATAAAACTGGGCCGCCGAGCACATTGGCAGCGCTTGCCGTCACATTGTAAGTCCCTGTTTGATTACCCAATGTGAAAACAGTTGCAGCTTTGCCGTTATCGTTGGTTGAAATGAGTGCAGGATTCACGCGGTGCCCCAGCGCATTGGCCGGAGTTTTAGTCACCAGAAACGTGACGGGCAAATTGGGAACTGGATTGCCGCCTTCATCGGTGATCGCAATTTCAAACGCGGTCGAGAGCATGGTTTTTATTTGCCCCGTTTGTCCATTACCGGCAGTGAGTTTGATGGTTTTTAAATTGCCGGTTTCTGCCGTTGCCATAAATGTGACGGGACTGCCTTCATGACCGGGTAAAAAAGCGTTGACGCGATATTCACCAATTTTATTCCCCAGCATAAGGCTTGTTGTCGCTTGGCCATAACTATTGGTGATCGGGTTGGTTTCACTCAGCGCTTGCCCGGTCGCGCCGGCTGGAGCATTGGCCAATGCAAAATTAACCGTTACACCGGCAGCCGTATTGCCGCCCAGATCGGTCGCGGTAACCGTTAGCGGCGTTGCCAAAGCCGTGGTGATTTTTCCAACCTGACGATCTCCGGCAGTATATGCAAGGTTGGTGGCCGCGCCGGCAATTGCCGTTGCGGTGAACGTTACGGGCGCGCCGTCATCTAACTGCTCGGCTGTTGCACTCACCGTGTACGTTCCAACTATACTTCCCAATTTCAAGATGACAGCAGCCTGGCCGTCGTTTCCAGTCGTCACGTTTGTCGCACTTAACATGGCGCCAGTAGCCTCTTGAGGAACCGAAGCCATGGCAAAATTGATATTGACGCCCGAAACCGGCTTGCCCTGCGCGTCGGTCGCGGTAACGAGCAAAGAATTTTTGAGCGGGGTGAGAACCGTTCCGCGTTGTTGTTGACCCGAGGTGACCGAAAGTTTCACGGATTCCGTCACGCCATTTTTTAAAATCGTGACCGTATTGCCGCTTAAACTGGTGGCGGCGATATCGAGATCGCCGTCGCCATCAAAATCGCCGCTGGCAATGAAATCCGGGCCAACCCCCGCCGGTGGCGTGGCCACCAGCGTAAATTCGCCGGCGCCAGCATTGTGCAAAAGCGAAATTGTGCCGGCAGGATTATTCGCGACGGCGAGATCTAATTTGCCATCGTGATTAAAATCACCGAGCGTCACAGACAAAGGATGGGCCCCGGCCACCTGCGGTGTGGATGACTTATTAAAATCACCGCGGCGATTGGCTAAAATCGAAACGGTGCTATTGGCGGAGGTTACGTCATTGCGATTCGCCGTTACCAGATCGAGGTCACCGTCTGCATTAAGGTCACCAGCAACCAGCGTAAAAGGATAGGTGCCAGCATCAACGCGCGTCACGATTTTAAAATTTCCCGTGCCATCATTATACAGGATTGACACGCCAAAGAGACAATGGCTCGATACGGCCAGATCAAGATCGCCATCATCATCCCAATCGCCCGGAACCAAACCAAATTCACAACCCACGGCATCGATGGTCGCGGTTTTTTGAAAGACGGCTGCGCCGTTGTTCAGCAAAATACTGACGCCGGAATTATTGCCGCCACTGGCGCCGTTGTTCGAAACCGCAAGGTCCAGGTCGCCATCGCCATCCCAATCGCCTGCCACCGGCGCAAATGGGGTGCTGCTTACGGTCGGCGTTAACGTGGTGGCTTTAAAAACGCCGCTGCCGTCATTTTTCAAAATCGTCAGCGTGCCGCTATTGGTGTTGGCGACCGCCAGATCCAGATCGCCATCCCCATCCAAATCACTGGCAACAAGCTGGCTCGGAGTCGTGCCGACCAGCGCTGTGGTGGTCATCGTAAAACGACCGTAGCCATCATTTTTCAGTATCGCCACTTTGTTTTCGTTGCGCAAGGTGGTGGCAAGATCAAGATCGCCGTCACGATCGAAATCACCGGTGACGATGCCATACGGCGATTTCAATTCCACTTTTGACGTTGGCGCAAAAAAATTACTACCGCTGCCCGCCTGGATGGTAAAGTCCCATTGATAGGGCGCCCGCATGGATACGCCACCCGCTGATTTGAGAGAAGTTTTGACCAACACCGCAACCACTTCACCGGGAAAGAACTTTGCTTGCGGTGTGAGCGTCGCCGTTTTTTTAGCCGCGTCGTAGGCTATCTTCACCACGTGCAAGCCGCTTTGTGAGCCGTGCAGACGAATGGCCTCGGGCGAGATTGTTTTCGCGTCCATGGGAACATCGAAATAGATAACAATCTTCGATGTGTCTTTGACATTCAACGCGTGGCGCGCAGGCGAGACCCGAACAATTAAATCTTCTGCGCGAGCTTTTTCGACGCCGAGCCAACTCAGCGCCAACGCGACGATAAAAACGAATAGAGTTTCGAGACGTACCATCTTAATCGATTACAAATGCCGTCTTTAAATGAAATTGATACTCGCGGGTTTCGTATGAAATTGGATATTGGCAAAAAAAGACACTTAATGATTACGGCGTCGTCGGCAGCGCTGGCGGGCCGGGTAGATCTTTCACCGGCGACGGCTTGAGGAAATAATAAGCGGCTGCGCCACCCGCCACGGCGACCCCGCCGGCAAGGTACAAAGCCATCATTGGACGTTTTTTTTGCAATCTTGCCGTCAAGCGGACAACTTTACCTTTTTCAACGACGATCTCATAGTCCAGTGGTTTATAACCATTCGCCAACAAGCGCACTTGATGTTGGCCAGTGCTGACAATAAATGATTTCAACGGTGTAACACCGGCTTGGCGATTATCCACAAAAACTGTTGCAGCCGCGGGCGAGGTGGTAACGGTTAAACCGCCAACGTTTCCGGCCAATTGCCGGGCGGTTAATTCAACCAACTCGATTAAACCTTCGGCCGGACCGGAATACTCTTTGGTGACCGTGCTTAGAATCCGCGCGGTTTCTACGTTGATCAAGCGCACATCCAATGTGTAACGCGCCCCGATTTTCCCGACAGCGCCGGCAACCATTTCCTGCACATTTAAAATTCTGCCGACTTCGACGGCGCATGCATTGGAAGTGCAGCCGGTTTGTTGGAAACCCTGCTCTTGTAAAATATTGGCCATTTTCCCGCGTTCGACAACGATGAACTCGCCGGTATGAACCAGATAAGAACGCAAACGCTCGGCCAATGTGCCCGCCTCGCCAGCCGTGATGGCGCCGCGACTGTCAAAATCAAGCACGGCCAGCGTTTTGAGGTTATTCGATTGTGCGAATAAAATACCGCCCGCATGATTAAGCCCGGCAAAGAGACTGAACAAAACAATCGCCACTCGTGCCATGCCGCTATCTTTCTGTAGCATTTAAAAATAATTGCCGGCTGTACTTCCCATGCCTGGAACGCGATAGCCATAAGATGATGTTGTGAATCCGTTCGAGAATAAAAATCCCGCGAGGTAGGTCCCGACCGCGACAGCCGCTCCGTGCTAAATCGCAGTTCCACCCGGTTTCAGTTTCTTAAGAATAAGTAACGGCAAAAGCTTGCCGTGCGGAAATCTTCTGTGGATAGGCTTTGAACTTTGGACCCCAAACCTGCAAACCTTATTTTACCCGGCACAAGACTGCATTGCCGGTGTTGAACAGCACTTTTTTCACGCGAGCCGGCCGTGGTAAAAATGTGAGCTGCCCGCCAGTTCGATCAACCCAAACCCGCTGGATGATTTTAACGCCGTCGTCATATTCGACAGTCACCGGAACCGGCATGCGAAAATCCAGCGGCACATTTTCTTGCTGAATCGAAATTTTGACGAGGCGTCCGGCTGTTGTTGACTCTACTTGCTGTGACCAGCGATAAGTTGGAATCGCCATGCCGTAAACCCATTGCTTGAAAAACCAATCCAACGGCGCGCCGTAATGCTTTTCGGCCACCTTCTGCAAGTCCAACGTGGTTGGATCGCCGCCGCGATGCTGATTGACAAAATCGGCAAGGAACGCCCAAAATTTTTCATCGCTGCCGGTTGTGAGGTCGCGCAAGAGCCAGCGCAATGAATGCACGATGAAAGCGCCTTTACGATATGTCGCCAAATAATAATCCAAATCATCCTTTTGGCCAAGCCGGGCGCCCAGCCACAACGGGCCGGCGGCTAATCCCTCGCTATGCCGTAACACATTTTTAGCAAAGCCGAACCGTTTCAGCCCTAAACTGACGCCGATATGGCCGCCTTCCAAAAGATCGTCGCGCCACGATTGAATCAAGTTTGCGAAGTTTTTGTGATCTGGAATCAACCATTCGACATACAGCGCTCCGAGATATTCTGCCAGGGCTTCGCTGAGCCATTGGTCATGATAAGTGGCCCAACCCACGGCATTGCCGAACCACTGGTGCGCCACTTCGTGGCTGCGCAGCGCTTGAAGAATGCCGCCATCGTGCGCTTGAAAGCCGATCCACGAAAGCGTTACCAAACCGGGGTAACCGTGACTGATGAATCCCGGCGCCTCGACGACACGCAATTTGGCGGCCTGGTACGGCGAAATCAAACGATTAAAAAAGAACAAGCTGTTGGCGATATCGCTCGCCACATGCCGGCGTTGCTGAGGATTGCGCAACGAGGTTGAGTGAATTTCCAAAGGAGGGAGGCCGGCGAGAGTTAATGCGTCGGTGGTAAATTTCCCGAGACAAAAAGAAGCCGCTTTGGCCGGAGTGGTTTCGCTGTAATAGCTGAGACGATACTCGCCTTCTTCCCATTCCCGCAATAAGTCGCCGACGGCCATGACGCGGAAATCGCGCGGACATTTGAAAATAATTTTGTATGCCGCACGCCGCAAATAATTTAAATGCGGCACCCAGAAAACGGCGTCTTTTAGGTAAAGCCCACCACTGACGTTCCGGACCAAAATTTTACCGGCATAATGAAAAAGCAGACGCAATGTATCGACCGGCGCCGGCGGCAAGAAAACCGTGACGCCATTTTCATTGTGTCCCTGAATAAAATCGAGCGTGTCGCCATTTTCGCTGGTCACGCGGGAAACCAGCAGATCCGGGGCCAGCGTAAAAAAAAGCGATGGCACGTTTCGCCCTCCGGTAAAAATATCCACGCCCATATCGGCGGTAAGCAAGCCGTTGGAATTCGCTTCCACCCAGCCGTTATATTTGGTTAAGCGCACCGAGTCCGGCGGCGGCGCGGCAAAATAATCCCCCAAGGGATAACTGCATAGCAAATTCAACGGCTGTCGCAGCGCTTTTTTGTGGTATTGAAAAAATTGTATCACCTCATAGGCTTGCGTATTAAACAAATAAAGATACAGTGGCGGAAATTCGGGTGGGGGCTGTGCCGGCACAAAAGCGCAGAGAATAAACTGACTTGAGGTGTCAGCATACTTACTGTTGAATAAATGAGCGGCAAGATTTAAACCGCGGCGCTGTTGCCATTCGCGCTGCACCAAACCCGGAAGTTCCGCCGTTTCCAGACGTATTTTCGTTGGTGCGCGTAACCAGTGTTTCCGCAAATCTTGGCCGTCGTTGAAAAACGGCGATAAATTTTGGGGCGGAACTTCCGGTGGTATTTTTGCAAAGCGCAACAGCAAACTCGACACTTCGTGGGCCAGAGTTGAATCTTTGGTGAAGTGGTGCAATTGCTGGCGTTCAACGGCGTGGCGCGGCGAGAAACGCACATGCGCTTTTCCATCAAAAAGGAAACCGGTAAGCCCATTCGCGTTATCTTGCAGCGGCACCAATTGGCCCCGAAGCAGATGAATGGTTAAATCCGGCAGTTGAATGCGGAGGGAATCGTTGATAACATAGGATGAATCGCTGAGTGTGGGCTGCTGAAGGGAAAGATAGCGCTGGTGCCGGTTGGCCTCGCGCAGATGATCGGGGCGGGCAAAACCTGGCCACAGCAAAAGTATTGCCGTGGCCAGAACAAGTTTTTTCATGCCTGATTTCCGGCGAGTCCTAACTCCGGCGCAGCCCCTTGCAATGCGGCCAGAACGTTGGCAATATGCTCATCCAGTGAAATACCCAGCAACGCCGCGCCCTGGGTGATATCTTCGCGGCTCACTTGGCGGGCAAAGGCTTTGTCCTTCATTTTCTTTTTGACCGAGCTGACTTCAACTTCCAACACGCTTTTGCTCGGGCGCACCAACGCCACCGCCGTGATGAAACCACAAAGCTCGTCCACCGCAAGAATGGTTTTCTCCATCGGCGTTTCCGGTTTCACGCCCGAGTAATCCGCGTGCGCGAGAATGGCGCGGGAAATTTCTTCCGGCTCGCCGCGTTCGCGCAGCAGTTTTACGGTTTGATACGGATGCTCTTCTTTACTCGGATGTTTCTCGTAATCCATATCGTGTAAGATGCCGACCACCGCCCATTTCTCTTCGTCTTCGCCAAATTTACGCGCGTAAAAACGCATGGCGGCTTCAACCGCCAGCATGTGTTTGCGCAGGCTTTCGCTTACTGTCCATTCGCACATTAAGGCGAAGGCTTGATCGCGGGATATCATTTGCTCGTACTCTTTCTTCTATTCTTATTCGGTAAGAATTCGTGAACCAAAAATTTCGTTTAACGGGAGTTATAGACGAAGCCGTCTGCGTTATACCACTTTCACCGCGGTGCCGCAGGCAGTCACCATCAGCATGCCGTTGCCGGCGCCGAGGACTTCGTAGTCGATGTCGACGCCAACCACAGCGTTGGCGCCGAGTTGCGCGGCCATCGCTTCCATTTCCTGCATCGCGAGTAGGCGTGCATGACCCAACTCTTTTTCGTAAGCGCCGGAGCGGCCGCCGACGATATCACGAATGCCGGCAAAAAGATCGCGAAACATGTTGGCGCCCATCACCGCTTCACCGGTGACGATGCCGAAGTATTGCGTGATCGCTTTGCCTTCAATATTGGGGGTGGTGGTGGTAATCATATTTTTGCTCCCGGGGTTAAAGTGACACCCTTCGGCTTCGCTCCAGGGTGATTGTCATAAAGGTACGACGTTAACAAAAAATCGTCTGCTCCCGATCGGAGCCGACGGAAACGATTTGAATTGGCAGGCGGGTTATTTGCTGCACTGCTTTGAGATATTCCTGCGCCGCGCGCGGCAGCTCATCAAAACGGCGCACACTGGCGGTGGATTCCTGCCAGCCGGAAAAAGTCTCGTACACCGGCTCGCAATTTTCCAAAACGTGAATTTCCGCCGGAAAGGATTTGAGGACTTCGCCGCGATAGCGATAGGCGACACAAAGCTTGATCTCGGCAAAGGTATCGAGCACGTCTAATTTGGTCAGCGCCCAAGCGTCGATACCGTTGATTTGCGCCGCGTAATTGGCGACAACCGCATCGAACCAGCCACAGCGCCGCGGCCGGCCCGTGGTGGCGCCATATTCGTGGCCCAGCGCGCGAAGTTGCTCGCCGAACTCGCCATGAATTTCGGTTGGAAATGGGCCCATACCGACGCGAGTGGTGTACGCTTTGGTTACGCCCATGATGTGATCAATTTTCGTAGGGCCGATTCCCAAGCCCGTGCAGGCGCCGCCGCTGGTGGGAGTGGAAGACGTCACATAAGGATAGGTGCCAAAGTCGACGTCCAACAACGAACCCTGTGCGCCTTCGCAAATAATCGTTTTATTCTCTGCCATCGCTTGATGCAGGTAGTGCGAGGTGTCAGTAATATACGGTTTGATTTCCGCTGCGAATCGGCGATATTCTTGCAAAATTTCTTCGGCCGCAAGTGGAGGTTTGCCATAAACGGCACTTAAGATGCTATTTTTCTCCTGCAAATTCAGGTTGATTTTTTCGCGTAGGGTTTCGGCGTCAAGCAAATCGATGAGACGAATACCCATGCGATGCGCTTTGTCGACATAGGCCGGCCCGATGCCGCGGCCGGTGGTGCCGATTTTTTGTTGCGTCGTAGTTTCTTCTTTGCTTTGATCGAGCAATTTGTGATACGGCATCACGAGATGCGCGCGTTGGCTGAGCAGCAGGCGGCCTTCGACTTGCACGCCCTGTTTTTTGAGCATTTCTATTTCATGCAACAACGCGGCCGGATCAATTACCACACCATTGCCGATGACGCACATGGTGTTGGGCTGCAGAATGCCGGAGGGAATCAAATGCAAAATAAATTTTTCGCCGCCGATGACGACGGTGTGCCCGGCGTTGGCGCCGCCTTGGTAGCGCGCGACGATATCGGCTTTTTCGCTGAGCAAATCGACAATCTTGCCCTTGCCTTCATCGCCCCACTGTGCGCCGACGATTATTTGAACAGACATATTTATTATTAAAAAATTAGGGTATCCGGATTTCTTGAAATAATCGGATAAAAACTCAAAAGCTTTATCCGACCCATTCGGCAAATCCTGATACCAAAAAACTCTCAGATTACAAAAAATAAAAAACTCCGT
>CAYZFF010000031.1:15079-23174 GCA_964477305.1 uncultured Cytophagia bacterium
TCGGCAAATCCTGATACCAAAAAACTCTCAGATTACAAAAAATAAAAAACTCCGTCATCTCGATCTTTACACAAAGACCGGAATGCCGGAGCTATAAGTTAATACGAAATTGCGTCGATGGTTGCACTATTTTTTAAAACTGGCAACAGCCTTTTCCAAAGAGTCGTGCGCATCAAAAACCGTGAGGAGTTTGGTGATCATCAGCAGGTTCTGAATTCGTTCGGTGACGCCGGATAATTTGAGATCGCCGCCGTTGTTGCGCATCGTCGTCAGGCCGCCAATCAGAATGCCCAGCCCGGAGCTGTTCATCCAACTGACGCCGGCGAGATCGGCAATTACTTTGGTTTTGCCCTTGTCCAGCAAATCATGCAGTTTGTCGTTTAACAAACTGGCGTCCGGTCCGCCCATGATTTTTCCGGTCAACTCGAGAACAACGACATCGCCTACATTTTTTTCGATAATGGTCATTGCAAACCTCCCTCGACACGGAGCGCAAACCTACGGTCGCGGACTTCAGTTTGCCGCGCAGCCCGCCAAGGCCACGCCGCGCTAAAGTCCCGATTTCTTTTTATTTTAAAAAGAAGGCCGAAACACTCCGAGGTAAAATGCAAAAAATTATTTTACGCGACCTTCACGCCGCGGCGAATTTTTTGAATTTCAGCTTTTTTATACCATTCCACGACGATGGGGGCGGCGATATAAACCGTGGAATAAACCCCCGAAATTACGCCAACTGTCATCGCGAATGAGAAATTGTAAATCACGTCGCCGCCGAAGAACAACAAAATCAACACGACGATAAACACCGTCAACGAGGTGATAATCGTGCGGCCCAGCGTCTGGTTCACGCTCAAATTAATAATCTTCTCAATATTGCCATCGCGATGAATGCGGCGATTTTCCCGGATGCGATCCATCACGACGATGGTGTCGTTCAGTGAATAACCGACGATGGTCAAAAACGCGGCAACGACGGTCAAATTCACTTCCATATTCAGTAGTGAAAAGAAGCTGAGCGTGACCATGACGTCATGAAACAACGCCACCACGGCGCCGACCGCAAAAATAAACTCAAAACGAAAGCTCACGTAGATGAGGATGAGGATCAGCGAAATGATTGTCGCCCAAATGGCCGCCGAGCGCAATTCTTTGCCGATTTTGGGGCCGACGCTTTCGACGAGACGTTCCTGCGGTTGGTTTTGCGGAAAAGCGTCGCGTAGCGTTTTCATGATCGTTTCCGAGATCGAGGAACCTTCAGTCTGTTCTTGCACGCGTAACAGAATTTCGTTCGCGGCGCCGAAAGTTTTCAGTTCGGCGTCGGCGAAACCGGCGTTGGTCAAAGCTTGGCGTACGTCGCCGAGGTTGGGGGCTTGCGGAAATTGCATTTGAATCACGGTGCCGCCGAGAAAATCGACGCCATATTTCGGGCCGCCTTTAATAATCATCGAAACGATGCCGGCGAGGATAATAATGACTGATACCGCCGTAGCCTTCCAGCGAAGTTTGATAAAATCAATTTTGGTCTCACCAAAAAATTGCATCATGGGAATTCAACGTCTCCATTCAAAATTTTTATAACGTCAGATACTCAAAGCTTTTAGATTATAGCGGCGCGCGACATAATCGTAAACCACGCGCGTGGCGACGATCGCCGTAAACATGCTGACGATGATACCAATCATCAGGGTAACGGCAAAACCTTTAATTGGGCCGGTGCCAAATTGAAACAACACCAGCGCGGTCAAAAAGGTGGTGATGTTGGAGTCGAAGATCGTCCAAAAAGCGCGATCATAACCGGCGTCGATGGAAGTCCGAACCGTTTTGCCGGTGCGCAGTTCTTCACGAATGCGTTCTAAAATCAGCACATTGGCGTCCACCGCCATGCCGATGGTCAAAATAATTCCGGCGATGCCCGGCATCGTCAGCGTTGCTTTGAACAGAGCCATGAACGCGAGCAGAATCAACAGGTTCAACACCAGCGCGGTATCCGCCAATAACCCGGAGAGTTTGTAATAGACGGCCATAAACAGCATCACCAAAAGCAGGCTAATGAGCGCAGCCCACGTGCCTTTGGTGATGGAATCTTGCCCGAGCGACGGCCCAACGGTGCGTTCTTCAATGACGTGCATCGGCGCTTGCAGCGAGCCGGCGCGCAACACAATCGCCAAATCTTTTGCTTCGTTGGCGTCCATGCTGCCTTCAATCGAGGCCGAGCCGCTGGGAATGCGCTCTTTGATATTCGGCGCCATCACGACGTTTTTGTCGAGCATGATCGCGAGGCGCTTATTGACGTTGGCACCGGTGACGCGCGAAAAAATTTTCGTGCCTTCGTCATTCATTTGCATAGTGACGGTCCATTCGCCCTGCCGGGTCAACCCCGCGCCGCTGGCGAGTTGCTGGCGAGCGTCAGTCAACAGCGCGCCGTTTAACTCCGGTTCTTTTTTAACGAGAAAAAGATAATAATATTTTTCGTCCGCCACCTGTTCGGGTTTGTTCGACCACGCAAACTCTGCGTCGGGCGGGATGATCTTTTTCACTTCCGGCGTATTCAGAATTCGCTCCACCGCGCGCAGATTTTGGGCCGGCACTGCAACCTCGCCGCGGCCAACATCGCGTAATAACGAAATAAAGGGATTGCCGGAGAAAATATCTTTATCGACCTGCACGGAATCGGAAGATTTATTGGCGCTGTCGCTCGGCACAATCGAAGAACCCGCAAACAATTCCGACACGTTCAACGCTTTATCCTTGCTCACTTTGCCACTGGCGCCGGTGCTGTCGGTTTTACTCGTATCCAGCGTCCCTTGTTTCGCGGCAAGATCGCGCTTGAGCAAGTCATCGATTTTTGTAATGATATCCTGAAAAATTTGCGGCTCTTTCACCAGGTTGAATTCGAGCAAGGCGGTTTGTCCGATGATGCGTTTGGCGCGGCCAACATCGGTGATGCCGGCCAACTCCACCACAACGCGGCGATTGCCCTGCTTGGTGATTGAAGGCTCGGAAACGCCAAATTGATCGATCCGGTTGCGCAGAATTTCCAAATTTTGCGCGATGGCGTCATCCGCTTCCTGCTTTAATGCGTCGATGATTTGCGCATCGGTTTGGGCGCGCGAGCCGAAATAACGGCTGAGGCGAATGTCGGCGGCCGCAAACTTATTCTGCAACGCCGTGAAATAATCGACATTCGGGGTGGCCGCGACGACATCCAATTCTTTCATGAGTTCTTCAAAGCGCGTGTCTTTGTTTTTCGCCACATCGCGCATCAATTTCGGCAGGTTGGTTTCGTAAACGAGATAGGTGCCGCCCTGTAAATCCAAACCGCGTTTGATCGCCTTCGCGTCGTTCTTGCTGATTTTATCGTGCACCGCGATCAAATTGGTGGTCTCTTTCAATACCGCTTGCACATTATCCGGCGATTGGTCGCGCAGTTGCTGACGAACCCGCGTCTCCAACTGGCCGGCATTCAACGCCTCGTTGATCTCGTCACGTTGCATGCCGGTTTGCTGCTCGATTTTAGTAAAATAGCTTTCGGCCTCTTGTTTCTGGCCGCCGACGATAAACGTCGGATAAAGCTGCCAAAGCGACCAAGCAATGGCCAGTACAATCACGATTGTACGCAACAAATTATTACGCTGCATTCAGGTAAATCCTCCAGAGCAAACAATAAATCACGCCCGATGATTACTGGAGCGTGATCTTTTAGAAAACGTCATAATTAAAACGTTATGAATTAAACATCTGAAAATATAACTGATTTGCGACACAAAGTCAAGCAAAAGCTCATGCAAAGTGGGATGTTGGGAATGGGGCAAAACCGGCTGGATTGGGCAATTAAGCCTGCAACGTCGCCAAGATGCTTCCGGCAATATCTTCCAGTCTGTGCACCCGTTCGAGAAAAATTAGCTGCCCGGCGCCCCAAACGCAAGTCGGCACGAGATTGTGTGTGTGAGTTTTGACGGAAAGATCCTCAAAATTCCCGTGATCGCTGGTGAGTACCACCGTCGTTTCGTTTAAATTGGTGTTGGCCAGAACAGTGTGCAACAACGTATCCAGCCGCCGAACAATAGTTTCCGTTTTTGACATTTCCTGATTATGACCGAACATGTCGGTGAGAATAAATTCAAAGAGCGTAAAATCCGTGCGAGTTGCAATTTCCGCGAGAATCGTCGCGCTCTCTTCAGGGGTACGTCGCGGCACCTCGAATCCCATTTCGTGGAGAAAGGCATTGGTCAAATCATGCGAGACAGCGCGACCGGCGCGCAAATCTTCCATCGTGAGCCACGGAAAACCGCCGGCGAGCAATGCGCGCGCGGTTGCGGAAATACGCTCGCCGCGCTGGTCGAAATAATTTTGCGATAACGCATTGGCGAAAACGCCGGTTTTTCCGAGGCCGCGGATGCTTTTGAAAATACTCGATTCATCCAACAAGCGGCGCAGTGTCGGCGTCGGCATGCCGGATTGATGATGGCCCAAAGCCTGCGCTGCGTTGCGACCGGTGAAAATCGCCGTTTGGCCCGAGGCGCTTTGCGGCAAGCCGGGAACGTCCATATCGGCGCGCGTTGGAATCACCACGCCGCCGTGCGGCAACGTTGGCAATGGCTCAGTTTTGAAAAAAGAAAAAAACGGCGACGGAAAGCGCGCGAATGGGTTTTTCTCCGGATCGCGCTCGCCGATGCCAATGCCGTCAATAAAAAGTAATAAAACTCGCATTCAAAAGAGTGGTGTTTTGAAAATTGCTTGCAACGAAAAGGGTGGCGTAAAAGAAAAATTAAATCAATCCGCTGAAATAAGGTCGCAAAAACCTCTCCGCGTTAACATTGTCAAGCTAAACAACTTGCACCATTTCCGGTTCGGTTTTTGGTTTATTCGTTGCCGCTGGCCGGTGCGGCGAAACATAGGCGGCGATAAAAATTGCGATGAAGGCGGAGGCCGCCGCGAAATAAAACGCATGTTGTAAACCGTCTTCGAGTGCGTGTTGCAAAATTTTAAGCGCCTCAACCGGAATTTGTGCGCGAGCTTCGGGGCGCAGTAACGCGCGCACCTGACTCAGCGCGTTGCCATTCATGCCGGGAAAAACGCCGTGCAGCAACGTGTCCAGCCGCGAGGAGAGAATGGCGCCCATCAAACTGACACCAATAGAAGAGCCGAGAATGCGCGAGAACACGGTGGTCGAAGTGGCGACGCCCACCTGCGACGGTTCGACGGAATTTTGTACGGAAACGGTGATGGCGTTGGTGTTTAAGCCCATGCCGAGGCCAATGATAAAACTGACGGCGGCGATTTGCGACAACGGTGTGGTGGCGTGAAGTTGCGTTTGTAAGAACAGGCCGATGGTCATGATGATGGCGCCGGTCAGCACAAGCGTGCGATAGCCGAAACGGTTGATGGCGTGACCGCTTGCCAAACTGCCGAGCGCCCAACCGAGACTAATCGGAATGAGCGTCATGCCTGCTTCCGTCGGTGAGCGGAGCAATGCGCCCTGCACGAACAGCGGGGCAAACATGATCATGCCGAACATGCCAAACGCGGAAACGAACGTGCAAAGATTGGCGGCGGCAATTTCGCGGCGGCGCAGCAGGTCGAGCGGCAAAATCGGATTGGCGGCACGGCGCTCAATTTTAATAAAGAGAAAAAGAAAAAAAAGTGAAAATGCGAAAAGGCCGAAGCGGAATACCGGCGCGGAATGGATTTCGTCCGTTATGGACAGGAGAAAAGTGACGACGCCAATCACGAGCGCGATCGCGCCGGGATAGTCGATTTTCCTTTCAACCGGTTTGGGCGCGGCGGAAATCTGGCCGGTGTGTTCTTGCAAATGGCGTTTGACAAAAAAAAATGCGGCAACGCCGATGGGCAGATTGAGATAAAAACTCCAGCGCCACGAAAAATGCTCGACGACGAAGCCGCCGAGCAGCGGGCCAAACATGCTGGTGATGGCCCAGATGGACGCCAGCATGCCCTGCATGCGGCCGCGTTTTTCCGGCGGGTAAAGCACCGCGATAAGACCAAGCGACACCGCAATCATCGCGCCTGCCGCTACGCCTTGCAGGGCGCGGAAGATAATGAGCATCATCATGTTTTGCGCCAAACCGCAGAGCCAGGAAGAAATCACGAAGCCGGCGATACCGGCAAGATAAAGTTTCTTGCGGCTCATTTGATCCGAGAGCTTGCCGGCAATCGGCGTGGCGACCGTGCTCGTCAGCATATACGCGGCGAACACCCAACTATAGAGATTTAGGCCGCCAAGCGCGGCGATCACCGTCGGCATGGCGGTGCTAATAATTGTCGTATCGAGCGCCGAAAGAAATACTTGCAGGAAAATGGCGATGGTTACCATCAGCCGATGGCGTTGCTCGGGGCTTACAGGATTGAGTGAAACGGCAGCGTGATTCATGCAGGATGAGGTGTTCAGCGGATGGCGTGAAAAACAATGGCCAGTAAATTATTGCGCCATGATTTTACACGCCGACTTCTTTCCGTGAGGCCGGGCGCGATTCTTTGGGGGCGGGCTTTTCCTCCTCGCCGGCGACGGCTTCTTTGAAATTGAGTTGTTCGCGATAGAAATAATAAAATCCCACCAGCGTGATCGGGATGAAATTCGAGATATGCAAAATCAGCGCGAAACTGAGCGCGGTGCTGTTGGAAACGCCGAACAGCATCGCCGCTTGTTGGCAGGCGAGATGAAACGTGCCGACATAGCCGGGCGCGGCCGGAATCATGATGCTGATATTGACGATGACGAGAATGACGAAACTCGCGCCAATCGGCAGTTGCGCGTTTAACCCGAACGCTTCTAAAACGGCGTAATTGACGGCGGCATACAACAGCCAGATCACCACCGATTGCCAGATGACCGTCCAAAACCGGTCGGTTTTTTTAAAGATCGAAAATCCTTCAAGAAAAGAACCGAGCAGTTTGTTCACAAAGAGCTGAATTTTTTCCGGGAACGGGCGGGTTAAGCGGCCCATGAACTGCAAGGTTTTCTGCGTGCGCAACATCAGCGCGGTCATAAACAGCGTGATGACCGCCGTGCCGATAAAAATGAGAATAGAACCTTTCTCGATCCAGCCGGGATAATCGTGAAAAAATATAGAGAAACCGATCAACACCAGCAGTGCCAGCACGTCGATGAGGCGCTCGACAAAAATCGTGGCAAACGAGGCCATGCGCGAAACGCCGGCAGATTTGCCGATGGCGTAGGCCCGCAACACTTCGCCGGCGCGCAAGGGAAACACGTTGTTGCCGTAGTAGCCGATCATCATCGCTGAAAACAGCTTGCGAAAACCAATGCCGGATTTGATCGGCTCCATAAAGTAACCCCAGCGCACGGCGCGCAGCCACAGGCTGATGAACATGAAACCAATGGCGGGAAAGAGCCAGAAGTAATTCGCCTGCTCCAGCGCTTCCCACATTTGCACAAAGTCGATTTGGCGGAAGGCGAGATAAATAAAAACCGCGCTGACCGCGAGGCCGAGAATAAAACGTTTTTGCATAAATTAACCGGAACAAAAAAGCGAGGCGATCACACCTCGCTTTTTCAGCACAAAGTTTTTAAATCGTCATTTCAGGTTTTGGCCGCGGGCTTCTCGCCGGCGCAGCAACCACTGGCTTCGCCGGCGCCGCATTCTTCTTTGCTCACGGGCGCGCCGCCTTTGCCAATCGTATATCCCAGCTTGGTAATGCCGGATTCCATCGCCGGAATGGTGATGGCGGCCGCATTATATTTGATGTAAGCTTTGCCTTCGCCAAGCCGCACGTCGACTTCTTTCACGCCGTCCAGCTTGCTTAAGCTCGCGTTAATTTTATCCGCGCAGCTCTGGCAGTCCATGCCGTCAATGCCGATTTCAGTGGCAACGATGGCGCTTGCCGCTTTTTTTTCACCGGATAACAGAACGACGCCAATAACAGCCGCCGCAATAATCGTGGTTGCGCCTATCAGGGCTTTCTTCATAGTTTTACTCCGTTAGATTTACCGCCTGTTCGCAATGTGACGACCGCGTCATATATGCGCCACACGGACGGTGAGTTTGGTGTTACGCATGAAATAAATATAGCCGCAATATAAGACTTCCACGCACGAGAATCAAGAGAATTTCTA
>CAYZFF010000032.1:0-6151 GCA_964477305.1 uncultured Cytophagia bacterium
CGTCCCGCCTGCGTAATGCAAGCCGGCGATGGAACCATTCTGGAAGTCTTTGAATGGCAGTCCGCAGAAGCAATAACCCAAGCCCACAGTAATCCGGCGGTGCAGGCTTTATGGGCCAAGTTCGGGGCCGCATGTGATTACATTCCGCTGGCAAACCTTGCCGAATGCCAACAGATGTTTGCCGAATTTGATACTGTTAAAATATGAAGCGCGTCCGCGGCGTTGGCGTCGTCCGAAGATAAGCTATCGCGCCGCGAGCCGTTCCTCAAACATGTTTTGCCAGCCAGGAGATAGGCCGCGCAAGCCCGCCGCTCTCTGCAATGCCGCGCGATTTTCTTGATCAACAAAAGCCAAACGAAACACTTCTTGAACCGACATGGGTTCGGGATCGACGTCGATGCGTTCAATCACATCGCCGGCGCCGACTTCGCCTTCCTGCAAAACACGCAAATAAAAGCCAGTGCGGGCGCTCGCCATAAACAATTTGGGAAATTGCGGCAGTTGCATTTTCAGCGCCAATTTGTAGCACGGTACACGCGGTTGCGTGACTTGCACCATCGCGCCGCCGACACGGAAAATATCGCCGATGTGAATTTGATCTTCCAGCAGGCCCAGCGTCGTAAAATTCTCGCCGAATTGGCCGGAGGTTAAATCCTTGCGGCCGAGTTTTTCCTGCCAATAGTCGTAATGCTCAAATGGATAAACATAAACCGCTTGATGTTCGCCGCCGTGTACGGTTAAATCACCCTGGCCGTCGCCGTCGAGATTCAGTTTACGCAGCATTACGCGTCCTTCCACCGGCTTTTTAAAAATTCCGGTTAGAACGGTTTTGCGTTTGTGTTGCACTTCTTTCGGTAGTGCGACGTTGACGGAAATAAGTTGCATGATTTTCCTTGCCTATGATCAATTTCAAGTTGAAGAATCTATTTTATTAAAGCAACGGTTTATCGCGTTGAAACCAATAAATAAAAACCAGGTTGACAAAAGCCGCGAGCGCGATTCCCAAGAAAATGTTGCTCACAAAATGGGCGTTGCCGCCGAGGCGCATCAAAGACTTGAAAATATTCATACGCAAGTTCGGCGTCACAGTTTCATTGTTAACGGACATTTGCCTGGCAAATGTCGAAGCTGCGCAATAATTTGCAGCATCATTCTTTCCGCGCCTTGACTTTGCCAAAAGTTTTGTTTACGTTTTTATATGACTATTAGTAAAATCGCCCTGGTTACCGGCGCTAACAAAGGGATCGGCTTAGAAGTCGTCCGCCAATTGACTGAGAAAGGCTTTCACGTTTTTCTCACAGCGCGCCATCGCGGACGAGGCCAACAAGCGGTTGCCGCTTTGAAACAAAAAGGCATGACCGTGAGTTTTGTTGAGCTTGACATCGCCGATCTGGAAAGCATTCAACGCGCCGCCCAAGAGGTCGCCGCGCACGTGGATCACCTCGACGTGCTGGTGAATAACGCCGCAATTTTAGATGGCGAGTACGATTCGATTCTGCAGGTCAATTTTGAATTGCTACAGCAAACATTGCTCACGAATACCATCGGCCCATTGCTTGTGGCGCAAGCTTTTCACCCGTTACTAATGAAAAGCAAAGACGGCCGCATCATCAATGTCTCCAGCCGCGCCGGTTCGTTGAGCACAATGGGAACGTATGCGCCCGCGTATAGTATTTCCAAAACAGCGTTAAATGCGGTGACCGTGCAACTCGCGGCACAATTAAAAAATCTTGCGGTCAATTCCGTGTGTCCGGGCTGGGTACGAACGGACATGGGCGGGTCAGGCGCGCCGCTTTCGCTGCCACAGGGTGCCGACACGATTGTCTGGCTCGCTACCGAAGCGCCGAAAAGTTTGACGGGAAAATTTTTGCGTGATCGGAAAGTGATGGCGTGGTAGAATTTTCGGAGAAACGATTGCAAACCGGATTCGTTCGTGAAATCGGACGCTGGACGCTAACGGCGCTGGTGATCAATTCCATTATCGGCAGCGGAATTTTCGGCCTGCCTTCCACCATCGCGGGATTGCTCGGCAAGGTGAGTCCATACGCTTTCCTGTTGGCCGCAGCGGGAATCGGCATCATCATGGCCTGCTTTGCCGAAGTGGCTTCGCAATTTCGCGACGCGGGCGGGCCGTATCTCTACGCACGCACGGCTTTCGGGCGTTTCGCCGGATTGCAGATGGGCTGGCTGGCATGGTTGGTTCGCCTCACGGCTGCGGCGGCGAATGCAAACTTATTCGTGGATTACCTCGCCGAATTCTGGCCCGACGCCACCGGAACTGTTGCCCGAATAATTTTACTGACGCTATTGCTCGGCGGCCTCGCGGCCATTAATTATCGCGGTGTGCGCGCCGGAGCGCAGACGAGCAATTTCTTCACCATTGCGAAACTGCTGCCGTTGACGATTTTCATCGTAGCGGGAATTATTCTGTTGCGCGGCAATGCCGCCGATCACGTTGCTGCGACCGGAACCGGTGACTGGTCAAAAGCGCTCTTGTTGTTGATGTTTGCTTACGGCGGTTTTGAAGCCGCGCTGATACCGCTTGGCGAAACCAAAAATCCACGCCGTGATGCGCCGTTTGCACTGTTGATCGCGCTCATGACGTGCGCATTGTTTTACACGTTGATCCAATGGGTTGTCGTCTCGGCGCTCGCCGCACCTGCAGAAACGAAAAGGCCGGTGGCCGAGGCCGCGCGCGTCTTCATGGGCGCGAGCGGCGCGGGGCTGGTCACGCTTGGCGCGATCATCTCCGTCTACGGATACTTGAGCTCGGCCATGTTAAATGCGCCGAGACTGACGTTTGCCTTTGCCGAGGGAAAAGATTTTCCGCAATTCTTCGGCGCCATTCATCCGCGATTCCGCACGCCGCACGTTTCGATCGTGATCTTTGCGATCGTCTTGTGGAGCGTTGCGGTCGTGGGGAGCTTTAAATGGAATGCGTCTTTATCAGCCGTGGCGCGATTGTTCACTTATGGCTTAGTCTGCGCGGCTTTAATCAAACTGCGCCGGCTGCACCCTAATGCCGAGGCGTTTCGCCTGCCTTGCGGTTCGGCGTTGGCTGCCATCGGAATTATGTTCTCACTCTATCTCATCTCCGGCATGGGCTTCGGCGAGCTGCTCGCCATCATCGCGACCGCAGCGCTGGCATTGGTTAATTGGGTTGTGGTAAAACGGAAAAGCTTTTGATTTGCCTTTAAATTATCTTGCGTTTATTTTTATAGACAAACAACAATCCGCAACCATTAAGTTCTTTTACGAAAGGAAGACATTTATGCAACGACATGCTTCTGCCGTTTGGCAAGGAACATTGAAAGAAGGCAAAGGTACCGTGTCCACCGAAAGCGGCACGTTGAAAGAAGTCGCGTATTCATTTGCCAAACGGTTTGGCAATGAAGCCGGCACCAATCCCGAAGAATTGATCGCCGCGGCGCACGCGGGATGTTTTTCGATGGCGTTTTCCGGCAAGCTCACCGCCGCCGGGTTCACGCCGGCGAAAATTTCGACCAAAGGGAGCTTGACATTCGAGCAGGTGGAAGGCGCGTGGACGATCACGACCATTCATCTCGACATGACGGCGAAGGTCCCGGGTATTGACGCGGCGAAATTCGAAGCGCTGGCCAACGACGCGAAAGCGACGTGCCCGGTGTCACGTTTGCTCAACGCCAAAATTACTTTGGCGGCGAAGCTCGAGGCTTAGCAGCCGTTGGAGTGGCAAACTTAAGTTTGCCACTCCGTTCTGATGACAGAATAAAATTTATTTTGCAACGGTTCAGGAGGTGTGGTTGTGAGTATCTCTCAGACGTCATCTATTCGTTTGCGTCTTCTTTTTAGCGGCGCCGTGCTGTTGATTTTCACCGGCTGCGCCACAAGCCGATTAGCCAGTTATCCCGCCGTGCCTGGTTTTAATTTAAAAAATTCCGACGCCAAAGCCGTCGCCATCGCCGACGAGGTGATGGCCAAGCTCGGTGGTTGGGAAAATTGGGACAAAACCCGTTATGTCACCTGGAAATTTTTTGGCCGCCGGTTGCACGTGTGGGATAAATGGACGGGTAATATTCGCGTCGAGCGCAGCGATGAAGTTATTCTCATGAATTTGAACACGAAAACCGGACGGGTGTGGAAGGCCGGCAATGAAATCACGCATCCGGACTCGCTGGCGAAACCTTTGAAATTTGGTTATGAAGCTTGGGTCAATGATTCGTACTGGATGTTTATGCCGTACAAGTTAAAGGACAGCGGTGTGACACTCAAATATGCCGGTGAAGATACGATGCGGGGCGGCCGCTCCGCCGACGTTCTCGCACTGACATTTGAGAAAGTCGGCGTCACGCCGGAAAACAAATATCTGGTTTACGTCGATAAGGAAACGAAGCTCGTCGGGCAATGGGATTATTTTGAGAAGGCGGCAGACGAGAAACCCCGCACGTCCACGCCGTGGACAAACTGGCAACGTTATGGCAACATTTTTCTCTCCGACGAACGCGGCCGCGGCAAACACACCGATCTCGCAGTCTTTGATGAACTTCCGGTTTCAGTTTTTCAAAATCCCGCCCCGGTGGATTGGGCACAAATAAAGGCGTCAACGAAATCGAATTGATCGCAGTTTTTAAAAAGGGCCATGCCAAAACAAAATCGCGTGACGCCGTGGGGCGAGTTGATTGCCACGCCGGCGCGCGGCACGCTGCTGGGAAATCGCGGCTGCTTGCATGACGCGCAACAACAAATTCGGAAGTTGTATCTGGGCAAGCGTTGGATTATTTGCAAGCTGCAATTCAAAGGCCGCCAGCGCGCCGTGATGATGCCGGGTTTGTACACCGAGCTTTTCTTTTTAGACGAAGCGACCGCGTTGGCTGCCGGACATCGCCCGTGCGCCGAATGCTCGCGCGAGCAGTTTGATTATTTCCGCATTTTATGGGCGCAGGCGAATCCGCGGCTGGCGAAGAGCAAAAAACCGTCCGCGCCGTTCCTCGATAATGTTTTGCATCGAGAGCGCATTACCGCGGATAATAAAAAAGTGTTTTACGAAGCGCCACTTTCGCAACTCCCGAACGGCAGTTTTATCAATTTGTCAAATGACCAGCAAGCCTACCTGGTTTTGGATGCGGCTTTATGGCTTTGGAGCCCGCAAGGTTATTTGCAAAAATTAACCCGAAAAAATGATCGACTCGTGCAAGTGCTAACACCGCACTCAGTTGTTAAAACGCTCGCCGCCGGATATCGCCCGGCGCTTCATCCGACGGTTTTCAGCCGGAAGTGACGTAACCGAAAAATCGTTTTAATTTTAAATTTGTAATCAACTCACGGAATATTTATGCAATATATTAATCTCGGCAAAACCGGCTTGAAAGTTTCGCGTCTGTGTCTCGGCATGATGACTTACGGCGATCCGAAATGGCGGGATTGGATTTTGGGCGAGGAAGAAAGCCGCCCGCTCATCAAACGTGCCGTGGAGCTTGGAATCAATTTCTTCGACACTGCGAATATGTATTCGCTCGGCATCGGCGAAGAGATTACGGGCCGGGCGTTACGCGATTTTTCGCGGCGCGAGGAAGTCGTGATCGCCACCAAAGTTTTTTTTCCAATGGGCAATAAACCAAATCAAGGCGGCCTGTCGCGCAAGCACATTATGGATTCGATTGATGCGTCGTTGCGGCGGCTGGGAACGGATTATGTGGATTTGTATCAAATTCACCGTTGGGATAAAGACACGCCGATTGCAGAAACGCTCGAAGCTTTGCACGATGTAGTGAAATCCGGCAAAGCGCGCTATATCGGCGCGTCGAGCATGTTTGCCTGGCAATTTGCCAAAGCGTTGTATCTCGCCGACCTGCACGGCTGGACGCGATTCGTGTCGATGCAGAATCATTACAATCTGGTGTATCGCGAAGAAGAGCGCGAGATGATGCCGTTGTGTCGCACCGAAGGCGTCGGCGTTATTCCATGGAGTCCGCTAGCGCGCGGCTTTCTCGCCGGCAATCGCACCCGCGAAAAAAGCGGCGACACCGCGCGCGCCAAAACCGATAAATTTGCCCACGAAATGTATTACCAAAATAACGATTTTGACATTGTTGACCGCGTGATTGAAAACGCAAAACGTAAAGACGTAAAACCGGCGCAAATCGCGCTGGCGTGGCTTCTGCACCAACCGGGC
>CAYZFF010000032.1:6251-8200 GCA_964477305.1 uncultured Cytophagia bacterium
ATGAAATTAGAAACCATCCTGATCCACGCCGGCGGAGAAATTGACTCGGCCAGCGGCGCGGTTTCACCACCGATTAATTTATCCACAACATTTGAACATGGGCCGGAAGCCGAACTGCTGCACGGCTACATGTACATTCGCCAGAATAATCCGACGCAGACGCGGCTGGAAACGGCACTGGCTGCGGCTGAAGGCGGTGAAGCGGCGTTGGTGTTTGCCTCGGGAATTGCCGCCGGCGCCGCGTATGTACAGGCATTGCCCGCCGGATCACATGCGATTTTTCATAAAGATATTTATTACGATTTCCGCACGATTGCGAAAGAGTTCATGCCGAAATGGGGAAGCGAGGCAACCATCCTCGACATGACGAATCTCGATGCCGTCCGCACGGCGATGCAGCCAAACACACGGCTGCTGTGGGCAGAAACGCCGACGAATCCGTTGATGCAGGTTCTCGATATCGCGGCACTGGCAAAAATCGCGCATGAACACGAGGCAAAGTTGCTTGTCGATGTCACCTTCGCGACGCCGGTGCTGCAACGCACGCTCGAGCTTGGCGCGGATGTGGCCATGCACTCAATGACAAAATACCTCGGCGGCCACAGCGATGTACAGGGTGGCGCACTGGTTTTTCGTCAAAGAAATAAATTGTTTGAAGAAGTTCTGCATATTCGCAAAGTTCTCGGCGCGGTGTTGTCACCGTTTAATGCATGGCTGGTTTTGCGCGGACTGCGTTCGCTGGCCTGTCGCGTCGAACGCCACTCGACTAATGCTTTGACGCTCGCGCGTTTTCTGGACCAACATCGCAACGTCGAGCGCGTGCATTATCCGGGTTTGCCCTCACATCCGGGCTATGAAATTGCCCAACGCCAAATGCGTGCTTTCGGCGGTATGCTTTCGTTTCAGGTAAAAGGCGGGCGGGCGCAAGCGATCAAAGTCGTGTCGCGCGTGAAACTGTTGACCTGCGCCACCAGCTTAGGCGGCACGGAAACGTTAATCGAGCATCGCGCCTCCAGCGAAGGGCCAAACACGATGACGCCCGACAATTTGCTGCGTGTTTCGGTTGGACTTGAAGACCCCGAGGATTTGGTACAGGATTTGGCGCAGGCGCTGGAATGAATGTCACACACCTCACGATTCCAACTCAAGATAATTTTCAACTTGCCGGAACGGTTTACGACACGGCGCGCAACCATAAAGTTGTGATTGTCAACACTGGAACTGGTATTTTGCGTCGATATTATAATACGTTTGCACAATATTTGTGTGAAAATGGGTTTACGGTCGTCACGTATGATTATCGCGGCATTGGTGATTCGCGGCCAAAATCGTTGCGTGGGTTTGCGGTGACGATGCGGGAATGGGGACAAAAAGATATTGCGAGTACGATTGACTGGAGCCGGCAAAAATTTCAACCCACCAAGCTTTTCATGGTTGGCCACAGTGCGGGCGGGCAGCTTATCGGCTTTGCCGCCAATAAACACCATATTGATGCGGTGGTTTTGGTTGCGGCCCAAAGCGGTTATTGGGGACACTGGCCGTTGCCGCAGCGTTTGGGTTACGCGGCTTTGTGGTATTTTATGCCGCTGCTTGCCAATATTTGGGGATACTTGCCGTCGAAATATCTCGGCCTCGGCGAAGATCTGCCACGCGGCGTCGCTTGTGAATGGGCGAAATGGTGCCGCCATCCGCAATATTTGTTTGGCTACGAAGAGACCCTGGAGCTCTCGAATTATGCGACTTTGACCGCGCCGATACTCGCATACAGTTTCGCCGACGATTCTTATGCGCCGAAGCGAGCCGTTGAAGCATTATTACAAAATTATCCGCAAGCCCGTATTGTTCATAAGCATATTTCACCGGCTGCGGTAAACGTCAAATTCCTCGGCCATTTCGGATTTTTTCGCAAAACCGTTCAACATACACTCTGGCGTGAAACCGTGGAATGG
>CAYZFF010000032.1:8300-20647 GCA_964477305.1 uncultured Cytophagia bacterium
AAAATTCCGGCTGGAAAAGTAATCAATGCCATCAACCGGCGAATTTAAACGAAAAGTATTTCACCGCTTTGGCGCGCCTGAAGTTTTTCAGTGGGAAACATTTGCTGTCCCGCCTCTGCAAGCCACCGAAGTTTTAATTCGCGTGAGATTTATCGGCGTGAACTATGCGGACATCATTGCCCGGCGCGGCTATTACAAATGGGCAGGCGCTTTGCCGATTTGTCCCGGCTTTGAAATTTCGGGAGAAGTTATTGCATGCGGTGAGAACGCCACGCTGGCGATTGGCGAGAAGGTTTTGGCGGTGACGCGGTTTGGCGGCTACTCCGAGGCCATTGTTGCTGAGCAAAATCGCGTTTGGAAAGTTCCCGCCAGCATGAGCCTCGAAGAAGCGGCGGCACTGCCCGCAGTTTATCTCACTGCTTATCACAGCTTGATGGAAGTCATGCGCATTCGGCGCGGCGAGGATATTTTGATTCAAGCCGTGGCCGGCGGCGTCGGCATCGCGGCGCTGCAAATCGCGAAGCATATCGGCTTGACAGTTTATGGCACGGCCAGCACGGAAGAGAAATTACAATTCGCGCGTTCGTTTGGTTTGGATTGCGGTATCAATTACGTTCGAGAAGATTTTGAAATCGCGATGCGCCAATTGACGCAAAACCGCGGCGTCAAGTATCTGCTGGACTCGCTCGGCGGCAACGGATTGCGCAAAGGCATTCGCTGTTTGAAAGCGCGCGGGCATGCCGTCACGATCGGCGCTGCGGGAATCGTGCCGCCGTATGGTCTCAATTGGAACAGCGCCAAAGAATGGAAACGCATCGCCGGGGATTTTATGCGCGGCGGCGTGTATCACCCGTTCTATTTCATCGAACGCAATATCAGTATTTCCGGTGTGCAGGTGCTGTTGCTCTGGGAGGAATTGGAATATTTTCAGCGCGTGATGGACGAGTTGATTGCGTGGCACCAAACCGGCATTATCAAGCCGCACCTTGACGCGATTTTACCGTTAGCGCAAGCCGCCGAGGCGCATCGGCTTGTCGAACAACGGCGATCCCAAGGGAAAATTTTGCTATCAACAACGAAATGAACTTGTCCCGTGGATAATTTAACGCATAGTTTGACCGGCGCCTTGGCCGCAAAGTTGATTGAAACAACCTTTCCAGCACTGACGGATGAACCAAGCGCTCAGCGTAAGAAATTTTGGCTGCTGGTGGGCAGCGCGAATATTCCTGATATTGACGTCGCGCTGGGATTGCTGGGCGATCCGATCTTGGCGATTCAGCATCATCGCGGCCTCACGCATTCGCTGCTGTTTGCGCCAATTTTCGCGCTACTGCCTGCGATGATTTTTTTCATTTTGGGAAAGCGGAAGAATTTTAAAACACTCTGGGTTTACGGCCTGATCGGCATTTTATTGCACATTTTTTTTGATTTGATCACGCCGTTTGGCACGCAGCTTTTTATGCCGTTTTCAACGGCGCGTTTTTCTTTGGACCTGATGTTCATCATCGATCCGTTTTTCACCGGCATTTTGGGGTTTACCTTGCTATTTGGCAAAATTTTTAAGCCGCCGCGCCGGTCGTTTTTATTTGGCGGAGTTCTTTTTGCCGGACTTTATTTGCTGCTCGAAGTTGTCAATCATCATCGCGCCTATCAACGTATTGAAGCTGCTTTGCAACGGGGCGGCATCGCGGCAACCAAGATTTCAGCTTTGCCGCAACCGTTGAGTATTTTTAGTTGGATGGGTTTGGCGCAAACCGAGGACGGCGTAACACAAACTTTTTTATCGCTGTTGAATGATGAAACGGAATTGCCGCTCACGAAATACAACAACGCCAACGATGAATTCGTGACGCAAACACTGCGGGCGCCGGAAACGCAATGGTATCTGACTTTCGCGCGCTATCCGTGGATTATTTCCGAACGGCGCGGCGATAGGCAAGTGGTTGAAATGCAAGACTTGCAATTTTCTTTTGACCAGAGAATACTGCAAACGGCAGGCATTCCCATTCCCAAACGCCGGCCGCCGTTTCTTTTTCGATATAGCATTGCCGTAAATGGCGACAGCACGGAAATTGTTTTTAATGGAAAACTCGTACAACGGAGTGAATTGAAGGAACCTGCGGCCAGCGCGCCATAACGCTAATCTCCCCAGACTAATATGGCAAATTCACGCTCGAACTATCAGCGATGACGGAAGAATCCGGCGGCGCCACGCTGTCCGCCGCGGCTATTGGCAGGGGGTGAGGAGAAATTGTCGGGATACTCTCATCAGGTGTCGGCTCAAAATATCTTGCTTCCTCCAATGAATCCACTTCCGCGGTAACGGTCTCCTGCGGCGCGATGCCGCCGCGCAGCGTGAAGCCGGTGAGCGCTCCTTGCGCCTGCGCCGGCGTAATCTCCCGGGCATTTTCCAGCAGCCACACGACGCGGCTTTGCATTTTCTGTACGCTTTTCAGGCGTTTGAAGGGATTGAAGATTTTCGGATTCGGCAACATGCTCGCCAGCAACGTGGCTTCGCTGAGATTGAGGCTTGCCGCGGATTTGCCGAAATAATAGCGTGACGCGGCTTCGGCGCCGTAAATGCCCTCGCCCCATTCCACAATATTCAAATACAATTCGAGAATGCGCGTTTTGGAAAGATTGTCTTCGAGACGGCGTGCGAGGATCAGTTCACGAACTTTGCGCAGCAACGTTTTCCGTTTGTGCAAGAAAGCATTGCGCGCCAGTTGCATCGTCAGTGTGCTCGCGCCCCGCACGTAGCGGCCTTTTTCCCAATTAACCCGAAAGGCTTCTTTCATCGTTTCATAGTTGATGCCGTCGTGCTGATAAAACACATCGTCTTCGCTGATGATGACGGCTTTTTGCAAATAGGGCGAGATGCGTTTGAGCGGCGTCCAAATACGAATTGAATCCGTGGTACGTTTGTTCCAGTGGAGACGCTGGGGATCGACAGTGGTGGTCGGTTGAAAATTTTTGATCTCTTCCGCGTCCGGCAACCCGGCGAAGAGCAGCAGATAAATGCCGCCGGTGAATATAAAAATCGACAAAGAAAATATTAACCAACGCCGCCGGCCGGTAGAGAGTGTTCTCCAACGCGCGGGCCAAGACATGAGTTTTTCGCTTTGTGGCAAAATTGGCATCAGCAGCAGGTTTTATGAAAGCCCGGCAACTTTGGTGTGGAGAATTTCATTCAATGCCTGCGCGGCCGTCGGCAAGGGCCGGGCGGAGGTGAACCACCGGGATTGCAGCCAAAAATTCGCCAGTACTTTTGAATGCAAACGGCCTTCGGCGTCCGGCAAAATTTCCACCCACTCGCCATCCTGATTTTCGTAAAACTCAATCGTGAAACGCAGCGGATCGATAATCCAATATTCCCGGACGCCATGTTCCGCATATAATACGAACTTGCGGCCGCGGTCGATTTTTCGGCTGCTTTTGGAAATCACTTCGACGCAAAGATCGGGCGCGGCTTCGATGTATTTTTCTCCGACAATTCTCAATCGGCTCTTGCGCACAAAGAAAATGTCCGGCTCCGGGCCTTGATAGGCCGACAACCGCACCGTCGTCGTGCCGCCATTGATCTCGCCGAGGTCGAATTGTTGCACATACAAAGTCAGAAGAGTGGAAAGCCAAATACACGTTTGGCCATGACGCGGCACTGCCGGCGAATCACGAAAGATTTTCCCGTCCAACAAATCGGCTTTCACGTTCTCTTCAACAAGGTCGTAAAATTGATCGAACGTCACCAGGCCGGCGGCATTGGCGCTCTTGATCGACGGTTTGGGGTTGGGCTTTTTGACGAGATAAGGCATCTGGCCTCCCGTTGGTTTCATTTCAAGGTAAGATAGGAATTCGCCTTGAGATTTGCAAGAAAAAATCACTCTTGCAAATGAACTTTTGGCCAGAACGCGCGCACCAGTTGCGCAACTTTCTCCGGATTTTCCTCTTGCGGCACATGGCCGCAATCGGGCAGAATAGCTAATTGCGCCTGTGGAATTTCTGCGGCAAAACGATGCGCATATTCCACGGATATCCACGTGTCGTTTTCGCCCCAAATGATCAGCGTCGGCTGCTGAATCTGGGGCAATTTTTTGTAAAGGGTATCTCCGGGCATACGCGCGCGGGCCAACACGGTTTCGCGATTTCCTTTTTTCAGCAAGCGGTAATAATAATTGTCCACCACCGCGTCGGTCACCAAAGCATCATTGACAAAAACCTGTTGCAAATTTTTCCGCACAATCCATTTTGCGTTAATGCCGGCAATCATTTCGCCGAGCAGCGGCACACGCAACAGTTTAAAAATGACCGGATTTTCGTGCGGATAACCGGCCGCGTCAACGAGTACCAATGCGCGAACGCGCTGCGGATGTTTTAACGCGAAGCGCCAACTGATTTCACCGCCGAATGAGTTGCCCATGAAAACGGCGTCGTTGAGGCCAAGGGCTTGCATGAAATCGTTAAGAAAATCTACATAAGCTTCAACCGTCGGCGTAATGTCGAGCGCTTGCGAAAGCCCGAAGCCGGGCAGATCAACGGCGTAGACTTCAAACCCTTGTGCCAGGCTGTCAACCACTTTATGCCAGGTGTACGTGGAACTGGCAAATCCGTGAATCAGTAACAGTTTTTCGCCGGCGCCTTTTCGCGTAAAATGGGTGTTAACGCCGTTGATTTCGATAAAGCGTGGATCCGCTTCCACCAACCCCATTTTTTTAATGTCCTCAACGCTAATTGGTCGAGGACTCGCCGCAAAAAGGGCAAAAACAATGGTTAAAATAACACCGATAAGAATGACGAAAAACTTTTTCATATCACTACGGCACCACTGTGATTCGGCTGTTCGCAACAAAATTTGCCGTGCGCAGGTGAACCAGATAAATGCCGGCGGCCGCGCGTTGCCCACGCTCATCGAGGCCATTCCACCAAATAGAATGCTCGCCGGCTTCACGCGGCGCATTCAACAGCGCGCGCACGCGCTGGCCGAGCACGTTAAAAATCTCGAGTTGCACATTTTCTGGCTGCGGCAGGCGAAAGGTAATTTGCGTTTGCGCAAACTGTTTGAAGGAGAGCGGATTGGGATAACTCACCAACAAAGCAAAATTTTTCGGCAACTCTTGCCGTTGCTCGACTGCCGTCGTCAATGAAACCAACCGAATCACCGGCGCAGTTTGACCGGTGATCGTTGTTATTACCACCGAGGTATCCGGGCGATAGCCGAGGGCTTCGGTGACAACCCGAACCGTGTCATTGCGGAACCAGGCAATATCAAATTTTCCCGCGGCATTCGTGCGCGTCGAAGGGTATTCACTGAGAAACGACACCATGGCGCCCGGCACCGGGGCATTGGTTTTAACATCGACGACTTGCCCGGCAACATTCGCCGCCGGATGATCGGCGAACTCCAGCGCATAAAGCCCGCGCTGCATATCGCTGGCAAAGACAATGTTGGAAAAGGGATCAACACCCCAGGTGGAATTGTAACCGCTGCAGAATTCGGCGCCGTTGATATCATAAAACGCCACTTCTTGCGGTTTGGTGGGGTCGGCGATATCGACGATATGAACGCCTTCGCAATAATAACTGATGTACGCATAACGCCCGCGCACGTAGACATTATGAATGGTCGAGGCCGGCGAGACACCAACGCCAAATTCGGCCACTTGCGTCAACTGGCCCGGCGTGCGCGCATCCCAAACTTTTAGCGTATGCCGGGTGGCGCCGATTTCGTCCGTCGTAAAAATATATTTGCCGTCTTCCGTCGGCCAAACATTATGCGTTCCGGCCTGCGGATAACGCATCTTCGCCAACTCCCGCGGGCGCGCCGGCGTGGAGACATCGACCACCGAGAAACCGGCGACGCCATTAATCCACGCGCCGTATAACCGGCCTTTAATCACCGTCATATCATGAATGCTCCAGGCGCCATCCAGAATAGTCGTCACCAACTTCGGGTTTTTCTTATCCGTGATGTTATAAATCCGTATCCCGCCGGAATTGTAATCCGCCACATACAACAGGTTGCCGGTAACAAAAAAAGTATGTGCGTTGATAAGTTCCGGCGGCCGAAACTCGTGAACCAATTTCGGCTGCTTCGGATCGAGAATATCGTACCACTGCATGCCGTTGCTGTATGACACGTAAAGATAGCGGCCATGCACTTGCACGTCTTTGACGGAGCGGGAGACAAAAATGGACGCGAACCGCACCGGTTTGGCGCGATCGGAGAAATCATAAATCCACACCGAAGAATTAACGCTGAACGCGCCGATAATCGCCAGATCGCCGCAGCTCGTCACTTCACTGTATGTGACGCCGGGCGAGGGATTGACACTGGACAAAAATTTCAGCCCCGCGCTGTTCTGGCGCGCAAACAGAGGGGCGACGAGCAATAACAACATCAAGCTGTATAAAGGCAATCGAGGTGTTCTCATCTACCAACTCCTGTAAAAATAAATTGCGGATGTTATAATTTTCGCGAATTTTGGGCTTCGCACTTCGGACCTTATTTAGCGCAGCACCGTCACACGGCGGCTACTGCTCAATGCGCCGGCGCGCAGACGTAAAATGTAAATGCCGGCGGTGACGGCTTTTCCGGCCTCATCGGTACCGTCCCACGCGAAACGATGTTCGCCCGGTTCGCGCGCCGCTCGCAACAACTGGCGCACCCGCTGGCCGTAAATATTGTAAACTTCGAGTTGTACCTCGGCGCGCGCCGGCAGTCGAAAAATAATTTGGGTGTTTGCTGATGAAACCGGATTGGGATAACTGTGCAGCAACTCAAACTCGGCAGGCCCATTTGGTGATGCGGCCACGGCAGTGCTTAAACGCTTGAGGCGAATTGTCGCTGTGGTTTTAGTGGTGGCGCTGGTAATAATTGTTGTGGTATCAGGGAGATACCCGAGGGCTTCGGTCACGACTTTCACCGTGTCGTTTTTGAACCAGGGAATGTCGAAATTGCCGGCACTATTCGTGCGCGTGCTGGGATACTCGTCGCGGAAATAGACCATGGCGCCCCGAAGCGGCTGGCTGGTGTTGTTATCAACAACGGCGCCGGTAAAATTTGCCGCCACATGATTGTCAAACTCCAACACATACAGCCCGGTGTTCATATCACTCGCGTATATCAAATTGGAAAAAACATGCACTCCCCAGTTGGAATTAAAACTGCTGCAATTGGCGCTGGTATTAAAATCATAAAAGGCAACTTCACGAGGTTGGGCCGGATCGGCCATATCGACGATGCGCAAGCCGTCGCAATAATGGCTCATGTACGCATAGCGGCCGCGCACGTACGTGTTGTGAATCGGCGAGGCGGCATTCGGCACCTGATATTCATTGACCTGCGTTAACTTGCCCGGCGTGCGTGCATCCCAAATTTTAAGGTTATTGCGCGAAGGGGAAATTTCGTCCGTCGTCAGAATATATTTCTCGTCTTCCGTCGGCCAGGCGTTGTGTGTCCCGGCCTGCGGATAACGCGCTTTGCTCAATTCTTGGGGCGCGGCGGGGTTCTTGACATCGGCCAACAACACGCCGGCGCTGCCAAAAATCCACGCGCCATATAAACGCCGGCGAATGACGGTCATATCATGAATGGACCAACTGCGGTCGATAATATCGGCGAGCGGCTTGGGATTTTTTTTGTCGGTGATATCAAAAATCCGAATGCCGTTGGAAACGAGATCAGCCACATAAAGCGTGTTACCCGCCACAAAAAAAGTATGCGGGTTAATCGACGGCGACGGCTCAAAACGCTTGACGAGTTGCGGTTGCGTGGGATCGATAATGTCATACCATTCCATGCGGCCGGATAGCGCAATAAAGAGGTAGCGCCCATGCACCTGAACATCCCAGGACGGCGTATTGACGGGAATCGCCGCCAACAAAACCGGCTGTGTTTTATTGGCAAGATCGTAAATCCACACCCTTGTGTTGTTGGCAAAACCGCCGAGAATGGCCAAATCGCCGGCGCCGGTGACTTCACCGTATTTAAAGTTTGACGAGGGCGGTAACGGATCAACATGCGAGACGACTCTAAGATTGGCGGTGCCTTGCGGCAGGAGGGAAGACGGCGTGAGGAAGAGAAGGGCGGACAAAACAGCAAAGCGTAACAACCACTTCATGCATTTTCTCCATAGTTGGTCAAAAATTCAGCCGGTAGAAAGGTTGCAATAAAATACTGCGCCACCGGGTCAGAAGTTCCGGAGGATAGATCACGATTTCCTGGCGGGGCGAACGCGTTTGTCAAGCGGCGCTGCTGGCGATTCTGCTTTTGCGGCTACCGCCACGGCGACAGATGACGCGGTTTTTTCGGCAGGTTCGATGGAAGCGGGCATCGCCGGCAACTCGGTGGATGCCGTTGATGGTAAAATTTCGAGCGCGGCCTCTTCCACGGCATAGGCGGGCGGACCGAAAATGTAGTATTTGGTAAAACCCCAATACAAAATACTGGCGCTTACTTTTGCAATACTGACGAGCGGCACGGCGACGATCATGCCGAGAATACCTGCGACATGGCCACCCGCAAAAATCGAAATAATGACAGTGACCGGATGCAACTCGACGCTCTTGGAAACCACGATGGGCTGAACGATAACATCATCGATCAGCTTAATGATCGCAAATGCGACGATAATATAAGGCACACCGGAAAAACTGCCGGTGTCGATAATCGAAATCACAATCGCCGGAATACAACCGATGATCGGCCCGAGAAATGGAATCAAATTTGCCATGCCGGCGAGCGTGCCGATGAGCAACGCATAGCGTACTTTGAGCAGCGACAACGCGATGATCGCCATGAGGCCGACGATGGTTGCATCGAGCAATTGGCCGCGAATGAACCGCCCCAATTGCAGCGTCGCTTTGTGAATGAGGCTCAGCGACATTTCGAAATAGCGATGCGGAATTTGCGCGACGATATTTTTCTTCAGCGTGCGCGCGTCTTTTAAAATAAAGAACGTTAAAAAGGGGATGATGATCATCTCGCCGATAGCCGAAAACGCCTCGAGCGTGCGTTGCGCAAACGCTTCTCCATAAGTCACCGCTTTTTCCGCCATTGAGTGAATGAGATTAGACTGCGCCATGCCGGGAAACGCCGCTTGCAGCTTGGTGCGGATGCCTTCCACCAGTTGTTCGCGATCGTCGATTTGCACGCCGGAAACAATCGCTTTCAGCTCATCGAGCATTGTTTGCCAAACCAGAGAAATTCCCAGCCCAACCACCGCGAGCAAAGCCACAAAAACGATAATGACGGCCCACATCCGCGACAGTCCGCGATTTTCGATCATCTCCACGAGCGGCGCCAGCAAATAGGCGAGAAAAATAGCGATCACCACCGGCGTCACGAGCGCGCGCAGCAAGATGATCATCGTGATCGTTGCCGCCGCCAACAGCACGGCAATAAACACGCGCCGCACTTGAATGAAGTGGCGGTCGGAAAATTGTAAATGATATTGGCGAGGGCTGGTTTGCATAAAATAATATAGCGCACGGCACAATGAGAAGCAAGGGGCAAACATTAAAATAAATTGGCTTGCTTTTTTTAGCAAAAATTTTGTAACTTGTTGTGGTTCAGCACGACACAATCCAACTGCTATGAAAAACGATGAAAATTCCGCCGCCGGCCGCAGCTCGCTGGAGGAGTTGCGCGAAGAAGAGCGCAAAATTCGCGAGATGCGTTGCCTCGTCGATATCACCGCCGCCGTCATCGCCCAGGGAAATATTTCTGTACTCGAAGCCTGCGCGTTGCTGCGTCTGACCCGGCGCCATGTGCTGCATTTGTTTCCGGAAAAGGAAAAAGTTTTTGACCTGATCCACCGTCCGCGTTTTGCCAGAATTATGCAGGAACGTTTGAAAAAATCGCCGGCGTCGATGAATTAAGCCGCCATTTTCTGACACCAGCCCCGTCAACAAAGGCGCGATGATTTGATCTCCCCCCAAACGACATCGAATTTCAACAAAATGAGCGGCGTCGCCGAAATTACAGTATTAGGCTCCGGCACCCGCGTTTTACTGCGTGAACGCAGCATGTCCGGCTATGCGGTGTTTCGTCCGGACTTTTTTATTTTGTTGGATTGCGGCAACGGCGTGATTCGCCGCGGCCTCGAAGCGGGGTTGCCGCTGCTTCAGGTGGACGCAATTTTGTTCTCGCATCTGCACCTCGATCATATCGCGGATTTACCAGCGTTTCTGTGGGCGCTCGACGGCGAGGGCCGGCAGCGCGCGGAGCGGCCGCTGCGGCTCTTCGGGCCGCCAGGGTTTGCCAACTTTTTTGCGCGTTTGAGTAAGCTCTATGGCGATTGGATCGAGCACCTGCCCATGCCGATTTTCATTCATGAGGTTCAACGCGAGCGCTTCACGCTTGGCCCGTGGCAAATTGAAACGCTGCCCATGTTGCATGGCATTCCGGCCAACGGCTATCGCCTCGAAGCGGATGGAAAAATTTTAGCGTACACCGGCGATACCGGCGTCTGCGATGAAATCGTCTCGCTGGCGCGTCATGCTGATTGGTTGATCATCGATTGCGCCTTTCCGGATGGGCAAGGAATGCCGACGCATCTTACCGCCGGAGAAGTCGGCCAGTTGGCGGCGCGCGCCGAATGCCGGCGCGTTTTGCTCACGCATTTTTATCCAGAGAGTTTCACCGTCGATGTGGCTGCCCAATGCCGAAAATATTTTTCCGGTTCCATCGAACTCGCAAGCGATTTGCAGCGTCTGATATTATAATGGAAACCAATACTCTCGTCGACAATTTTTTTAACGCCAAGAAAAGATGGGCCTACCAAAAAATTCTTTTGCTGGGACTGCTTTTGTCGATTATTCTCAATGCCGGATTTTTATTGGTCATGCGTCGCGCCTTTGTCTTGACCTCCATCGCCATGTCGCCGCGCGAACTCATCGCCCCGTACCCAGAAAATCGTAAGTCGTGGGCTTTCACATTGGCCGAAACGCCGGAATCGGCGCGCCGCGACAAACCACCGGAATCGGCCAATCACATTTCCGATAAAAACGCCGTGGCACAGAATTCCGAGGCGCCGCAAAATCTGCCATTGGGCCAGCCGTTTGCTAATGGGGCTTCGCGCTATGGCGACACAGCGCCGACGCCGGAACTGCAAGCCGGGAAAACGCAAGCCGCCACAGCGCCTGAAACTTCTGAGGAGTTGGTCTCATCGCGAATTGAAGCCGTCCGCCCGACCCATGGCGCTCCCGCCAATTTTCGGCGTGAATTCCTGACCGGCGAAACGGAAAATAATTCACGTTGGCCGTATGCAAGCCGCTATCAACCCGGGTTGCAAAATTCTGACTCGCGCGCGCCGGAATTGGGCAGTTTCTCGCTCAACACCTATGCGTGGGATTATGCGCCATATTTGCTGTGGCTAAAAGATCGCGTCCAACGCAACATTTATCCGCCGCCGGCCTTCACGCAAATGGGCATCATCAGCGGCCGCACGATATTGCGTTTTCGCATCACGCGCGCCGGTGCGCTGCAGCATCTGACGTTGCTCGGCTATGAGGGCCACAAATCCCTCATGGAAACCAGTTGGCGCGCTATTCAAGCCTCGGCGCCGTTTCGAAATTTGCCCAAAGATTTTCCCGAAGAATATTTGGAAGTAACGGCGCAATTTGAGTACACGGTTTATCGCTAAAACGTCGCGTCGCCAAACGCAAAAACATAAAATTTTCCATGGCCGACAACAACTCCCCACAATGGCTCGAATGGGCGCGCGAGATTCAAGCCTTGAGTCAGACCGGTCTCGCGTTCACGCAGAATGAGTATGAACGCGAGCGCTATCGCCGGCTTTCGGAAATTGCGGCAGAAATTGTGGCGGGCCACACCGGCCTTTCACAAGAAGGCGTGCAAAAAGATTTTCTCCGTCAGCCGGGTTATGCCACGCCTAAAATCGACGTGCGCGGCGCGGTGGTTCGGGATGAAAAAATCCTGCTCGTGCAGGAACGCACCGATCAATGCTGGGCGATGCCGGGCGGCTGGGCCGATGTCGGCGACCGGCCCGCTGAAATGGTGGCACGAGAAGTGTTAGAAGAGAGCGGCCTGCGCGTCGTCGCGAAAAAAGTGATCGGCGTTTATGACGCCAACCGTACCGGCCGGCCCATGGAATTTTATCATGCCTTCAAAATCGTTTTTCTTTGTGAAAGCATCAGCGGCGAACTGCGTTCCAGCAATGAAACCCTGGCGGCGGATTTTTTTAGCTTCGATCATCTGCCGCCGTTGTCGTTGAATCGCACCAACGAGCGACATCTGGCCGAAGTGCTGGCACACGTGCGGGACCCCAATCGTCCGGCGGCGTTTGATTAACTTCACACACTATTATCTACATTTGTCATGGTGAGCG
>CAYZFF010000032.1:20747-22153 GCA_964477305.1 uncultured Cytophagia bacterium
CTTTTTCAATTCAGAATAACTGTGGATATGAAACCTCTACTCGAGTTTCAATCTAAAAATTACGGCCCACTTTTCGCCGAACTTTTGCAGGAACACACCAATCCGCTTGATGCTGGCGAACCGATCACCAGAGCAAAATCAATGCTCACCGCTTTGACGATTGAAAAAGCCTTTGCGCCAAATGCAATCGTCGACACTGCTATGGCCCGCGCCTGCCTCGCCGGCCTTTGGCTGCATCACAACTTTCTCGAAGAATCGCATCAGATCAGCCAGTCTATTGCCACTCCGACTGGCAGTTATTGGCACGGCCTGATGCACCGCCGCGAGCCGGATTTTTCCAATAGTAAATACTGGTTTCATCGCGTCGGCGAGCACCCGATTTTTGCGCCGTTGCGTTTGGCCGCCGTTAAGCTGGCTGCGGCAAATACGCAAGAGATCGCAACAGATTTTCTCCTCAGCCAATCGCGTTGGGATCCATTCAGATTTATTGATCTGTGTGAGAACTGTGTTCACCACCAGTCGCCGGCAGAAACATTATGCCGCCGGATTCAACGGGTGGAATGGAATTTATTGTTTGATTATTGTTATCAGCAAGCGGTGGGGAAGTGATGCGATTCGTCAAAAACGGGGCCTACAAAAACTGGCGCTGGTTTATCGTTTTCTTGTTTTGTTCCACCGTTTTTGCGCAATCCCACTGGCGATTCAATGATTATCAAACCACGACGCACAAAAACTTTCGCAACAACAAACTTTTCCAACAGACCATCGGTTTCAATAAAATTGACTATCCCTTGTTGCATGCAGCAATTTTTTTCGTCACCAATGAAGCCCGCGTTAAAAACAAGCGCCCGCCATTAACCTTTTCCTTCGCGCTGGAGCGCGCCGCGTATCATCATTCTAAACGGATGGTGGAGCAAAACTTTTTCAGCCACGAGAATCCTCGCGACCAGGCGCGCAAAACTTCGCAGCAACGTGCCGAACTGGCCGGTATCAAAAATCCGATGATCGGGGAAAATATTGCGACGCATTTTGGTATCCAATATAAAGCCAATACGCCGATCTATCCGGTTGATCCGCTCAAAGGCACGTTCAGCTACGAGCATGGCGGCCCGCTGATTCCGCCGCACACCTATCTTTCCTTTGCCGAGGCCATCGTCAAACAATGGATGGATTCCCCCGGCCATCGCGAGAATATTTTAAACCCGCACGCTTTGCAACTCGGTTGCGGCGCTTATTTTTATTATGATCGCGCGTTTCACAACATGCCGAAATTTAAAGCCACGCAGAATTTTCAATTGTTTCACAAAATCGTGCCCGGCAAGAGCACGGATCAGTGGCCGTGAGTTGCAACAGAAAATTTTCTTGACTCTGCAATTCTAATTTGCTAAACTGTGAATAGGACATCA
>CAYZFF010000033.1:0-2929 GCA_964477305.1 uncultured Cytophagia bacterium
TCGCGGCGCAGGCCAAAGAAAAACGGCGCGAGCATCACATCGCCGTGGTTGTTGTAGCGCGAGTAAAACGGCAAAAACGGATTATCGAAACTGAGATAAATCAGCGAGAGATCGAGCGTCGCAGTGAGATCATTTTGCAACGGCCACTGATAATGAAAATTGCTGCCGCCGCCGTAATTCACCAGCGCGCCGTTAAACCCGAACACGTCGCTTTGCCCAAAGGTTTGCATCAGCGGCGCGCCCGCATCGGCGTGTTGTTGATAATACGCCGGGTTACTCATGCGATTGAGTTCTTGCGGCAGCGTGCCGGTTTGCGCCAACAACACCGCGGGAAAGAGGCTGAGAAGAATCGCCATAAAATTTTTCATTTTGTCTCTCCGCTTGTTTATGATGCATGCAATTCTTTTACTCTTCCTGGGGCGGAATGGTTCGGAAATTTTCATGCAACGCTTAACGTGTAACGGTCTTAAAATGAAAACGCGTGTAGCAAAAGAAACGGTTGCAAACTAAGAACGTTACACGTATCACGTTACACGATCATGACTTCTTGTCCATAAAAATCTTCAAAATGTCAATTGGCACCGGAAAGATCGTGGTCGAATTGTTTTCCGCGGCGACTTCGACCAGCGTTTGCAAATAACGCAACTGAATCGCGGCGGGGTCGGAGCTGAGCATGCGCGCGGCTTCGGCAAGTTTTTGCGAGGCTTGCAGTTCGCCTTCGGCGTGAATGATTTTGGCGCGGCGTTCGCGTTCGGCTTCGGCCTGACGGGCCATCGCACGCTGCATTTCCGGCGGCAGATCGACATGCTTCACTTCGACCGCGGAAACTTTGATGCCCCACGGATCAGTTTGCGAATCGATGATCTTTTGCAGTTCGCTATTGATTTTCTCCCGATGGGAGAGCAATTCGTCCAACTCGGACTGGCCGAGAATGCTGCGCAGCGTCGTTTGGGCAATCTGCGAAGTGGCCGTAAAATAATCTTCAACTTCGATGATGGCTTTGGCCGGGTCCATCACGCGAAAATAAAGCACCGCGTTGACTTTAATCGAAACATTGTCGCGCGTGATAACGTCTTGCGGCGGAACGTCATACGTAACCGTGCGCAAGCTGACTTTTACCATGCGGTCGATGCCGGGAATGAGAATGATCAGGCCCGGGCCTTTGTAGGCTTTATCGCCGAGGTGCAGCAAACGGCCGAGCCGGAAAATCACGCCGCGCTCGTATTCGCGCAACACTTTGATGGTGTTGGCAAAAAAAACAATGATGAGAAGAAGCAAAAATAATGGAAAAATATACATATCTCCCTCCTTGTGGAGAAAAGTGTGATGAAAAACTGGCGTCATCAAACAGGCAAGGTTTTTGCGCCTACGTACAACCCGAATGAAAAAATTTCCCTTCGTCCGGTAAGCGAACAAAAAAATTATCCGTTGGTCGACGGTTCGACTTTTATTTGCAATCCATTCAGAGCCAGAATTTTGACTGGTTGGCCCTTTTCAATCGGCGCCTCGCTGCGCGCTTGCCAAATCTCGCCATGCACTTGCACGCGGCCCTCCGGCGCAATGTTGGTGAGTGCCGTGCCGATCGTGCCGATCATGCCTTCGCGGCCGGTGGTGGTTTGGTGATGATGGGCCTTCACGACCAGGCGCACGGCGAACGCGAAAAATGCGGCGGTGGCTAAAGTGGCCATAATGATCGCTTGCACGGAGATGCGGAGCGCCGGCTCAAAAATCGTTTCCGGTTTGCGAAACAACATGACCGAGCCGAGAAACATGGCCACAACCCCGCCGATGGTCAGAATACCGAAACTGGTGACTTTCACTTCCAGAATGAACATCACCACCGCCAACAAAATCAGCAATAAGCCGGCCCAATTGACCGGCAGCGTTTGCATCGCATACAAAGCGAGAATAAGAAAAATGCCGCCGAGCACGCCGGGCAAAATCGAGCCGGGATTGGAGAATTCGAAAAACAGCCCCCACATGCCGAGCAGCATAAGAAAATAAGCGATGTTCGGGTCGGAAATTTTGTCGAGCAGTTTGTGCCGCCAACTCATCTCGTGACGAATGATCGCCGCGCCGGCGGTGTGCAGCTCCATTTTACGATTGACGAGATCGACTTCGCGCCCGTCGAGTTGAATAAGCAAGCTGTCGAGATTGACGGCGATCAAATCGATAACATTTTTTGCCAGCGCTTCTTTTTCGGTAATCGAAACGCTTTTGCGCACGGCGTCCTCAGCCCATTCGATGTTGCGCCCGCGTTTTTCGGCCACGGCTTTGATTTGCGCGACGGCGTCATTCGTGATTTTTTCCATCATGGTGTTCGTTTCAGTAGAATCTTTTTTGCCGCCCTCGCCGCCGCCCAAATTAACCGGATGCGCCGCGCCGATGTTCGTGCTTGGCGACATGGCGGCCACGTGCGCCGCGTACGAAATAAATACGCCTGCCGAAGCGGCGCGAGCGCCGGTGGGCGCGACATAAATCACCACTGGAATCTCGCTGGCGAGAATGGCTTTGGTGATTGTGCGGGTCGATTCCAACAAACCGCCGGGCGTGTCCATCTCGACGATCAGACATTCGGCTTCGGCATTGCGGGCATTGTCAATCGCATTGAGAATGTACTCCGCGGCCAGCGGGTTGATGGCGCCGTTGATGCGAATGACATGAACTTTGCGGCCGCTCGAAGTTGAGTCGGCGCGCGTACTCGTTGCGCGGTTCGGTTGGGCGCATGCGATTTGAGAGACGAGGCACAATGCAATCACGAACATGATAAAGAAATGGCGTTTCATATTTACTTTCTGAACAGATAGAAAAACAGCGTCAACAACAGGCTGAGCAACAGGCTCGTGGCTAATGGAAAATAGAATGTAAAATTTTCTTTTTTAATGAGAATATCTCCCGGCAGCTTACCAAGAAATGGAATGCTTTTCTG
>CAYZFF010000033.1:3029-17967 GCA_964477305.1 uncultured Cytophagia bacterium
CTTTTTTAATGAGAATATCTCCCGGCAGCTTACCAAGAAATGGAATGCTTTTCTGGAAATACAGCGCCGCACCGATCACCAGCAACACGCCGCCGATGATCATGATGGTTTTGCCGAGTTCTTGCATGGGGTTTAAAAGCGTTAGTAGTAGCCCCTTTAGGGGCTGAAGCTAAATTTGAAAACTATTTTTAGATTCAAGCATTTGCGCCTAAAGATGCGACTTCAAACTTTATTTTTCCACGACGGCGTTTGTAGTAGTCCCTTCAGGGGCTGAGGCTAAATTGTAAAAACTATTTTTAGATTCAAGCATCTGCGCCTAAAGGCGTGACTTCAAAATTTTATTTTTTCCACGACGGCAAGTCGCGATTATGATTCAGCGCATTGTATTTTTTCAAAATTTCAATCGTCCGCTCCAGCGGCAGGGCTTCGACGATATGGCCATCGAAACCGCGTGTGGTGGTGGCCATGAACAGCGAGTTGAGAATGGCTTCTTCGGTCGCTTCAACGACGGCTAAAAACAATGGCGAAGTTTCGTCATTTACCAAAGTGAGAAAGTTTTGGGTTTTGGCAATCGGTTTGTGGCTGATGCGATTTTCTTTGGCGGTTGAAAATGCAATCACATAATCACCGCTGCCGTTTGAAGCGTAGCCGCCGGTACGCGCCAGGCCCAACATCGCACGGGCGGCGAGGCGTTTGAGATTGCGCGCGTCGAGCGGCGCATCAGTCGCGACGATGATCATGCACGAGCCGTCGCTGCCGGAATAGGGGAGAGCTTCTTTCATCGCAAACTGTCCAAGCTCGCGGCCAACCGGTGCGCCGTTGATGGTGAGCACGCCGCCGAAATTGGTTTGCACCAGGACGCCGACGGTGTAACCTCCCGCCGAATTTGACAACACACGCGAGCTAGTGCCGATGCCGCCTTTCCAACCAAAGCAAACCGTGCCGGTTCCGGCGCCGACGCAACCTTCTGCAACCGGGCCGGGCTTTGCATCTCTCAACGCGGCGAAAACCTCGTTGCGGCCAACATGCCGGCCGCGAATGTCATTGAGAAAACCATCGTTGGTCTCGCCAACCACGACGTTGACGGAGCGCATATTTTCATTGCCGGGCAAGCCGAGCATATAATCAATTAACGCATCGGCGACGCGAGGAGTATTCAATGTATTGGTGAGCAGAATGGGAGATTCGAGATTGCCCAACTCTTCAATTTGGGTGACGCCCATGAGCTTGCCGAAGCCATTGCCGACAAAAACCGCGGCAGGAATTTTTTCTTGGAAGAGATTGCCAGAGTGCGGTAAAATGGCGGTGACGCCGGTGCGCACGGAATCGCCGCGCTGCACGGTTGCATGTCCCACTAAAACGCCGCTGACATCAGTAATGCTGTTGTTACTTCCCGGTTTTAAAATGCCGATTTCCAGCCCAAGCTCGCGAGGGCGCCGGCGAACGTTTTTTTCATCGGCCAGAAGCGTGGCTGCGAGAAACGCCAGCATGAGGCAACACCAAAAAGTGAGGAGAGATCGCATAGACGAAAACATCTGCATTGGTGATAGGTCATGTTTCCGTTTTTCAATGTACATAATCGTTGCGGCAAAAGCAAATGCTTTCCGTTTCGAAAAAATTTGCAAAAAATTGCGGCTTCGGAAAAATTTATCCTTGACTTTTTGCGAGAATATTATAAATTGTGATTGGCTTTGATTGCGGCATTGATCAAAACTAAAAAAATTTTGATAAAAAAATTCCCTGCTTCAGGGTCGATGGGAAAAATCAAAGAGCCAACACCTTCAAAATGGGAACTTAGCTCTGCGCGTGTATTACAGGCCTCATCCCGTTACGGCGGGATTGTTCTGTCTTTGGCAGGATTCAGTGGACGTAAAAAACGCATAGGCGGTGCCCACCGTGTGCAACCACGGCCCTTTGAAGGCCCATCGCGGAAGCAGGGTTTTTATTTTCGAACCAGTGGTTGTGGTTGGAAGATGCCGGTTTGCGGGATTCGAATTTTCCCGGATTTAAAATAATAGCCGGTTGAGGCGGAAATTAAGAAAAACGCCATCGCGTGGCGAGTTGGAAAAATATTGATTACGCGATGGCAAGCGGGGTGGTGGATTCCTGCAATTTTTGCAAACCGTCATTCACCGACGCGGTGGCGGTAATCAGCGTGCCGAGTTGCATCCGATTAAAAATTTCCTGCATCAGCGGCTGCAAATTGGCAACGAGGAAGGGGCGCTGCTGTTTTTGCATATAATCCTGCGCCGCGATGATCACACCCAAGCCCGCGCTGTTCATCACACTCACCTTACCCAAATCCAACAACAAAGCCCCGGCGGTTTGGCGTAAAATATCGTTCATCTCTTCGCGAAATTCTTCCACGACTTTTAAATAAATGCGGCGCGCTAACACTTCGACTATCGCCGTGTCATCGGCTTGCCGGACGGAAAGCGTTGAATAGGTTGGCATATCTTTTCTCGTTTCTGGTTGCTGGTAGCTCGTCGCTGGTTGCTTGTAGTTGTATTTCAGCGCCGAGCAACCAGCCATCAGCCTTAAATTTGCGCACGTTGCGGGTCAAACTCAAAGTGCGCGCAGGAGTCATCTAATTTTATTTTTTGTTTGCTTATTCCGCATTGGTACACAAAAACGTTTTTGCCGGAGGCCGCCAAAAACGTTTCGCGGTGCCGGCAATACTCGCAAATGCGTTTATAATTTACGTTGATTTTGAGCGAAGGTTGCGTGTCGCTGAATTTTTGCAGCGCCGCCATCTGCTGTATGCGCCGGTAAATATCCAGCACGCGTTGCAGCATTTGCTTGATTTTCAGCATCGCCCAAATTTGCAAAACGAACAACAGTCCGAAGAGCGCGAGCAGTATGTAATAATGTAAATGTTCCGAAAAGTTGTCGGGCATGTTGCCGGTCCTGTTTTCCCGAGGTTATCCTGCCAACGCGCCTAAACTGCGGTCCAAGGCGCGATATTGAATCGCTTCGCTGATAAACTCCGCTTTAATTTCGCTGCTGCCGGCCAAATCGGCAATGGTCCGCGCCACTTTTAAAATGCGGTCGTACGCGCGCGCCGAGAGGCCGAGTTTGGTGATTGCCATTCGCAAAAGCTCTTCGCCGTGGCTATCGATGCGGCAAAATTCGCGAATGTCTTTGGATTCCATCCGCGCGTTGCAAAATAATTTTTTGCGGCTGCGAAAGCGCGCCAGTTGCGCCTGCCGCGCCTGTTCCACGCGCTGGCGGATTTGCGCCGAAGTTTCGCCGGTCTCCTCGCCGGCCAGTTCTTTATATTTAACCGCCGGCACTTCGATGTGAATGTCGATGCGATCCAGCAAGGGTCCGGAAATTTTGGCCAAATATTTTTGCACTTGCAACGGTGTGCACGAGCATTTGTTCGCCGGATCCGTGGCGTAACCGCACGGACACGGGTTCATCGCCGCCACCATCATAAACTCCGCCGGATAGGTGAGCGATAGCAGCGCTCGCGAAATGGTTACTTGGCCGTCTTCCATCGGCTGGCGCAATACTTCCAGCACGCTCTTTTCAAACTCCGGCACCTCGTCGAGAAAAAGCACGCCGTTGTGGGCAAGACTCACTTCGCCGGGCCGCGGAATTTGGCCGCCGCCAATCAGCCCGGCGTAGCTGGCCGTGTGATGCGGGGCGCGAAACGGCCGGGTCGCCACCAGCGCCGTATCGCGCGGCAACACGCCGGCAACGGAATGAATTTTCGTGGTCTCCAATGCCTCATCGAGCGTGAGGTCGGGCAGAATCGTCGGAAAGCGTTTCGCCAGCATGGTTTTTCCGGAACCCGGCGGCCCAATCATGATCAGATTATGCCCGCCCGCCGCGGCAACTTCCATCGCGCGTTTCACATGCTCTTGCCCGCGCACATCGCTGAGATCAATATGGTAATGCCGCGCGACGGAAAATACTTCGCGCATATCGAGCGCGAAGCTTGGCAGTTCGGTGCTGCTGTTTAAAAATTCGACGGTCTCGCGCAGCGTGTCGGCGCCGCGAACATCGAGGCCGTCGGCCATCGCGGCTTCTTTGGCATTTTCGCGCGGTAAAATGATGCCGCGTTTTTTTTGCTCGCGCGCCGAAAGCGCAATCGGCAGCGCGCCGCGAATCGGTTGCAGCGAGCCGTCCAGTGACAACTCCCCGAGAATGATATATTGATCGAGCAGATTCGGCTTGACCGTTCCCGCCGCCGCGAGAATGCCAATCGCCATTGGCAGGTCGAAACCGGAACCTTCTTTTTTAACATCCGCGGGCGCGAGATTGATGGTGATGCGTTTTTGCGGGAATTCGAATTTGGAATTTTTCACCGCGGCGTTGATGCGCTCGCGCGATTCGCGCACCGCGCCGTCCGGCAAGCCGACCGTCGCAATCGCCGGCAGTTGGCCTTCCAAATGCGTTTCGACGGTGACAATATACGCATCAATGCCCAGAACGGCGGCGCTCAACACTTTTGAGAGCATAGCTCCCCGCGGGAAAAGAGGTCAATAAAAATTTCGTTATCAATCCCAAATGCTGTTGCTTATCTCGCTTTCAATATTATAGATATTTTTTTAAAAGTCAAGCCCCAAAATGGAAGTCACCTGAAATGGGATTGCTGCAAACAGAATTCCCACTGTGAGGGGTTTTCCAGCGGGAATTCTGTTTTGCCGGTCCAAATTTTATTGACCACGCCTATCTGACCATAAGCAATTTTTTGATTTGCACGCGCGCGCCATTTTCCAGCCGGAATAAATACGTGCCGGTGGCGATAAGTTCTCCTGCGTCGTTGCGGCCATCCCACTGTACATGATGATGGCCGGCGGCCATCGGCCCCTCGGATAATGTGCGCACGGTTTGCCCCATTAAATTAATGATTGTCAGCTTAATCGAAGCTGTTTTTGCGAGGTAAAATGGAATGACCGTTGCCGGATGCTCCACTGAATTGGCTTGCGCGGCGCTCACAAATGGATTCGGAAAATTTTGTTCAAGCCGAAATTCAATCGGTTGTGAGGCGGTGTTATCGGAGATATCGGTAGTCGTGCCGGTGCAAATGCTTAAATAATTCTGGGCGATTTCTTCCCAGGAATATAGTTTGAACTGTTTGCCCGGTGCATGATGCGTGACCAGAAAACCTTTGGAAAATGACCCGGCCGCCGGCCGGTTGGTGACGTCGAGGCCGTCGGTGGAACTGGAGCCAGTGGTTTTGATCGTCGTCAACAAGGTGTGCTGGTGCGGATCGCCAGCCTCGCCTTCACGCCGATACACTTTGACATCCGTACCGCTTTGATTGGACGCCAGCAAATACCCCAGGCCATTCGGGCATTTATAAATCGCGAGACCCTCGCGGTCGCCGGTGATACCATCGCCGAACCCGAACGCGATGATTTGATCGTCGTTGCCGCGCGCCGGGTCCGCATAGAATTTTCGGATTGCATAAGTTTCGTCGGAAGCGTAAACATATCCCAACTCGTCGTCGGCCACCAGCCCTTCGACATATCTGCGGATCATATTATTCCCAAAGGTCCGCACGTAGGTTCCTTTGACTTTGCCGTTGCCGTCGTCTTCCAAACGATATTGATGCAAATTACTTTTCGCGCCGGATTGCGTGCTCTCAATGACGAACATGGCGCCATCGCTCGGGCGCTGATAAAGGCAAACGCCGTAAGGATCATCCAGTTCCGGTGTTAGAATGCCGCTACTGGTGGTAATGTCCGTCAAGGTGCCGTCGGTGGGATTAATTTTGTAGACTTTGATTTGTTTGGGATTGCTGCGAGAGTTGGTGACGGCAATGTCGATAAGCTGGCCGCCGACTTTCATGCCGTAGCGCACGTCGACATTGTTGGGGCGGCCCAACGCGACGTACTGAATTTGTTTGCCGGCCATGTCCCAAACATACAAACCACCGCTGGTCTCCTTATCGGTGCCAATAACGACACTTTTGGCGGGCGTGGTTGGGTGTATCCAAATGGCCGGATCATCCGCATCGCCTTTCACGGCACCGGTACTGATTTTGGCGGTAACGGAAATGGTGCTTGGAATCGTTTGCGCCGTAGCCGTAAAATTTAGGATAGTAATGCCCAGCATCAGGGCAAGGCTTGAAGTTTTGTTTAAATATTGCAAGAACTTAATCATCGCGTGCAATCGCTCAAAGGAATGTAACATCGTGACTTCCTTTCTGATATTTGAGAAAAGTTTCATTCAATTCTGTGGCGCGTCGCCAGGCCTCGCAATGCACTTTGCGAATAGAAGAATTTAACGCCGTAAAGCCGGCTTGTTATTATTACCGGACAAAACACTGAAATACAGAAGCCGACACAGCGGAAAAATCCCCTTGTTTTCCAACCGAAAAATTGCTATTCTGTGATGGCTATTCGTTCGCTTCACCACAGCGCGGCGTTTTGCACAAACCAAATTTCGCCGCAGTGAAGCTTCATTTTCTCCGAGGAGGGAAAATTGATTCCGCTTAAAGACGACAACCCGCGCGTGTTAACGCCTTATTTTAATTATGGGCTGGTCTTGTGCAATATTGCCATTTTTTTCTATCAGCTTTCGCGGCCGGATGTGGATGCTTTTGTGCATGAATATGGCGCGATTCCCACCGAGATTATGGCCGGCACGCATCTCTCCGGCCTGCTTTCGGCGATGTTTTTGCACGGCGGGTGGATGCATCTGCTCGGCAATATGCTATATTTGTGGATTTTCGGTGATAATATTGAGGGGTTGATGGGGCATTCACGGTATATTATTTTTTATCTGCTGTGCGGCATTGCCGCCACGATGGCGCACATTGCAATGATGCCGAATTCGGACGAGCCGATGATCGGCGCGAGCGGCGCCATCAGCGGCGTGCTCGGCGCCTATTTGGTCAAGTTTCCGCGCGCGCGCATTTTGATTTTGGTGCCGATCATTGTTTTGCTCACGACGTTTCGCATTCCGGCTTTGTTTGTGTTGGGCTTTTGGTTTTTGACGCAGCTCACCAACGGTTTGGGTGGTTGCGCCGGCATGGGCGGCGACAATGTCGCTTGGTTCGCCCATATCGGCGGCTTTGTGGCGGGTGTGCTGCTGGTGAAACTTTTTGAGCGCAAACGCGAGCTGAATGTTTTTCAACCCCGTGATCCTTACAATTATACCGTTTGAGTTTTTAAAATGATGTATTGACGTTCACTTTGCAAAAACTAAAAAAGCCGATCGGCGGTAAACCGCATCGGCTTTTTTAATGGCATCAAATAAAAAGGCCCCGTCAGATTTGGCGGGGCCTTGGCATTTCAAACTATACTGACCGCTTAATTGAATGAATACCGGAAGCTAAACTGCGCTTGCCAGCGTGAATTCAACGTCGGATCGTTCTGGAACGTTTTGGTCAACGGCTGGCCGTTAACCAGCGGCATGGTAAAGACCGGCTTGTTCGTCGCCGTGTCGTAACGTCGATAGGAGACCGGCGAGGTCGTAATCGGGGTTTGGATGACGCCCCAATCGGATTTGATCAGGTTGCCAAAATTGATCAGTTCAAAGCTGACTTCCAAGCCGTTGCGTTGGCCGCCGACATTCTTGAAGAATTCGTGTTTCAACGCGAGATCGAGACGGCCCGTCCACGGCGCTTGTGCGCCACTGCGCTGGGCGTATTCGCCGCGGTGTTTGCTCAAGTACGGATCCTGGCTGATGTAAGCATCGAGTTGCTGCCAGATTTGCGCCGCCGTACGCGTATCCGTGGTGCCGTTCGGTTCCAGCGAGATTTCCGAAGCGTCGCGCGGGATGTACATCAGATCGTTACCCGAAATGCGGTCGCCGTTCATATCGCCCGCATACGTGTAGGTGTAATTGGGCGTCAGGAAGCCCAGGTTGTTGGTCACCGGGCCGCCGACGTAAATGGCCGACACCGTTGTTCCAGCCAAGCCGAGATAATTCAAACGATAAGAAGCGGTGCCTACCAACCGATGAGTTTGGTGATTCGACGCAAAAGCGAGAACTGGATCATTCGGGCTGGTCACGATTTGGTTGGTACTCCACGAGGTCGCCGCGATGGCGCTCACCGAACTGGTCAAGTCACGAGACTTGCCGTTGGTGTAGGCCAAGCTGGCGGAACCACGCGAGAACTGTTTCCGAAGTTCCGCGGTGAGGGTGTATTGGAAACCTTCGCTCGTGTTGTCGAGAATGATCGCGTTCGTAATGTTATCGTTAATGCGAATACCCGCGTCAGTATTGGCATAACGCGGGCGATTGTCCGCGCCGGCAAAATTGCCGACCTTCGCATCAAAGTTCGCATTCCGATGGAAAACAGCATTCAGGTCTTTGGAGTAAATGCCTTCCAGCGTGCCGATGAGGCCGAAGGGAAGTTGGGCATCCACCGCCAAGTTATTGCGCCACACTTGCGGGAATTTGAAATCTTCCGCTGTTGCGTTAACGAGAATCGTCGCTGGCAGCGTCACATTGGTGGGCACGTAGGTTTTATAATCTGGCGTGAACGTAATGTTCTTGCCGGTGGCGGGGTCTCTCAACACGGTTGTGCCGTTGCCGGTTACCGAGGTTGCACCGAAGAGAACGCCGTTGTTCGAGGCCTGGTTCGAGACCCAGACAAACGGAATTTTGCCGGTGAAGACGCCGATACCGCCACGCACTTGTAATGAACGATCACCGCGCGGGTCAAAGTTAAAACCAAGACGCGGCGACCACAGTGGCGTTGCATTCGGCAGTTTGGAAACGTCGATTTTCTCGCCGTTGGCGAAAGTCAGCGCCGCCACGGTTGGATTGGCCGGAAGATCTTTGGTGAAAATCGGCACATCCATTCGCAGGCCGACGGTCAGTTTCAATTTTGAACTAGCTTGATATTCATCTTGCGCATACAGACTGGCCTGCAAAGCGCCAATTTCAGCAAACGGCACTTCGACACCACTTACTGCAGAATATTGAATGGAGAACACCGTCGGTTGCGGAATCACGCCATTAACCGGTGTGCCATTGACGTGATTGATAAACTCGTCAATCGTCCGGAAACGGTAGCGGCTATAGAAGTCGGGTGTGAAACCATTCTTAAACGAATAAAGCTCGTGCGCGGTCCCAACCGTGAACGTGTGCTTGCCGAAGTAAGCTGAAAAATTGTCGGAAATTTGAAAGATGTCCGAGTCAAGTATGTTATTCGGGGTAAATGGTTCATACCCGAACGTCGTAATCGTGCTGCCGGCGCCGTTTTCGATATCCACCAATGGGAAGATGGGGGAATCGCTGCTGCGAAAGTCGCGCAGGGCGGTAAAGCCGACGGTAAATTCGTTCGAGTACTTCGAACCGAGCGTCGAGGTCAACTGGCCAATAAATGAGTTGAAATTATTATTGATGAAGTAATTCGAATTGGCAAACGGCAGGCGCGCCGAACTGGGTTGCCGGCCGCCGGAAGCGCCAGAGTTCGACAATGGCACATTGCGATTCGATTTCAGATAGTTGTAACGCAGCATCAACCGGTTGCTTTGGTTGATGTTATAATCGAAGCGAACCGCGACTTTGTCGCTGCGCGTGTCAAGGTCATAACCCTGATAATCACCGGGATCGAAACTAAACTTGCTGTTCACAAAGCTACGCAAGCGATCAAGATCCGAGGACAAAACATTAGCCACATCGGCTCCGGTTTCGGTGGCGGTGGTTTTCGCGCGGAAGGAAGATCCCGGATCGCCGCGGCGGTCAAATTCCGCATTGGCGAAAAGGAAAGCGCGATCTTTCAGCACCGGTCCGGAGAGGCTCAAGCCAAGAATACGTTTCGAAAAATCTGGATTGGCGATGGATACACCTGCCAGCTTATCGCTAATCAGCCCTTCATTGCGAAAATAGGAATAAGCCGAACCTTGTATGCGGTTATTGCCGGATTTGGTGACAACGCTAATGTTGGCGCCGGTGAAATCGCCCTGACGCACATCATACGGCGCAATGGAAACCCGAATTTCTTCAACCGCATCCAGCGAAACCGGCTGCGAATTCGTCTGGCCGCCGACTTCCGAGGCCAAGCCGAAAACGTTGTTGAACACCGAACCGTCGATGGTGAGGTTGTTATACAAATTGTTGCGGCCCGCAAACGAGTTGAGGTTTGTGCCGGCTTGTGGCGTCAATCGTGCGAAATCGGAGACACTGCGATTCAGTGTCGGCAATTGCTTAATTTCAACCGCATCAATATTGGTCGCGGCGCCGGTGCGGGAAGCGCTTAAAATTTCGTAGCGTTCCGCCACGGTCACGGTTTCGCCCAACTCGACCGCTTCTTCGGCCAGGACGAAAGCGATTTTTAAATCCTGCCCGAGTGTCAAATAGACGTTTTCTTGCTTCTGAGCCTTGTAGCCGATCAACGACGCGGTGACGGTGTACGGCCCGCCAACGCGCACACCGGGGATGTTAAAACGCCCATCCACGCGGGTCGCGGCGCCAGAAATCGAACCGCTCGGATTGTGCACGGCCACCACATTGGCGGCCGGCAACGGTTGGCCTTTGTTGTCCATCACGGTGCCGTTCATCGCTGCCGTGCTGACGCCTTGTGCGTGCAGCAATGCCGGAAGCAGGAACAAACACGCAACAAGACAACTCAGCTTTGTCGCTTTTCGCATAATTTCCTCACTCCTAATTTAGTAGGGGTTAATGGTGATGCGCAACGCTAACCAAAGCGTTGCAGGGTTTTAGTCGATGCTGCCATTTGCCCATCCGTAGACATAAAAAAAGCGTCACAAGTTTTTTAGAGGTACTCATGGACGCTTCGAATTTAGTGGGACACTCGTTGTTCTCGAAAGTTAAAGATGTACAGGTACAATTCTGTAAAGCTTTGTTTCTTCACGGAACCTCCTATGTCCCAGCGGTTTATTACGTACCAGTAATATTAAGCAATTCTTTGTAATTTGGCAAGAAAAATTTTAATGAACCCCGGATTAAGAAATTATTACGCCGTGCGGAAAACTCAAAAAATACACACGCTTGTTGATTCTGGCCGAACGAATGCTTATATTATGTAGATTTATAGAATCCCGATTTTGCATTTTAGAGCCAAAAGCATCATCAAATGGTCTTAAGATAATAAGGAAGGTCGGGGTTTGTTTTTTTATGTGCAAAATTAGTACACTGTTACCATATTTTATTAGTGTGTCCCCCTGAACGAAGTCGAAGGGTGCGGTCAGGGTTCGACTCCGCTCACCATGACAAATTAAGGTAACAGTGTAGTAGAAAAGTTAAACTGTTTGCCGGTTCGCCAGTTAACTGGTTTACGTTTAGCTGTTTAACCGAAACCGGCAAACTGGCGAACCAATAAGAACCGTCTTATGTCAGAACGCAATACCGAAACGGGCCGTGCGGGATTGGAAAAAATTTACAATCCCAAAGAGGTGGAAGACAAGCTGTATAAATTTTGGCTGGAACGCAATTATTTTCACGGCGAAATTAACGCTGCGAAACCACCCTACGTCATCGTCATTCCACCGCCGAATGTTACCGCACGCTTACACATGGGGCATGCGTATGACAACACTTTGCAAGATATTTTAATCCGCTTCCATAAAATGTGCGGCTATGAGGCCGAATGGATGCCCGGCACCGATCACGCCGGCATTGCCACGCAAAACGTGGTTGAAAAGGATTTGGCCAAATCTGAAAAGAAAACCCGCCACGATCTTGGCCGCGAAGCATTTGTGCGCCGCGTGTGGAAATGGAAAGAACTTTACGGCTCCATCATTATCGAGCAGTTGAAAAAACTCGGTTTTGCCTGTGATTGGGAGCGCACGCGCTTCACGATGGATGACGGCCTCTCCGAAGCCGTGGCCGAAGTGTTTGTGCGGCTGTATAATAAAGGACTGATCTATCGCGGCAAATATATCATCAACTGGTGCCCGCGCTGCATGACCGCGCTTTCCGATGAAGAGGCCGAGCATCGCGACACCACGGGCCATTTGTGGTACATCAAATACGCGCTCGCCAGCGGCGAAGGTTTCATCACCGTGGCCACCACGCGCCCGGAAACCATGCTCGGCGACGTGGCTGTGGCCGTGCATCCGGATGATGAACGGTTTAAAAGCATGATTGGCAAAACTGCGATTTTGCCGATTATGAATCGCAAAATTAAAATCATCGCCGATACTGCGGTCGATCCTCAATTCGGCACCGGCGCCGTGAAAATTACGCCGGCGCATGATCCCAACGATTTTCTCATGGGCCAGCGCCATCAACTCGAGCCGATTCTGGTGTTAAATGAAGACGGCACGATGAACGAAAATGCCGGCGCGTACAAAGGCCTCGACCGGCTCGAAGCGCGCAAACGGGTAGTGGCGCAATTGGAAAATGAAGGCCTCATCGTCAAGATCGAAGAACACACGCGACCGGTGGGTCATTGCTATCGTTGTAATACCACGGTGGAACCGTATCTCTCATTGCAGTGGTTTGTGAAAATGAAACCGTTGGCTGACCCGGCGCTGGCGGCGGTGCGGGATGGGCGCATCAAAATTCGCCCGGCGCGTTGGAATAAAGTGTACGAGCATTGGATGGAGAATATCCGCGATTGGTGCATTTCGCGCCAGTTGTGGTGGGGCCATCGCATTCCGATTTATTATTGTGAAAAAGATCACCTCACGGCTTCAACCACAACGCCGGAAAAGTGTACGACTTGTGGTAGCGCCAATCTGCGGCAAGATCCCGACGTGTTGGATACATGGTTCAGTTCGTGGCTATGGCCGTTCTCAACCTTTGGTTGGCCGCAAGCTTCGGCGGACTTGAAATATTTTTATCCCGGCAGCACGCTGGTGAGCGGGCATGAAATTATTTTCTTCTGGGTGGCGCGCATGGTGATGTCCGGTCTCGAATTTATGGGCGATGTGCCGTTTCGCAATATTTATTTGCACGGCATCGTGCGCGATGCGCAGGGCCGCAAAATGAGCAAGTCGCTCGGCAATGGGATCGATCCGCTCGACATGATCGAAAAATATTCCGCCGACGCCGTGCGGCTCTCGTTGCTCATGCTCAGTTCCGAAGGCGCGGACATTAATTTGGCCGAGCGTGATATGGAACTGGGCCGCAATTTCACCAACAAGATTTGGAATGCGTACCGTTTCTTGTCGATGAATTTGGATGCGAAGATCGTGGAAGCGGCGAATGCCGAAAACCTCACGGCAGCGCAACAACAAAATCGCCTCGAACTCGCAGATCGTTGGATTCTCTCGCGTTACAATCATGCCGTGCAGCAAATGACGAACGCCATCGGCGAGTTTCGTTTCCACGAAGCGATTGACGCGGTGTATAATTTCTTTTGGAAAGAATATTGCGATTGGTATCTTGAATTGATCAAGCCGCGGATGAACGGCAGCGACGTTGAAGCGAAAAAGACAGCACTGACGATTGCGACGTTTTTGATGAAGAATACGATGAAACTGTTGCATCCATTTGCGCCGTTTATCAGCGAAGCGATTTGGCGCGGTGAGGGCGCGGCAGGCAGTTTGGCTTTGGGTCTGCAAGAGGCCGAAAGTTTGATGCTGGCGGCTTGGCCGGAACCGCTCGCCGGTTTTTTCGATGCGCGCGCGGAATCCGAATTTGCCTTGCTGCAAGAAATGATCGGCGTCATTCGCAATCTGCGCAGCGAAATGAATATTCCCATCGGCAAAACCGCGGAGGTGTTGATCGCTGGCGGCGACGGGGAAGATTTGCAGCGGCATGCGAGCTACTTTGCGCAACTCGCGCGCACCCATGCGATCAAATACGACCGCCAGCTCGCGCGCCCGAAACAAGCCGCTTCCGCGATGGTGAAAGATTACGAAATCTTTCTGCCGCTGGCCGATTTGATCGATGTGAATGTGGAGCGCCAACGCCTCGAAAAAGAACGCCAGCGTCTGGAGAAGCTTCTCGAAAATCTCAACCGCCGCTTGCAGAGCCAGGATTTTATCAGCAAAGCCAAACCGGAGATCGTGGTCAGCGAACGCCAAAAGCAGAAAGAACTTGAGCAGAATCTGCAAAAGATTGCAGCGAATCTCGCGCAATTGGCGGGGTGAAATTCTAAAATAGCGTGGGAGCACGGATGCGGATCGAGGCAAAAGATTATGTGGAAGTAGCGCTGGAAAGATTGAATGAAGCGAATCTGCTTTATGAAAAATCGCGTTATGCACTGGCTTTATACGTCGCCGGTGTTGCGGTGGAATCGTTGCTGCGAGCGTATATCGTGCGTTCGGATCCGAAATTTGAAGCGGCGCATGATTTATTCTTGCTCTTGAGCGCGAGCAATCTTCGTTCTCTCGTCGCGCCGGCTGAAAGTCAACAGGTTTTTACGGCTATTACTGCGCTATTCCGGCGTTGGAGGAATGATTTGCGTTATACCTCCAATGCCCGCTTGCGGCGCCTCCTGAAGAAATCGAAGTTGGATAGAGGAAGGCGCGGTGATTTTCTGAAGGAAAATTGCCGTACTGCTATTGTGGCGGCAACACTTACTCTTAAAATCGGAGTGGCAAAATGGAAAACATTATGATTCGTGTTCATCAAGTGTTGCGAAAAGATTTTTCGCCCAAAGAAATTCTCCTACAATCTGCCGGTGGAGGAATGGTCGGCGGCTGGATCATTTCAAAATCTTTTGCACGGCTTACAGAAATTGAGCGCCAGCAAAAGATTTGGAAATTGTTCGATAGATATCTAGACGAAAAAGAGCGGCGGCGGATCGTGGGTTTCCTGACTTTTACGCCGCTGGAAAAAAAGATAGCGTTTGACGATGACCTTGACGAACTGCCCGTCAAGAAGAAAGCGATTACAACCCAATTCTCCAAATCAACCGGCAATGGTCATCGGAATGGCCGCGCCACATCAAAACGCCGTCTATCCGGCGCTTGAACGAAATAACGGGATGGAAAAATGAAAACCAAACACCTGATTTTAACCGGACTATTGATTATGACCCTCAACTCAATCAGCGAAGCCCAAAGCCCGCAAGTCCGCGTTACCATTTATAACAATAATCTTGCCCTCGTGC
>CAYZFF010000033.1:18067-21777 GCA_964477305.1 uncultured Cytophagia bacterium
GCCCAAAGCCCGCAAGTCCGCGTTACCATTTATAACAATAATCTTGCCCTCGTGCATGAGACGCGGCAAGTGGATTTGCCGAAGCCCGTCGGCGTTTTTTCGTTTCGTGATGTGGCCGCGCAGATCGATCCGACTTCGGTGCATTTCAAATCGGTGTCAAATCCCACGGCGGTACGCGTGTTGGAGCAAAATTTTGAGTACGATCTCGTCAGCGCTGATAAAATTTTGCAGCGCTACATTGATCAAAACGTGCGGCTGATGACGAAACAAGGTAACGCCGTCGAAGGCAAGCTGTTGAGCGTCGGCGGCAACGTGGTTTTGCAAGCGGCGGACAACTCGATTCGCATTCTCAATAACAGCGAGATTATCTCAACCGATTTGCCGAAACTTCCCGACGGCTTGATTACGCGACCGACGCTGATTTGGCAGGTGCAAAACAACGGCGCGGCCAATCAGCAAATCGAAATTTCATACCTGACCGGCGGCATGAGCTGGCATGCAGAATACGTCGGCGTGTTGGATGCCAACGATCAAAACATGGAATTGAACGCGTGGGTTTCGCTGGACAACAACTCCGGCGCCACGTACAACGACGCCAAATTGTTGCTCGTGGCCGGCGACGTACATCGCGCCGAGCAACCGATTCGCCCGATGCTGCGCAAGGGCGTGCAAATGGAAATGATGGCGGCCGCGCCGGATTTTGAAGAAAAAGAGTTTTTTGAATATCATCTTTACACGCTTACCCGCGCCGCGACGCTGAAAAATAATCAGCAGAAACAAGTGGAGCTTTTCCCTGCTGCGAAAACCGCGGTGACGAAAGAGTATACATATGACGGCGCGCGCGATCCGAAAAAAGTCAGCGTGACCATTACGTTTAAAAATAAAAAGGAAGCCGGACTCGGCTTGCCATTGCCCGCCGGCAAAGTGCGTCTCTATAAACCGGAAGGTGAGGCGCAAGTTCTCGTCGGTGAAGACAATATCGATCACACGCCGCGCGACGAAGAGGTGCGCTTGAAAGTCGGCGATGCGTTCGACATCGTCGGCGAGCGCACGCAGGTGAGTTACCGCCAGGTCGGCGACCGCGCCAGCGAAGAAAAAGTGAAAATCAATTTGCGCAATCACAAAGACGTTGCAATCAACGTCCTCGTCGTCGAGCATCTCGGCGGCGATTGGCGCATCACCGAATCCTCCATGACTCACAAAAAGAAAGACGCCAACACCGCAGAATGGCGCATGCCCGTCACCGCGCGCGGCGAAGCCAATTTGGAGTACACGGTTTTCCGGACGTGGTGAAGTGTTTAAGTGGATTCATTAGGAGAATGATGATGGCGAGGCAATATATTTTAAGTGGATATTTGCGGCAAGCCATGGCGCAAGCGCTCTACGATAAACTGGATGATGGCAGCTATGCGGGACGAATTCCTTTGTGTAAAGGCGTCATCGCATTTGGTTCAAGCTTGCGTGAATGCGAAGCAGAGTTGCGTTCAACACTCGAAGATTGGATTTGGCTTGGCCTGAAATTGGGGCACGTTTTGCCGGTGATTGGAAACATTGATCTAAACGTGGAGCCAGCGCGTGAGCCGGTGGACGCCGTGTAAACGTCGGGATTTTATCAAACGTTTGCGACAACTTGGGTTTGATGGTCCATTCTCCGGAACGCGACATCAGTTCATGACTTATGAGCAATATCGTTTGACCATCCCATCGAATATTGAGTACTCAGTACCACAGCTTCGAATGATGCTTGATGAAACGGCCCAAATTATCGGGCGGGTGATTTCTTTGGATGAATGGAACCGGTTGTGATAGCGGATGAATCAACTCACACCGCAAGACTTGACGCAGGCGCCGCTGCGGCGCTTGCGCGGCCTGGGCACGCAGCGTTCAGCCGAGTTGGAGAAAATCGGTTTGAAAACTGTTGCCGATTTGCTTTATTATTTGCCGCGGCGATATCTTGATCGTTCCACAACGGTGAAATGCCGCGACCTGCGCGAGGGTTTGGAAGCGACGGTAGTTGGAAAAATTTCCAGCACGAAGTTGACCTCATTCGGCCGCCGGCCACGTTTTGAGTTGTTACTCGCCGACGGCACCGGATTTTTGCGTTGTGTGTTCTTTAACAAAGCCTCTGTGTGGCCGAAAGTTTTCAGCAAAGGTGAAAACGTGGCGTTTCACGGCAAGATTACGTTCTACGACGGCTACACGATGGTGCATCCCGACTTCGACAAGCTCGGCGAAGAAGGCGAAGCGCGGTTTTTGCACACGGGAACGATTATTCCGTTATATCGTTCTTCTGAAACGCTTAGCAAAGTCGGACTTGATAGCCGAGGCTTTCGCCGTATTTTGCGGGTCGCAGTTGATGATTGCGCCGAAAAACTGCGCGATCCGTTGCCGGAAGGTTTGCGGCAACGCTATCATTTGAAACCGTTGGCCGAGGCTGTGGCGCAGGCGCATTTTCCCGAAAGCGATGCAGCGTTGCAAAGCGCGCGTGAACGCCTGAAATTTGACGAATTGTTCTTTCTCGAAGTTTTTCTCGCGTTTCGCAAAGCCGCGCAGGAAATGACCGAGCAGGGCATTGAATTTTCCGCCGTCGGCGAACGCACATGGCAGTTGGTGGAAAAACTGCCGTTCAAACTCACCGAAGCGCAGCGCCGCGTCTTGCGTGAAATTCGCGCCGATATGAAACTGCCGAAGCCGATGCACCGTTTATTGCAGGGCGACGTCGGTTCCGGTAAAACCGTGGTGGCATTGATCACGATGTTGATGGCCGTGGAAAACGGTTATCAAGCCGCGTTGATGGCGCCGACGGAGATTCTCGCGGAGCAGCATTTTCTGACCAGCCGAAAATTTTTGGAAGAACTCGGCATCAAAGTCGCGCTGCTTGTTGGCAAACAGAGGAAAAGCGAGCGCGAGGCGCTTCTCGCTGATATTGCCGAAGGCCGCGCCAACGTGGTGATCGGCACCCATGCGCTCATCGAGGGCAATGTCGAGTTTCAACGGCTCGGCTTGGTGGTGATCGACGAGCAACATCGCTTCGGGGTGATGCAGCGGGTGGCGCTGCGGGAAAAGGGCCTGCGTCCGGACGTGCTGGTGATGACGGCGACGCCGATCCCGCGTACGCTGTCGATGACACTATATGGCGATCTCGACGTGTCGATTATCGACGAATTGCCGGCGGGCAGGCAGCCAATCAAAACCGCGTGGCGACCGATGGCGGCGCGCCAACAGATTTATGAGTTCGTCAAAAAAGAAGTGAGCAACGGCGCGCAAGCGTACATCGTCTTTCCTTTGGTCGAAGAGACGGAGAAAAGTGATCTCGCCGCGGCGACCGAAAGCTACGAGCGTTTGCGCGGATCAATTTTCCGCGGCATTCCCATGGCGTTGTTGCACGGGCGCATGAAATCTGCCGAGAAGGAAGCGGTGATGGCGTCCTTTAAAGCCGGCGTGATTAAAATTCTAATCTCGACCACGGTGATCGAAGTCGGCGTCGATGTGCCGAGCGCAACGATCATGGTCATCGAACATGCCGAACGCTTTGGCCTGACGCAGTTGCACCAATTGCGCGGGCGCGTCGGACGTGGCAGTAAAAAATCTTACTGCATTCTCATTGTCGATCCCGCGCAAAAAGAAGACGGCTCGGATTTGAGCGTGGACACTCGCAAGCGGCTCGACACGATGGTCGCCACGAACGATGGTTTTCGCATCTCGGAAGT
>CAYZFF010000034.1:0-15739 GCA_964477305.1 uncultured Cytophagia bacterium
TAAAAAGCATCTCGGTGAAACATAAAAGTTGGGTGAAATCCAAAGCGTGAAAGAGTAAAAAGCAGAGTCGCGGAAGAAATGAAGTCTGTACTTAAAATCGGAAATAAAGATCGCGGTAAATGGCAAGGTATTTTTTCTAACGCCGTGTTGCTCTTGACGCGACCAGCGCGGCATAAATTTGAATGACCGTGCTCGCAAGGTCGCGCAAGAGAACAGCGGTGTTAGCCCATCTCACGAACGAAAGTTCGGTGCTCGATCATAAGTATCGTGGTGCGCCGAAAGATGCGTATTGCGGTGAAATCATAGGCATCGTGGCACACCGAAAAAAGTACAATGAATTACCAACGCCTGTGCTGGCTTCGCGGACGTGAGTGCTAGTCCGAACGTTTTGTCCCCCCATTTTGCAGAGCAAGATGAAAAGTTTTGTGATAAAACGGAAACGAGGGGTATATGAAAAAAATATCAAAGGCCGGAAAGGCTTTGAAAATAGCCGTTGCATTATTCGTTTCGCGTGCTATATTCAAAACTAAAACCGATAAAACCGAAAATAAGGCTGATACCTCGTCGCAAAACAAACCAGTTTCTTCCATGAAAACGAGTTTGGAAGGTGTACCCAAAAGTAAACGGGAAGAACTACAGCACGCGGTAAAAATCATCTGCAAAGAAGCTAATCCGGAGATGATTATCTTGTTCGGAAGCTATGCCCGAGGTGATGCCGTTGAAGTACGCGGCCCCGATGGACAATACGAATATCAAAGCGATCTTGACATTTACGTGCTGGTAAAGAAGCGAAAGCAAGCACGCAAGCAAAATAGGTCGCTGGAACAAGATCAGGCAGATGATTCGCAGTGACATAAGAACCCCGATAGAAATCCTTGTAGACAGTGTCGAATACTTCAATAATTGTTTGCAAGCAGGGCAATACTTTTTTACCGACTACAGACCCAAACTTCACGATCTTGAAGAATTGGGAAAATTAGCATCAATGCACGACCCGATTTTTCAAACGGATTTTCCCCGTAATTCTGAAGAAGAACAACGACTATTTGATTTACTCAAAAGAGCCTACATTGATTCTCGGTATAAAGAATACTCCATTACGAAAGATGAATTGGACCGGCTTGCCGAGCATGTGATGAAACTACAGAATTTGACCGAAGAAGTTTGCAAGAAAAAGGTCGAAAGTTTTAAAGCAAAGACTGCTGATGAACATAAAGATGTAGTTTAATACAGACAGCAATCCGTGGTGAGTGCAAACTAAGTCGCTAAATATTGGAGTAAAGATGAATAATCCGAAGCTAAAAGCAACTTTTCCAAAAGATGAATTCATATTTTTAGGTATCACTGTAGCAATGTTCGCGGCGCTTGTTGGCTTATATGATTTTATGTTTGGTCTTGCGTTTCCTAATATTACTTTAAACATATCCCCAAATGAAAAGGTAACTATAGAAGAACTAATCAAATCCCATCGTTTTTCGTTATTTGCAGTTGTAGGTCTCTTATTATCTACAGCTTTTGTTTCTTCGCTTTTTGTAGTAATCTTTCGCTGGCGAAATGCTCTAAAATTTCAAGATTTTGCAGATGCGCAGATCGCAATTGCTAATGATAGTTTAACAAAGTTTCAAACTATTGAGAATGCTACGAAAACTCTATTACACCAAGCGAAGTCACATACCGATCTTCTTGGTGGAATGATTCATCCATTTCTAATCACATGGGATAAGTCAAAACTTTATGAAGATTGTGCTGAACAAGTCTTTTGTTTCACTCCAGACCTTGTATGGGCATATAAGCATAGAAAAGACATAGTAGAAGCAATAAAAAAATCTCCAAAGAAAAAATATTTATATATTGTAGCAGACAAAAGAACCAAGGCGATCACACAAAATGAGGCGAATCTCCGCAAGGAATTGGAACGTGATAACATATTAGATTCTGTTCAAATAAAATATCTTGAAGATCATCCTGCTTCAGGAGAAGCTTTCATGCGACTACCAATTTGGGTCGACGTGGTTTTGTATGTTAATATCTGTGTAAAAGATGGAAATAACGTTATAGAGAAACGTGACAGAATAGGTGTTATGAGTACCTCGCCAATTAAAAATTTGGAAAGCGTTGAATACGATAAGAAGTTTGATATTTTATTAACTGATGAAGTATGTGATCTGATCGAAGCTGACTTCAAGTATTTGTGGAATGAAATCGCGACAACGAATAAAACAATGATGGGGAAAAACCAACTCCAAGAACACAATAAAGCAAACTAACGAGACACGTTAAGAATGAATCACGATGCTTCTGTTCTTTCCTGGTCAGATATTCTCTACGAGTATCTTGAAAAATCCAATGAGGATGAATGCGTTCTTAAAATTTTTAATTCGGACCTTAATGAATTGATCAATTCGAGGTATGAGTCTAAGGGAGAATTGGATTGGCTTGAAATTGGGCCTGGCCCAGGCACAAAAACTGAAAGCATGATTTATTCGGTATGCTCATCTCCAAAGGTTTCTGCAGTCAAAATCTATCTTCTTGAACCAGACTTCAAGTGGTATCAACATATGTCTGATAAAGTTTTAGAGTATAAAAGACTCCCTGAGTTTGGCAAAGTTACTAACTGGATAATTGATAATCGTTCGCTGAGAACTTTTATAAAAGAATTACCAAAAGGTCAATTACTCGCTTTTAATTTTGTTTCAATAAACCATGTTATATATTCAGAAGACATCGTTCAAGATCTTTTAAGGTTGATCAAGATCAAGAAGAAGAGAGGCTCAAAGGTCTGTACGTTCTTTTTGACGATAGAATCAGAAAATTCAGATTTTGCTAAAATAAGACTTCAATTGCAGATGCTCGGTATACATGTACCAGGGTCGGCGTTAGATTTGTTGCTCGCTGGCTTACGAGAGCTCAATATAATACCTCGAATCAAAGAAACAGAAAATAAAGTATGTGAATTAAACTATTTCCATCCACTCACAAATGTCAATCATTGGATATATCCATTTTTGCTTGGTTGTTCTAAAGAAGAATTTCTGTCATTAAAGCAAGAAAAGAGACAAACGATTCTTAACGTTATGAATAAATGGGTTGCTGACAGAAAATCTACCACCTTACTTGTTCCGGACAAAGTGCTTATCTTCAAAACCGTTCCTGAGCAACATAACACTACCGATCTTGAGAAGTTTGATGAATAAAACAATTGTTGATCACGTTTCTCATTCATTCTTTGGAGATAATAAGAAACTGTCAGTCTTAAATGACATTTCTTTCCAAGCAACAGATAGGGAAGTTATTGTAATACTAGGTCCGTCTGGTTCCGGAAAATCAACATTGCTCCGAATTATAGCTGGATTGTTGAATCCATCAGAAGGTAAAGTAACTGTTGATGGATATACACCAGATCAAGCTTGTAAAAAAAAATGGATCGGTTATGCATTTCAGGATCCTGGACTTTTAGAGTGGAGAACAGTAGCGCAAAATATTACTCTCCCGGCAGAAATTGGCACAATAACTCAAAATAGTAAACTGTCTATTGAAAATCGATTACAAGAGTTGCTGGAATTAGTTAAAATAAAGGATTTTAAGAATTTTTCCCCACAAAGTATTTCAGGAGGAATGAAACAACGTGTTGCTCTCGCGAGGGCACTTTTTTTCCGCCCTCGTTTACTATTACTTGATGAACCTTTAGGCGCCCTCGACCTTTTAACAAGAACTCACTTGATGGTTGAACTTTCAAGGCTTTTTTCCCAAAACGAAAGCCCTACGATAATGGTTACTCATAGTGTTGAAGAAGCCGTTTTCCTTGCCACACGATTAATCGTTTTTTCTTCGATTCCAGCGCAGATTATCGAAACCATTGATATTGACTTCGTTCAACCACGAACTCTTGAATTATTAGAAAGACCGGAATATCAAAAAATTGTCTCTTATTGCAGGCATACAATTTTTAGTAAGTGGGCGAAAAATGAAATCTAATCCGAAAAGCAAAAAACTCATAGCTCCAATTTTTTTTCTTTTGGCACTACTTGTTCTTTCCGAGTTTTTGCCGTTGTGGTTAAATATTCCCAATTACGTTTTCCCAAGACCTTCCGAAATTTTTGCGGCTCTTTTGTTTGTTAAAGAGATTTTGTGGCTTCATTTGATAACAACTCTCGGGGAATCTGTTGTAGGGTTTTTAGTTGGCTCGATTATTGGTTTTCTTCTTGGAATGCTCATGGCGGAATATAAACTAATATCAAACACATTATTGCCTTACGTTATAGGTTCGAATGCAGTCCCAGTTATTGCAGTTGCACCTATTTTTATTTTATGGTTTAAACATGGTATGGCTTCAAAGATTGCGGTTTCTGCGTTCTTATGTTTTTTCCCTTTATGCATAAACACCTTTAAGGGATTAACCGAATACAATCCTATTCTTTTTGATTTATTTGCAATTCATGGTAGCACTAGGTTTCAGTTTCTTTCGAAATGCAAAATTCCAAATGCTTTACCTTTTATATTTGCTGGATTAAAACTTAACGCAACATATGCGGTAATAGGAGCAATTGTTGGAGAGTTTATAGGAGCAAATTCAGGATTAGGTTTTGGTATGCTCCAAGCTTCATATAACCTTAATGTACCTAGACTGTGGGGATACATTTTAGTTTCTGCTATCCTTGGAGTACTCATGTATGCCTCGGTTTGGGCCTTCGAGCAGTACGGATTGCGGAAACGAAGTGCAAATATGAATAAACAACAAATCTGAACCCTGATGAACGGAGGCTTTTTATGAAAAAGTTAGTAGTTTTGTTGTTGACTGCTACAGTCGTAATAACTGTTTGTAAGAAAAGTGATGAGCAGGCAAAGTTTAGCAACATTAAATTACGTCTTCAGTGGGTTCCTCAAGCACAATTTGCTGGCTATCTTGTGGCAAAAGAGAAGGGGTTTTACAAAGAGCGCAATTTGGATGTGGAAATACTCCCTGCTGGGCCTGATTTAAAACCTCACACCACCGTCGCTTCTGGTACTGATGATATAGGAATTGGAGTGCCGAATCAGATTATAGCAGCAAGAAGTAACAATGTGCCTTTAGTTGTGATTTCTCAAATTTTTCAAGACTCTGCCAATCGATATGTTTTGAAGGCCAAGAATAAAATTAATGATCTTCGAGAACTGAAAGGCACGAAGGTCGGTCTTTGGCTAGGCGGGGATGAAGTAGAATTCATTGCTATGCTCAAAACCGTTGGAATGACAATGAATGACATTGTTGCTGTTCCACAAGAGTTTTCGGTAGTTCCCTTTCTTGAGGATCAATATGTCTTATCACAGGTAACGGTTTATAATGAACTCAATCTAATTCGGGCACAAGGCTATGAAGGTGATAAGTTGCAAGTATTGTCTCCAAAAGATTACAATTCGGCGATTGTAGGAGATATGATATTCTGTATGGAAGACTTTTTGAAAAAAAATAAAGAAGTAGTCGCAAAGTTTCTTGAAGCCTCAATCCTTGGGTGGAAATACTGTTTGGAGAATCCAAACGATGCCGTTGAAATTGTAGTCAAATATAACCCAGAACTTAATCGCGAAGAGCAAACAAAGCAACTTACGGCTGTACTAAAGTTAATATGGTTTGGCAAGGCTAAGGAAATGGGTATTGGTTTTGTCAATGAAGATGATTACGTGATTGCAGAAAAAATACTCTACGAGTCTAAACAAATTGACCGTCATGTTGATGCACAAGCCGCTTATGATCTTTCTGCTTGGCAACTTGTTTCTACTGATGCATTGAAACCAACAAACATCGCAATTGAATTGGCCAATTGATTCCTCAATGCATCTGATAAAAGAGTAGACTAACAGGGCTAACATTGGCTGGTGCGGATTCGGGGGGTGTGGCATAAATTCCGTTCGGTGGTAACTTCAACGCTCCGCCTTCGATCAAACACCGTCATCCCCCCGAACCGCACAGCCTGGTGTTATCTGGCGTTCTAATATTCGCATATGCATTCGTGGCGTAATGAGAGTCTGGCGCGCACGTCGAAAGATGAGTAAACTTTACAACCAAAACACAAGGAGGAGTATCATGAAAAAATATATCACTGTACTATCAATTTTTCTTTGCTCTAATTTAGTCGTTGGCCAGGCTAAAGAAGTTGCGATTGCTGTCTTGTTAGATGAATTGGAGACCAAGGCAAGATCTATTATAGCTGATGCCAAATATGTATTTGATAGTTCAGTTAATAATGCCGCAGCAAATGTTCTGAATTCAATTCAGCAATTCAAAGATGCCTATTCAGACGTGCTCCAGAAAACGTCAAAGGAACTAGTGGGTCAGCAAGAAATGGCGTGGGATGGATTAGAAAAGAGCATTAATCTAATTTTCTATCGTATTGAGAAAGAACATGACAAGATCGATGATTCCATAGATAATTTAGCTCTGCACCTAGGACATACACTCTTGGGTGATAAGATACCAAGAATTACAAGGTTTTCATCTCCAATCGTAGTCAGAAATATTGGAAATCAATATGAATTAGCCTTCGAGGGTGTTTTCTTAAACAACATGGAAAACTATCTGGAAATAAACAAGACTCACTACAAACCACAGGAACTAACTGATAAGTCCCTAAAGTTTCTGATTCCAACCCAAGAATTCAATAACAAAAATCAAGGCAATGCTGAACAAATTATGTATCAGGGCCTTATTCTTAAGTGTTTCTATAAAAAAGGCTTCCTTTTCATCAAAAACACGATGAATAAGGAATATAAATATCTAGTGAAAAGTCTGCCTGATAAAGTTGGTACTTTTGTAGTTCATTATCGAACCAAAGATGTAAAAAAAGTAGAGAATCAAAGAGCTGAGAAATTGGAGGCGAGGTGTAAAAGTAGTTATAGTGGAAGTAGAGGTAAATCAGATGTTTCAAAAATTTTTGTCCCTCAGAATGGTTACATGATTGACATCAACTCTATTAACATTGTCGATAATAAGAGTGGAGATTGTAGTGGAGACAAATGCACATTTGATAGAAAAAATGTAGCATCTTCTGCATTACAAGTTGATATTCATGCAGAGACACAAAAGAACCCAAAGGTCAACTGCACATATACAGTCTATGTAAATTTCAAGGAGTATAAACAAATCGATGAGCTTCTTGAAAAAAATACACAAGAGCAAGAATTGCTTTTTTCAACTCCCCAAACAGTAGCTTTGCCAAACAATACTGAGAATTTCCTCTACCTCTCTTTAAAGTTGTTTACGGGCACGGAAATAGTTTTTGATAAAGGGGGGATTCAAGAATTTGCTCAAATGAACTATAACGCTGTGACACGTTTGGTAACGCTGAGAGCAAAATTATGAAACTTTTGCATCAGTAATCGGTCTAACACCGCCAGAAATTTGTGGTGAACGTCGGACATCGCCAGCTAACGTGTTTCCAGCGGACTGCGGGGCAGTGGCATGAATTTCATATCGTGCCAGTTTCAACGCATCGTCTTCGATCAAACACTGTCTCGCCCCGCAGCCGCACACGCTTGCGTTAGCTGGCAAATCCATTCCAGACAAACACAACTTGAGATCAGAAAGACCTCGCCTTCATGAATTTTCATGAGCTTTTGCCGCATCGAAACGCGTTCATCACGCCATTCAATGCAGCAGAGCAGACAACCGGCCGTTCTTTTCAATAAGTGGGTACGGGCGTTGGGGAGAAAAATACTTCTCACTCAAAAATTTTCAGCGTGTCGTAAAACAGCGGAATGAGCACGCCGAGGCCGACGAAGACGATGAGGGTGAGCAGCGCTTTGTCGCGCCGGAAGGTGGTTTTGCTGCGCCACAACAGAAAAACGAAGAGCGCGGCGAGAGCAAAGAAAATCAGAAAAAAGAAGACTTCGGTGCGGATCAAATGATACAGCCCGGCGCCGACAAAGCCCCAGACCAGTGAGCCGCTGGCAAACACGCCCATGAACATCAGGCCGGTGCTGGCGCGGCTTTCTGAGATAGGCACTTGGCGGCCGGATTCATACGCCGCTTCCCATTTGCGCGTGCGCGCCAGCACGTAAATGATGCAAACCACGCCGACGACGAGACCGGCGAGTATGCCTGAAAGGATGGTGTGCATAAAGCTTGTTGCTGGTTACTAATTGTTTGTTGCTGAGAGTTGGTTGCTCGTTACTGATCAATTTTGTCCACTACACCAGCAACGAGAAACCAGCGACCAGCTACCGATTCACCAACTCAAAATCTCCGGAGCCGCTTTTATCGCGGAAGATGAACGAGAGATCAAGATCGGGATAGAGCCAGATTTCATACGGCGCGGCGCCTTGTTCGGCAAACTGGTGATGCACTTCCCGCGGCGGACCGTATTTGATGTAAATGCGGCCGCGGTCGCTTTCCCAGCCGGAGCGCTCGCTGTCGGCCGCCGCAAAACGCGTGTCGGCAAAGGCCACGCGGCGGTAAAATTCTTCCTGCAACTGATTGCCTGCGGTGGCGGGATTGGGATCGCGCTGCCGCCAAAACGCCGCGACGAGACTATCACGCGCGGCTTCGCCGGTTTCGGCAAGGCGTTTGTACTCCGCGCTCTTGACGATGTAACGCAGCGGCTCGTACAACAAGGTTTTGTCGCCGGGCATCGAGGTGGCGTAATTTTGCTCGGCGCTGATCTGCACTTGAAAACTGCCTTCGACCGTCACGTCTTTCGCTTTGCCGTTTGCGCCGCGTTTGACAACGATATTAAACGTGTGCAAACCCGCCTGCTTGATTTTTCCGGCGAAATCGGCCACTTGCCGCACCGGCGTTTCTGCAACCTGGAGGGTCTGCTGCCATTCCGCCTGCACTTGCCGCCGCCAGTCGAGAAGCTGATATTGCAATTGCAAATTTTCTCCGAGCGGCGCGCCATAAATTTCAAAATACGCGGCGGCACCGCTAAAGTCGCGCGCCTCCGGCGTTGCGGCTTCGCCCGGCAAGCGGGCGGTGACCGGCAGGCTCATGGTGAGCGCCGCGAAATTTTGCAGCAGCGAATCGCGGGGCGTTGCCGCCGGCGCCGGTTTCATAAAGACCAATGAGCTAAACTGCAATTGGTTCTCGGCGGGCAGGGTCAATTTGAGCGGCCGGCGTTCGCGCAAATTTTTTCCGGTGTCGCGGTCGGTGATTTCCAGCGCGACTTCATATTCTCCCGGCGGCAAATCAAACGCCGCATGCTCGCGATTCAATTTTTTGCGATCATTGGTTTCGGCAAAACTATTGACCAGCAGTTCCCGCTTCCAATTCCGGCTGTCCAGCGGATTTTTTTCTTTGTCCCAAACGGTGATGTTTACTTCGTACTGGGCGCGATAACCCCGGTTTTCATTTAAAGCATTCGCCGCCGAATCCGGGCCGGCCGCGGCAATTTTTACAAATTGCAAAATATCATTGACCATGCCGATAAAAACTTCGACGCGAACTTTACCCGGAGCCGCCGCGGCAAATTGATACGTGCGAAAAACATAAGGCGGCATGCCAATGGTTTGATCGAAATCCGCCGCAGCCGGACGGGGAAAAGCCGAAGGGATCTGCGCCCCGGCGCTGGCCGGCGCGAACCCGGCGCCGGCTAACCACAACGCAAAAATTAAGCTCCTCCAGGAAACCTGAATCACTTGATGTATTTTATGAACAGAATTTACCGCCGTGATGCGATGCGAGATAAAAAAACAACCGTGGTTAATGGATAACCACATAAAGACACTCCAAAATTTACTTAAAATCAATATACGGCCAGAATGGCAAAATTGCAGAATTGCCTTATTAATCAAAATTCGGTGCCGAGCGAGAAATAATAGCGCGGCCGCGAACTGCTGTGTTCGAGGTCCGAGGTCCAGGCGACGTCGAAGCGCAACAACAGAAAACCTAAATTCGCGCGCGAGCCGAGGCCGTAGCCCATCAACAATGTATCCAATTCGGGCGGAAAACCGGTGCCGCCTTTGAAGGCGCGGAAACGCTCGTATTTGCCGAGCTTGCCTTCCCACGCCGCGCCTAAATCGGTAAACAACGCGCCGCGCACATTTTGCAGGCCGATGGGCAACGGCCAGCCGAGAATGAGATACCGAATCAGCGGAAAGCGAAACTCCGCGTTCATCAGCGCGAAGCGGTTGCCGGATTGTTCGTAATAACTCGTGCCGCGCAACGGCGTTTCGAAGCTGGAAAAATAAACATCCTGCGGCCGGTCGATGCGAATGCGGCCGCCGCGGAAGCGCCGGTTCAGCCAGTTGTCCAAACCGCCGAGGAAAAATTGTTGCGGCTCGCTGCCTTCGCTGAGGCCGCCGGACAAACGATAGACCAGGTTATATTCTTTGCCGAATTTGAGATACTTGCGAATATCGGCACGAAACGTCACGAAACCGAGGCCGTTGTTCTTGTCGTACTTCGGCGACACCGTGAGATTGAATTCGCTGCGGCCGCCGTTGTTCGGGCCGGTCCAGCCCCACAAGGCGGTGTCGGTGACATACGACAGACTGGCGATGAGCGTGCGAATGCGGATCGTCGGTTCGCGGAAAATCTCGCCCTCGCGGGTGATAAACTCATCCAAAAACTCGCGATTAATATTGACCCACGACAGGCCGCCGTCCAAACGTTTGAACGTGTTGAACGGGCGCGAAGCATACAGGTTCAAACCATAATAGCGATCGCGCATCAAGCCATAGCCGCCGTAAAAAGGATCGCTGTAAAAAAACCAGGCATGATGAAAACCGCCGATGCCGTAGTCCGTGCGTTTGGGCAAATAAAAATAATTGACCTGATAATTGGAATTGCGAATGTCGTAAAATAAATCCGTGTACAACTCGATGCGATGATTGCCCAACACATCGGAAAGCGAAAGCTGCGTTTGGCCCTGCACGCCGAAGAACTGGCTGTACCCGGCGTTGCCATAAATCAGATCCGGCGTAAACTTGGTTTTATAGTTGTTCACTTTGTACGCGCCGCTCGCCTGTTTGTACTGCGTCGTGTCGCGAAAAGCGATTTGCTCGGCGCGGGTTTTCACTTCGCCCTCGGCAAACTCCTCGCCGAAAACATAGTGCCGGTACTTCCCGGCGTCGCGATCTTCCCGCGCCTCCGCGGCGGTGATGGTGAGATCGACGTTTTGCGCTTTTTGCCGCTGTTCGAGCTGCACGAGAAACGCCGTCTTCGCCGGTTTGATTTCGTCGGGTTTAATATCGAGCGGATTTTTCAACAGATACACATCGTAGCCGGCATTATAAAAGGAAGTAAATGCCATCCGCGAGCCATCGCCGGTCCACGAAATGTGAAACGCGCCGGTGATGACGTTGGTAATGGGATATTCGCTTTGGCTCGCGAGATCATGCAAATAAATATTATAAATGCCGGAGCGATCACTGGTGAAGGCCAGCTTTTTGCCATCCGGGGAAAACACCGGCGTTTTTTCAAAGTACGGCGTATCAGTAATTTGCTCGATTTTGGCCCCGTTCGGCACGCCTTTCGCGTCGATAATATACACATCGGAATTGCGATAATCAGTGCGCCAAATTTTAAAATTGGCCGACAAGTTAGCCGCGTCGAGATGACGGCTGCGGTCGCTCGAAAACGCGATGCGGCTGCCGTCCGGCGAGTAGCTCGGCTCGAGATCGCTAAACACATCGTCGGTGACTTTGCGCACCGCTTTCGTTTGCAAGTCCACAGCGTAGATATCACAGACCCCATGTTTGAGGCCGACAAACGCAATCTCGTCGTTCTTCGGCGACCAGGCCGGAGAGAACACGCCGTCCATGCCGAACTTCATCGTACGCACAATCTTGCGTTTCTTCACGTCGACAATATTCAACGCATCTTCGCCGCCGGCTTTCGCGGCAAATGCGATATACTTGCTGTCGGGCGACCACGAGATGCCGGGGCGCAACCAGTGCAACTCTTCAAGATCGCCGGTTTTCTGGCCGCTCACCACCTTGGAAATGATTTTCCCGTCGATCGCACTCATTAAATAAATGTCGAAGTAATCGGATTTATCGGACAGGAACGCAATCTTGTCGCCGTTCGGCGAGAGCGCCGGGCTGTTGTTGATGAAGTTGCTGTATTTGACGTGATCGGTCAGCTTGCGCGCCATCTCGTCCGGCTCCTGCCGTCCCGCAATGTCGGGCCAGTACTCTTTTTTCAAATGCTTCTGCCAGCGCTTGTTCAAATCTTCGAGATTCATGCCAATGGCGCTGTGAATGCCGCGATCGAGGCTTTTGTTGATTTTAATTTTGCCCAACATCTCGCCGATTTTTTCGCCGCCGTATTTTTGCGAAATATAATACAGCACCGATTGCCCGCCTTTGTACGCCAGAAAACCGCCCATATACGGAATCTCCGGGATGTAGCCGTTGAGCGCCGCGTCGCGCATGAACATGTCGCTTTCGGTGTCCCAGCCGCGGCTTTCATATTCCGCCAACCCTTCGACAAACCACAACGGCAATTGCAAGCGCGCCAAGCCGGTGATGATCGACTGGACGCCCGAGCCGTAAACCATTTGCAGCATCACCGCATGCGTCAATTCGTGGTGAATGACGTGACGGAACTTTTCCCAGTTTCCTTCATAAGGAATAACGACGCGGTTTTTGAAAAACTCCGTGAAGCCGCCGACCGACTCTTCCGCCGGCGCCACCTGCACGTTGGTCTGCTCGAAATCGTTGTGGCTGTTATATAAAATGATCGTGATCCGGCTGCCCAACTCATAGCGAAAATCATCTTTGAGTTCTTTATAGCTTTGCTCGGCCACTTCCGCGGTAAACTCGGCGATGTCCAAACCGCCTTCGTCAAAATAAATATCGAAGTGTTCGGATTGCAGGTATTTCGTTTTGAATTCTTTATATTGCACGTGGTTCTTGCCGAAGTTTTGGCTGACACTCGGCGTCGCGGCAGCGCAAACCAGCATGAACAGCAGCCCCCGAATCCAATCGGCGCGGATCAATTTTTTCATAATAAAATCTCCAATGAGAATGGCGAGAACAATCCTTGTCTTTGTACGTCATCTCCGCCCCTCACGGGCGGGGTGAACAGCAAGTCCATCGCTGCGTTAAGAACAAGCCGCGGGCGGGCGCGGCCAAACAGCGCTAAAATAAATTCGGCATTTTTTCTTTAAAGCGCAACAGAATATTCGCGTAAATCTGCCCTTTAAAGACAAACCACATGCCAGTTACAGAAGTTTCATTTTATTGCTATTTTTTTTGAGTTTGCTCTAAAAAAAAGACCGGCAGGCTGGATTTATGTTCAATTTCGCGCTGGAATAAAATAGTTCTTGCGGTTCTGTTACACAAAATTGAAATTGTTGTATGGCATTAGTCACCGACGCTCTCGGCCTGTGCAAAAATTGCGGCTATCACCGCGAGATAAAAAATGCTCGCGGCAGCTCTTTTCATCTTTGCCGGTTGGCGGCAAATGAGCCGCGCTTTCCCAAATATCCGCGCCTGCCGGTGTTGCGCTGCGCAGGCTACGCGCCCCGTTCGGATCGCGCCCAAGATCTTTCGGAGCATGAACGCCCGGACGATGCACGGGATGGCTTGTAGTGAATGGAACTCTGGCATTACGTCAGTACGGGATTACTTCGCCTGCAAATCGTTCTTGCTTTTCGTTTTCTGCCGATCTAAATTGCTTTTGCCGGCTGGTTAAAATTTCAATCATCAATAACGGAGAAAAAATGCGCTATCTTTCGACTCTGCTCGCCTTCGCGGTGTTGGGAATTTTTGTGCTTTCCTGCGGCACGCGTGATGATCGTAACGATATTCGCGGCCAGTATGGCGAGCCGGATTCGATCCGCCGCACCACCGTCGATCCGTTCTGGACCGAAACCTGGGTTTATAGTCAACAACAAGTGGCTTATGAATTTCGCCGGACCGCGGGCTGCGGCAGTAAGCGCGATGTTTATTTGTACGCCACTTATCCGTTCATTGGCAATGCCGCAACCCAGCCGCCGGGAATCCCGCTCCCTGATTCACTCAAGAGTTTTGACCGGCCCTCGCTGCCACTGGCGCCGCGCTGAGGCTGGTCGTTACGCCTTAAAGCTTGTAGTAACGCCTTTAGGCGTCAACTGTTGACAATGATAAAACAAAACTTAAAATCCAGCGAATTGCTTTTTTTCTGAGTGTGCGCGCCTGAAGGCGCCACGACGAACGAACATGCACCTCAAAGAACTCACCACCTACCTCGACACTTACCTGCAAATCACGGCTTTTGTGGACAATTCCCAGAACGGTTTGCAAGTGCAGGGGTGTGAAGAGATTCGGCGCGTTGCCGCCGCAGTGGATGCATGTCAGGAAACCATCGACGCGGCGGCACATGCCGGCGTTGATTTCTTGCTGGTCCACCACGGCCTGTTTTGGGATAAGCCGGAGAAAATCGTCGGCCCGCATTATCAGCGCGTCAAAAAAATCATCGCGTCCGGGCTCAATCTTTATTGCGCGCATCTGCCGCTCGATGCGCATCCCGAAGTCGGTAATAATGTTGTGATAGCGCAGCGTTTGGGATTTGCGCCGGTCGCCGGATTTGGCAACAGCCACGGCCGCGACATCGGTTATATTGTTGAAGCGCAAACGGCCATTGCACAAGCCGAATTTTTACGACGCCTGCAAGCAACGCTCGGCAACGATATTCGCGCAGATTTCTTCGGCGCCGAGGCGATTCAACGCCTCGCGATTGTGAGTGGCGGTGGCGCCTTTCTCCTGCCGCACGCACTTGCTGCCGGCGTCGACGCCTATCTCACCGGCGAGCCGAGCCACTCGCGCTATCATTTTTGCAAAGAGAATCATTTTAACGTTGTTTACGGAGGCCACTACGCCACGGAAACCTTCGGCGTCATCGCGCTTGCCCAACATCTCGAAGCAAAGTTCGGATTGCCGTATCAGTTTCTCGATTTCCCCACAGGGCTGTGAGACCACCCTTCCAATTCCCACTTGCTTCTTTAAGGGGTTTCGACTATCTTTTTATAAGAGTATTAAAGGTTCGTTAAGCAGGACGACCTTCCAATGAAAGCCAGCGCTCATTTAAACGCTGGCTGGAAGAACGCGCCTTGAAAAACACAAACCTGAGTTGAGCACAAATGAGGTGAAATATGCAAACTTATCATATCGAAACAACGGTGACAAGCGATGGAACCGTGACGATAATGGGACTGCCCTTTCGCATTGGCGAAAAAATAGAAGTTGTTTTACGGCGCCGCAACGATGAAAAGACCCCAAAGGAGAAATACCCTTTGCGCGGCAAGTTGATCCGCTATGACCATCCTTTTGAGAGTGTAGCAGAGAATGATTGGAATACCTTGCAATGATTGTTCTTGACACACATGTTTGGGCTTGGTGGGTGGATGGTAATGAGCGTTTGACTAAAACACAGTTAGAGACAATTACCACCCATGAAACAGATGTTATTGGCGTGAGTGCGATTTCAGTTTGGGAAGTGGCGAAGCTCGTCGAACTCGGGAAGATTGAATTACAGCCCTCACTGCATGAATGGTTTGAGAATGCTTTGAACTATCCGGGTGTTCGCTTAATTGGATTAACCCCGGATATTGTGATTGAATCGACACGGCTTCCTGAAGTGTTCCACCGCGATCCCGCTGACCAGATTATTGTGGCGACAGCGAGAATACATAATTGTCCACTTTTGACTTCTGACATGAAGATACTAAAATATTCACATGTCACAACCATAGCATAAGTTCCATCTTTTAGCTTTTATATTTTATAACCACATGCGCCAACGAATTTTTACCCCCGGCCCGACACAAATTCCCGAACGGGTAAC
>CAYZFF010000034.1:15839-21547 GCA_964477305.1 uncultured Cytophagia bacterium
ACATGCGCCAACGAATTTTTACCCCCGGCCCGACACAAATTCCCGAACGGGTAACGGTGGCGATGTCGCAGCCGTTTCCCTATCATCGCGGCCCGGAATTTAAAAAGTTATTTGCCGAAGTCACGGCGAATTTGCAATATGTGTTTCAAACGCAGGGCGAAGTTTTGCTCTTCACCGCGTCCGGCACCGGCGGCATGGAAGCGTGCGTCGCGAATTTATTGCTGGCCGGGCAAAAAGCGCTGGTGATTGTTGCCGGAAAATTTGGCGAGCGTTGGCAGGAGTTGTGCGACGCCTTCGGTATCGAAACCGTCGTGCTCGAGGTGCCGTGGGGCGAAGCGCCGAATTTAGCGACGCTCGAAAGCTTGTTGCAAAAACATGCCGACGTTGCCGCGGTGTTTTGCACGCACAACGAAACTTCGACCGGCGTCGTCAGTGAAGTAAGGGCCATTGCCGCGTTGACCCGCGCGCACACCAACGCGCTGGTTGTCGTCGACGGGATCACCTCCGTGGGCGTGCTGCCGTTTTATATGGATCAATGGCAGATTGATGTTTGCGTCACCGGCTCGCAAAAAGGCGTGATGGTGCCGCCGGGCATGGCCTATGTCGCGCTTTCGGAGCGCGCTTTAAAACGATACGAAACGCAACGAAACCACGCCGGGCTGCCGCAAAGACCGTTGCCGCATTTTTATCTGGATTTTGGCAAAGCCCGCGAGGCCGCCCACGACGGCATGACTGCGTGGACACCGGCCATAACGCTGCTCATGGGTTTGCAGGAATCTCTGCGGATGATGCGTGAAACCGGCCTCGAAAATTTTTGGAAGCACTACGCACGTCTGGCCCACTCAGTGCGGGCAGCCGTGCAGGCCCTGGGTTTGGAATTATTTGCGCAAGCGCCATCAAATGCGCTCACCTCCGTTAAAGTACCGAACGGCATCAGTGGGCGGGAATTGGTCGAGACGCTGCGGGCTCGATATGGCGTCACCGTCGCCGGTGGCCAAGGCCCATTAAAGGGAAAAATTTTTCGCATGACGCACATGGGCTATTACGACCATCTCGATATGATTGCTCTCATCGCCGCGCTTGAACTGGCATTGCGCGATCTCGGTTGGAAATTTGAATTGGGCGCTGGCGTGGCAGCAATGCAAAAAACGTATACCGTGATTGATGAAGGATTGTTGCAAAACCCAATGCCTCTTTAATAAAATATTCACAACTATTCAGCTCAAATTTTCACAAAAACTAAAGCTGTAAGCGGATAAAGCAGATTGAACAGATATCGATTTTGACCAATAAATTCGTGAAATCCGCTTTATCCGTTCAATCTGCTTACAAAAACAATAGCTGAATAGTAACAAACATTCAATACTCTGGTGTTCCAACTCTCGGCACACCACAATTTTACCAGGTCATGCAGTGAGGAAAACTTATGCCCCGCATCCTGATTGTTGAGGATGATCGCAACACGCTTTCCGGTTTGGTGGAAATCTTAGAAGCCGAAAGCTATGACGTTCGCGGCGTCGATAGCGGCCAGAAGGCGTTGCGCCTTTTGGAGCGCGAACGTTTTGATATTTTGCTCACCGATCTTAAAATGCCGGAAGTTGACGGCATGGCGCTTTATAATCAAACCCTCGTCATGGCGCCGGAAATGAAAACGATCGTGATGACGGCGTACAGTTCCGTGAAAGATGCGGTTGACGCGATGAAACGCGGGGTGTATGAATATCTGACCAAGCCGCTCAATCTCGACGAGCTTTTCGTTATTCTCAAAAAAGCCGTGGAAGATCAGAATCTCCGGCGCGAAAACGAAGAGCTGAAAGACCGGTTACACGGGAGTTATCGCTTCGAGAGCATCATCGGCAAAAGCCCATCGATGCAACAAGTTTTTAAAACCATTATAAAAGTGGCGAAAAGCCAGGCCACGGTGCTGATTCGCGGGGAGAGCGGCACCGGCAAAGAATTAGCGGCTCGTGCCATTCACTATAACAGCCCGCGCGCCAACGGCCCGATGGTGGAAATCAGTTGCGCGGCTTTTCCCGAAACCCTGCTGGAAAGCGAATTGTTCGGCTACGAAAAGGGGGCGTTTACCGGCGCCGACAGCCGCAAAAAGGGCCGTTTTGAAATTGCGCACGGCGGCACCATTTTCCTCGATGAAATCGGCGACGTGTCGGCGAGCGTGCAAACCAAGTTGCTGCGCGTGTTGCAGGAAAAAGAGATCAATCGCCTCGGCAGCAACGACTCCATCAAAGTCGATGTGCGCGTCATCACCGCCACCAATCGTGATCTCGAACTCGCGCTCGAGAACGGCCTCTTTCGGGAGGATCTTTATTATCGCCTCAATGTGATTCCGGTGTTGCTCCCGCCTTTGCGCGAACGTCATGAAGACATTCCGTTATTGATTGATCATTTTATTAAGCGCTACAGCAAAATGAACAACAAGGCGGTATTGGGTATTGCCGCCGAAGCGCTGGAGTTTTGCCAAAGCTATCATTGGCCGGGCAACGTGCGCGAGTTGGAAAATGCCATCGAAAACGCCGTGGTGCTCGGCGAAGGGGAAGAAATTCTGCCGGAGCATTTGCCGGTGACCGTGACGATGCGCAAAGCCGGACTCGATATGGAAGCGCAAGCCAATGCCAATGATTTTTTCCTGGCCAGCGGCGCCAGTTATCGTGAAAAAATGGAAGCCGCGGAAAAACTGGTTTTGGAAGAAGCCATTCAACGCGCCGACGGCAATAAATCCGAAGCCGCCAAACAGCTCGGCATCAGTTTGCGGACGATGCGCTATAAAATTCAGAAGTACAAATTATAACCCGCCCTAATTTCGCTTGACATTCTCGGTTTCTCTGGTTATCATGTCCTTGCCCTTCAAGCTTTGCATTCGACGCATGACTCCATTTCATTCTCGCCGCAATGATTCGAGCCGCCGTTTGTTTTGTACAATCCCGGCCGGAGCATAGTTGATCAACCCGAGCAATGCTGCCGGCGCCAAATTACCGCAGTAGCCGTCCTTACCGTTACACCTCACAGAGGAAATGAAGATGAATCCTGTTCAAATCACCCGGCAACAATCTTCTCAAAAAACGCTCAAAATCGGCATTATCGATCTCATTACCAAACGCCCGCTGACGGCGTTGTATGCGCGGATTATGAATCCGAATTTTGCTTCAATTATGCCGCAGGTCGTCGCGGTGTGGGCGGAAGAAATGGGCCACGAAGTTCATCTCGTGACCTACACCGGTTTTGAAGATTTGCAGCGCGAGCTTCCCAACGATATTGACGTCCTGTTTATTTGCGCGTTTACCCAGGCGGCTTTTCTCGCATACAGCATCTCCAATTTGTTTCGCAAGAAAAATGTGATTACCGTTTTGGGCGGTCCGCATGCCCGCGCGTATGCGGAAGACGCCCGCCACTATTTTGATTACGTCGTCGGATTCGCCGACAAACCGCTGATTCACGATCTTCTGCAGGATTGTTCGCCGCAACCCGACCTCGGCGTGCGGCTCAGCGCCGCGCAACAGCCGCACATGTTGCCCGGCGTGCGCGAACGCTGGAAATATATTCAGCAAACATTGGATAAAACCCATTTCTTCAATTTCGTGCCGATGATCGGCAGTCTCGGTTGTCCGTACAAATGCAGCTTCTGCATCGACGCTGAGATTGAATATCAACCGCTGCCGTATGATCAGATTCGCGAAGATTTGCTGTTCCTGCAAACGAAATACAAACAACCGGCCGTCGGCTGGCACGATCCCAATTTCGGCGTGCGCTTTGACGACTACATGGGCATCATCGAAGAATCGGTGCGGCCCGGCACGTTTCGTTTTGGCGCCGAAAGCAGCTTATCGCTGCTCAGCGAGCCGCATTTGAAGCGCTTGCAGCGCAACGGCTTCATGGCGATGCTGCCCGGCATCGAATCGTGGTTTGATTGCAACGACAAATCCAAGCAGGGCAAAACCTTCGGCATGGATAAAGTGAAGTCGGTGGCTGAACACATCAACATGATCGCGCGCTACATTCCATACGTGCAAACCAATTTTGTGCTCGGACTTGATGTGGACACCGGCGCCGAGCCGTTTGAGTTGACCAAACGCTTTCTCGATCTCGCCCCGGTGGCTTTTCCTGCCTATTCGATGTTTACCGCGTTTGGCAATTCCGCGCCGCTTAATTTGCAATTGCTGCGCGACGGCCGCGTGCTGGATGTGCCTTTTCATTTTCTGGACAATAATTCCGCGCTCAACGTCAAGTTGAAGAATTATTCCACCGTCGAGTTTTATGACCACCTGGTTGGCCTCATGCGCTATTCTTTTAACGCGCGCGCGATGTGGCAGCGCTTCAATGCCAGCTCAAGCTCGTTGCCCCGCTGGTTGAATTTGGTGCGCGCCGGCTCCTCGGAGGGCCGCGGGCGTTATTTGCAACATATGAAAATGCGTGAGCGCATGGCGCATGATCGCGAGTTTATTGCCTTCTTTGCCGGTGACAGCGCCGTGCCGCCGTCATATTACCATCACACGATCAAAGAACAACTCGGCCCGTTCTACGAACACTTGCCGGCAGGCATTTTGGATTATTTAAAACGCGGCCGCTCGGCGCCGGAGTTCACCACGGCCGCCTCGTTTGCACCGGCACCGGCAGAAAAATTATTCTCGCGCGAGCCGGTTAACTCGGTCGGCATGGCGTAAATGCAAGCGCTTGGTGTCAAAGACGATGCGGCGCGTTCGTTTTATTTTGCGGACGTGCCCATGCCAACGCTGGCGGCAGATTTTGTTTTGGTTAAGATTCACGCCACGGCGGTGAATCGCGCGGATCTCTTGCAGCGGCGCGGGCTTTATCCGCCGCCAGCGGGCGAAGCGGATATCATCGGTTTGGAAGCTGCGGGCGTGATTGTGGAAAAAGATTCCGGCGTGAGCTATTGGCAAATCGGCGAACGCGTCTGTTGTCTGCTCGGCGGCGGCGGATATGCAGAATATGTTGCGGTTCACCAAGATATGTTGCTGCCGCTGCCCATGCATTTCAGCTTTGAGCAGGCTGCGGCAATTCCCGAAGTCTTTTACACGGCCTTCGTCAATCTTTTTCTGGAAGGCGAATTACAAGCGGGCGAGTCTTTACTGATTCACGCCGGCGCCAGCGGGGTTGGCACCGCAGCGATTCAACTGGCGCAACAGGCCGGCGCCAAAGTTTTTATTACCGCTGGCACGGACGAAAAAATTCAACGTTGTGTCGCGCTCGGCGCGGAGTTGGGGATCAATTATAAAACCGCAGATTTTGCCGAACGACTTTTAGAGGCAACCAACTCTCGGGGCGTTGACGTAATTCTCGATTGTGTCGGCGGAGGATATCTGCAGCAGAATCTCCGATTGCTAAAACCTCGCGGCCGCCTGGTGCTTATTGGTTTGCTGGGTGGGGCCAAAACCGAGATTGATTTGGAGCTGGTTCTGCGAAAACGTTTGCGGCTGCTCGGCTCAGTGTTGCGCAGCCGCACGTTGACGGAGAAAATTGCGATCACCCGCGATTTTAAAGCCCGCGTGTGGCCGTTGTTTAAACATCAACAAATTCATCCAATCATCGATACGATTTTCCCGTGGACCGCAGTCGAGCAAGCCCACGCGCATGTTGCCACGAATCAAAATTTTGGAAAAGTGGTGTTACGGGTGAGTGAGTAAAATTCGGTGAGACGGGGTGCATAGATTGAGAATATCATTCCAATCAGTTTA
>CAYZFF010000035.1:0-21074 GCA_964477305.1 uncultured Cytophagia bacterium
AAGAATCAGAACAGCTTGATGATTTAATTTTTAGGCGTGGTTTACAACTCAGCGTTTAAACTGAGCGCAAGCCATGTTTAGAATATAGCCCCTGGAAAATCGTCCACCAAGTTTAATTTACTTAACTTTTAGACGGCGCAGAAGTTTTACACCGTGTTGCAAATTCGTATGCCGTCTCTCACGCTTTCAACCCCCGCCGGGCTAACTGCCAATCAGCCGGTGAAAAAACTCGCAGCAGCAATAGCGCACTTAGATAAACCAATCCCGACAACGGCACCAGCAACCAAATTTCCATTTGCGGCAATGCCCTAATGAAAGCTGCCATACCTCCTACCGCAGCGGCCAGCTTAAAGCCGCCAAGCCACAACTGCTTCAACTCAAATTTGAGCACGCGCCGAAATACAAACGGCACTTGCAAAGCGACATAAACCATGATCGACAACACCGCCGCCCACGCCGCGCCGAGATAACCGAAGCGTTGAATCAAAAACCAATTCAGCACAATGTTCGTTGCCATGCTGGCGGCATTGACAAAAAAATCATAGCGTTGGTTGTTGCTCGCCACCAGCGCATAGGCAAAAATTTGTGAAACCGCGTATGGCGCCACCGCCCAAATTAAAATTTGCAACACCGGCGTTGCCGCGGCGTATTTCGCGCCGTAAATCAAAGCGATGATCTGCGGTGCCAGCAGCGCCAGGGTTAATACCACCGGTAAAACCATCACCAACAAAATTTGCATTCCCTTTTTGCAAGCAAAATCAAAATTACCGCCGGTGGCGCCACCCGCGTGATAGTAATTCGAAATAATCGGAAACAATGAGTTGACAAAGCTATCCACGATCACCAGCATAATCATTAAAAAGCGATATGCCGCGCTGTAAATGCCGACGGCTTCCAGCCCGGCTAATTTCGAGAGCAACGAAACATCGATTTTCCAGTAAACCGTCACACAAATCATCGTCAAAGCAAAGACGCGTGCATCGCGAATGAGTTGACGAGTCGAGCGCCAGTCACCAAACGCTCGCCGCTCTGTTGCGCCGGGAAAAGGCGCCACTGAGCGATGAATATACCAATAATAGAAAACGGCTTTGACGAATTTGCTCGCCACAAAAACCCAAACCAGCGCCAGCAAGCCAAAACCGTTGAATAGCACAATCAAGCTGACAACGACGCGAATGATATTTTCCAGGACGGCGCTGTAGCCAACAATGTGCAAGCGCTCAATGCCGGCGAGGACGCCTTCACAAACATCCGCGAGCGCCGCCGCCAACAGCGACAAACTCACCACCACTGTTGCCGCAAACACCGTCGGGCTATAATCCAACGCGGCAGTCAGGCCAATTAGGCTGGCCATGCTGAGAAGCGCGAAAGGCAACACGATCAAACTGCCGTGCCAAAGATAACGCCACAGCGAATCATGCTGCTGGGCCACGTTACGCGTCAGCAAATTTTTCAAACCAAATCCGGCGCAGATTTGAAAAATGGCTTGATAATTAAACACGGTCGAATACGCGCCGAGGCCGTCGACATTCAACAACCGGCTAATGGTCACCACTAAATAAAACGATAGCACCGGCTGCAAGGCATTGGCGACGATCAACACGGAGGTATTACGCAAAAAACGCCGCGAAGTACTCATTCGTGGCTTCCCATGCCTGATTTTTTTCGCGCGAAAAATTCCGTGTACAACGCTTCAAAGCGCGACATTTGATATTCAAGCGAGAATGCGGTTTCTACGGTTTGCCGGGCGCGTTGCGCCAACTCGTTCCATTGTGCGCGTTCCGTTAAGCTGCGCAAAATCATGTTCTGCAACGCCAAAGTTTCTCCGGGCGAAACCAAATAGCCGTTTTCGCCATGTCGCACAACTTCAGGGATGCCGCCGACATCCGTTGCCATAACCGGCTTTTGACAGGCCATCGCTTCCAACAATACATTCGGCAAACCTTCCGAAACTGATGGTAAAATAAAAAAATCGATGGCATTCAACAACTCGCTGACATCATGGCGCGCGCCGAGAAAAGTGACATGCCTTTGCAGGCCAAGCTCTCGCGTTTGGGCTTCCAATTCGGCGCGCAACGCGCCATCGCCGATGAGAAGAAGTTGAAACTGCGGATATTGTTTCACCACTTCCGGTAACGCCGCGAGCAAATAACGGTGGCCTTTTGGCGGTTCGAGCCTCGCCACCACGCCGAAGAGAATGGTTTCCGCCGATGCGCCGACTTCCGCGCGTTTCGCCAGCATGGCGGCACGGCCGGTAGAGCGAAATTTTTTTAAATCCACGCCGTAGTGAATGACGCGAATTTTTTCGGCGGAGATTTGCCGGCGCCGGATCAGTGAACGTTTGATTTCTTCGGAAACCGGCACGATCACGTCGACCCATTTCATCGCCCAGCGATAGCCGATGCGGCGCTGAAAATTATTATGAAAAGGATCACCTTCGTGCGACACGGTTTCCCACGACAGCACCACGGGAACTTTAGCCCAAGCCGCCGCAACGGGGCCCACCAAATCCGCCCACAACAACGTCGTTTGCACGACATCAATCCGGCGCTGTCGCATCAAGCGCGACAATTGCCACACCGGCAAGGGATCAAAAGCAAAGCGCCGGGGAAAATGAAACGTTTCAACGCCAAGTTGCTCGAATTTATTTTCCAAGGCGCCACGCGGGCCGACGTTGGCCAGAGTCACCTCAAATTTTTTTTTATTGAGATGCGCAATCAATTCCACCAGCTTATTCTCCGCGCCGCCCATGCGGAACCCATCGACCACTTGCAAAACGCGCAAGCGGCGAAGACTATCATGCTTCGACGAATTGACGGTTCCGTTCTCAAAGCGAGCTTGAGGTTGATCGGAAGCAGGGGGAGCAACAATATCGGTGTGTGACGTTGTCATGTTAAAATTTTTGGAAGGCAAGCGCAGCCGTGCGCCAAAGGTTCAATTGACTTTTGGGGTTGCATGACGGCGGCGTTGCAAAACCTCGGCAAAAATTTCGAGCATCTGCTTGGCATTATTATCCCAATTCCACTTTTGCTCGATATCGCGTCGGGCTTGTGCGCCGATTCGTTGGCGGGCCTCCGGTGAATCCACCAAAGTCACAATTTTTTCCAGCAATTCGCCATTACGGTCGGGATCAAAAAGAAAGCCGTTCTGATTGTCCTGAATGATTTCTCCAACCTGGCCGACGTCTGTAGCCAAGACGGTTTTGCCGGCGGCCATATATTCAAAAATTTTCATCGACGAGGCGTACCAAAAATCCAGCTTGGGATATGGCGCCAGCACGATGTCCATGCACGAAAGATACCGCGGTACTTCGCTGTGCGGCACTGTTCCCGGCAAAATCACGCGGTTGGCAAAGTCGCTGATTTGCAAACGCTCGCGGAAAAATTCTTGATTTTTACCACCGCCGACCATCATAAAACAGACCTGAGGATGTGAGCGCAAAATCTGCCGCGCGGTATCCAACAAACTCTCAACGCCGCTCCAGCCGACCAGTGAGCCGATCCAGCCGACAACGGTTTTGCCCGCGAACTGATATTGATCAACCAACTCGCGGTCTTTGGGCGTGGGTTGAAATTTTTGCGGATCGGCGGCGTTGGCAATCACGTGCATTTTTTCCGCCGGAATACCCCGCTCGACATAATACTTTTTCAGTACACTGGAAATGACTATAATGGCGTCGGCGGCCCGGAGATTAGCTAATTCGATATGCGTGGGTAACGGTCCAAGATGCAAATATTCTTTGCCATAAAAAGTGGTGTGCTCGTAAGTCGGCGGGCAATCAGCTTCAACCACCAACGGCAAGTTGAGCCAGCGCGACAGCCATAGGCCGGAAAAATAATACAGTTCTAAGCGATTAAACAGCACATCGGGTTTTTGTCGTTTTAAAATGGCGTATTCTTGCCACAAGTAAGGCGCATTGCGCGCCAGGCGTTTCGGTTCATGCAAATACCGCTGCAATTGCGGCTTCAAACCAGCGCGAATTTTGTCAGAGAACGTCGGTTGCGCGCTCGGTTGCGGGGAACGCCATTCCAAATGCGCGGTGTGGCCGGTGCGATTGAGCGCGGCGATAAATTCCTTCGCTTTAATCGCCGAACCGGCCGAGATGCCGTCGATATCCCAGAGGTAATTGAAATATGTGATAACCAAAACGATTTCTCAAAAATTTTCAATTGAGAATTTTCAATTTAAAATTTTAAATTTTGTTTATTCCTGCCCTTGCCCTTTAACCAAAAATGGGCCGAGCGCCAGATAATCCAAATGGCCGAGCTGAAAGGCGCGAATGGCATCGTCCGGCGTGCAGACAATCGGCTCTTCGTGCATATTGAAGCTGGTGTTGATCACACTCGGAATACCGGTAAGTTTGAAATACTCTTTGACGATGCGATAATAACCCGGATTGGTTTTTTCATCGATCAACTGCGGGCGCGCGGTGTGATCGACGTGCACTGCCGCCGGCGATTTCGTGCGCATGAAATCGGTGCAATCAAACGTGATCGTCATGAACTTCGCCGGATACTCGGCGCCGTGCAGGTTTTTATAGCAGGTGTGCGCTTCTTCCGCGATGGTTACCGGCGCGAACGGCATGAACTCGGTGCGCTTCAGGCGATCATTGAGCCACTTATTGACCGCCGGATCCGTGGCCGGATACATGATGGTGCGATTGCCCAATGCGCGCGGGCCATATTCCATCGCGCCGGCGCAACGTGCCACGACTTTGCCTTGCGTCAGCAACTCGGCGACTTTAACGGCAATGTCGGGATAATGCTCGAACGCAACGCCTTTGCGGCGCAACGCTTCTTCCATTTGTTTGTCAGAATAATCCGGGCCGAGATAAGCATGCGGCAGATCGCTGCCGGTCGAGCCATTTTGGTTGATGTCGTAATACAACGCGCCGCCGGCACAGACGCCGCCGTCGCCCATGTTCGGAAAAATATAAACGCGCTTCACACCCGGCACTTCGAAAACGCGCTGATTCAATTTCACGTTCGCAAAGATGCCGCCGGCCAAACAAACGCTGTCCACTTTATACTGCTCGATGGCATTCTTCACCAGTTCGGTGACGACTTCTTCAAAGCGGCGCTGGAACGCGGCAGCGATGTCTTCGCGCGAATGGTTCGCGATCAAATCACGCATTAAACAATTTTGGCCAAACGGAAGATTTTTATGCCAGAGCTTGCCCATCATGTTCGGCGTGTGAATGCTAAGGCCGTCGCACTTCAACATGCCTTTGATGCGATTGTAAACCGGCGAGTTGGAGTCGCCAAACGCCGCGAGACCGAGGATTTTACCTTCATGCCGGCCGCCGCGAAAGCCGAGCCAATTGGTGAGACTTTGATAATAATGTCCGAGCGAATTGGGATAATAGCCGCGATGCACCGGCGTCAAGTTTTTGCCTTCGCCGACACAGACCATCGTCGACACGAAATCGCCCCACGCATCGCCGGTGATGACAATCGCTTTTTGGAAACCGCTGGTGTAATAAGACGAGGCCGCGTGCGTCAAATGATGCTCGACGCGGTGCAATTGCGCGTGCGGAAACATCTCGCGAAAACGCTTCTCGTATTTGCGATACAGCAGTGTCATGCGCGAGTAGGTTTTCATCAATAGGCCGCCGGAAATGAAAAGCTGACGGGCGCGATCACCGAAGGTCGCTTCGCCGTTGACGCCGGCAAAAACGCTTTGTGGATATTTCGGCAAAATATTCTTGAGAATGTCGTCGCCCTTGCGCAGCTCGGGGATCACGACATGCTTGATGTCTTCTTTTTGCAATCCGGCAATATTCAACACCGCGTCGATGGAGCGCGTTGGGAATTGCGTGTCCATTTTAATGCGCGACAGGCGCTCTTCGCTGATCGCAGCCAGGATGCGCCCATCTTTCACGATCACGGCGCCGGTGTCATGTCCTTGGGTAATCGATAAAACAGCCATTGGGTCTCCAAAAACGTTTGTAGTAACGCCTTCAGGCGTAAAAGTAAAAGTCGTTATAGAATCGGAACATTTCAAAATTCGTGCGTCCGATGCCTAAAGGCATTACGAACGAATATTCTTAATGCGTCAACCGTTGATAGACTTCGTGAATCCTTTGATAATGCACTTCCGGATCGAACTCGCGCTCGGCCGTAGCGCGGCCGGCTTTGCCCATCGCGCGCAAGCGCATCTCGTCGCGCAACATTTCATTTATAATGCGGCTCAATCCATCTACATCTTTCGGCGCAAACAAACGGCCATTCACGCCGTCTTCGATCAACTCCGGCATCCCACCCAAAGTCGTTGCCAGCACCGGGCGCCCCATCGAAAATGATTCGTAAATCACCAGCGGCGAGTTGTCATACCACTCGCTCGGTACAACGACAAATTTCGCGCGCGAGACCAGTTGGGTTAAATCGTTTCCAGATTTTGAGCCGGCAAACACGACGTTCGTTAATTTATGTTCGCGGGCAAAAGCTTCCAACTCCAAGCGCTGCGGTCCGTCGCCAATGAGCACCAGTTTCGATTGCTTGACATTTTGCATCGCTTGCAGAAGCGTCAAAATTCCTTTCTCAGCGGAAAGACGGCCATAATAAACAAAATAATCGTCAAACGCTTCAGAGAACGGATAGCTACACAAATCAATCGTGTAAAACTGGTGCCAAATTCGTTGGGCGGCGACGCCACTCTCACGCAGTTTTTCGCCGAGAAAACGGCTTGGCACATGAAAAAGCTGAATGAGATCGTGAACCTTCATCCATTTGTGCAAATACGATTCAAATGCCAGCAAGGCGCTGGCCGCCATCGAATCTTTATGGCAACGTTCCAGCACGGCGTGATAAAAATTTCCGGTGACGCATTTTTCACAAATACGATTTTCCCGCATCACCAGTAACCGATAACTCGGACACACTAATTTGTACTGATGGCACGTTTGCACGATCGGAATATCGTAACGTTGCAGCGCATGTAAAATCGACGGCGACAGTTGATGGTCGATCATATGCAAATGCGCCACATCCGGCTTGACGCGTTCGATCAATTTCGTGATCGCGGTTTTCGCTTCCTGCGAATACAAAACCCGGCTGACGATTTTCGGGCCATGGGTTAATTTCTGCAGCTTGCTGTGGCCATTAAATTCGATGTTGCTCACAAAATAATCCGCCCACTCCGAAGCGAAATTATTCGGATGTTGCATCGAAAACGGAATTACCTGATGGCCGTGGCGCTCCAACAATCCCTTCAACTCAAAAAAATAACGCTCGGCGCCGCCCATGATAAAAAAATATTTATCCACCATCAAAATTTTCACCGGCGTCTCCTCGGCGACAGGGGGCGGCGTTCAAATTCCGGACCGGGCGTTACTGCCGGTGTGGGCATGACTCGCGCTGAAACAGTTTGTCCATTTTCAAGCAGCGGCGAGCCGCTGTTCTCCTGCGTATTTTGCTGTGCCTGCCTGGCTTCGCGGCGCTGCTTTAAATGTTGCTGCCGCAGCAGGCTGGCATGACGCCGCTCCATTAATTCACACGCAAATACTATACCGGAAATCAAAAAAAGCTGATTGATGGTCTGTTCATTGTGAATATCCGGGCTAGCGACAAACGATATCATAATCGCCAGAATGGACATGGCGCCGCCGATCGCAAAGTTAAGCACGAGAGGATGATTGGCCCGGAACAAACGAAAACAAATGATGCACATTTGAATGAGAATGAGCACAAAGGCCGTAATGCCGACCACACCGCTCTCGGAAAAAATCAACAAATAGGTATTGTGCACCATTTCCGAAAGCAGCGAAGTCGGATATTCTTTGATCGGCACGACATAACGCGGCGAGTTCAATTCATAATTGCCCGGCCCGACGCCAAAAGCCAAATTGTCTTGAATCAACCGCCACGCCACCTGACCAAGGTAAATTCGCGTCATCGCCGCGGTTTTGCGCTCTTCGCCGAATTGCGCGATGACCTTATCGGTGTATTGCCAACTGAACGCGAGACATAAGATGATGCCGATGGCAATCGGCCATTTGACCTTGGGCCGCAGTTTGCTTTTAAAAAAGGTAAAGAGCAGCATCAGCGCGACAACCGCGAGAAAACTCAGCCACGGGCCGCGTGCGAGCGAAGCATAAAGGCCGAGAAAACCGATGCCGGTGGCAAATGCAAAAAAATACGTTTCTTTTTTTTGCGGCGGCCGGTAGAAAATCAGCAGGCGCAGCGCAATCGGCAAAATCATGATAAGATAATTGCCGTAGTAACTGGGAACGTAAAACGTGCCATAAGCGCGCCACCATTCGGGGCGAAATAAACGTTCGCCAAGAAAATCAAGCCCCAGACTGCCGCGCCGCCATTGATAAACGCCGAGCAGGCCTTCAAAGGTGAAGCCGGCCAACACGATAAACAGCACGGCGCGCAAATCTTTTTCGGTAGTAATAAAATTTGCCAAACAAACAAAAATCAAATAGCCCCGAACCCATTTACTAACCTCGGCATACCCGATGCCCGGCTCCAAGGCGCGCGCTGAAGTTACAACCATCCATCCAATGAGAATAAACGTCGGGATCGAAATTTCCTTGAAGAAAAAACGAATCGGTTTGCCGGCGGCGATGCCGAGCAACAGCGCTGCCAGGATTGCCAGATCCACGAGCAGCAAGCCGGTGTATTGATAAAAAATCCAGCCGACGGGGAAAACATAAAACAACGCCATCAGCATGATCGTCGTGCGCAGTTGATTGCGGCTGCCCAAAATCCATGCGGCGCTAACCAGGCCGGCAATCAGAAAGAAAAGCCATTTAATCATGCGTGGCCTCGTTGGTCGTGAATCTCTGCATAATTCCCATCACGCCGCTCGCCGCCGCAATACCAAGCAACGGCAAGAGGGGAATGCGATAACGCGCGACTGCCAAAGTCGCCGCATGAACGAGAGTGTAATAACAAACAAACGCCAACAACATTTTCACACCATCGTGTCGCCAGTTGCATTTCCGCAAACCCAGCAGGGCAAAAAATAAAATCGTATAATGTGTAAACGTTAGAACGCCAAACACCAGCCAATTGCGCTGCCGCGCTTCGCCGTGCGGCACATCCTCGTAGACGCGCAGCCAATAGCGAAATATTTTACGGATAAAAAGCCACGCATGCGCCAGCGGTTCATCTAAAATCATGCGTTTCGCATCCGCCATGAGCTTGCGATCGCGGGTGACCAGGTCGACGTCGCCGGCCACTTCCAGCAATTTTTTTTGCGTCTGCTCGTAACGATATTCACCGTCAAAATCAAGATAATTGCCCGTCCAAAACACGTCGCCGGAACCGGTGGCCACCGGCAAAAAGACCTGAAAACGCTGATAATTCCGTATCGTCCACGGCGCCATTACGACGGCCATCCCGGCAACAACAAAAACCCAACGGCGCAACCACCACCACCGCTGGGAAGAAAGCATCAGCACGGCCAACATAAAAATCGGCCACTGCAAAGTGACGCCGCGACATAGTGTCGTAAGCCCCAAAAGGCTACCGGCGCCCAAAAAATAAACAGCTTTTTTCGTTGTTATCGCATGAATCAGCAACAGCAGCGTTGCGAGCAACAAAAAGATAAACAGCGTTTCGGTATAAATAAAACCGGTGATGCCAATAATTTCCGGATGTAGCGCCACAATCAACGCTGCGAACAGCGCGACGAGCGGCCGCGTGAAACGTACCGCTAAAAAGTAAACCAGAGCCACCGACACCGTACCAAGCCCGACCTGAATAAGCTTCACTGCAAAAAAGTTTTCGCCGAAAAGCTTAAACACGCCGGCAAGAAAAAATGGATACACCGGCGCCACATATGCCGTCGGTTTGGCCCACATGGCGTAGCGGCCGGATTCAAGCAAGCTGCGGGTCAAATGCAAATAGTTCGCCGTGTCCATGCTGTTGGGATCGCCGAGTTGCGGCATCACCACAATCAACAGTAGACGCAGCGTCAATGCCAATCCGACAATGACGCCCAGCGTTACCGCCCGCGGCCAAGCTTCAATTTTTCCCATCCAGCCGGCAGTCTTCATCCCTGCTTGCCTACATTTTTTTGCAGCGTACGCAACTCTTCCTGCAAAATGCCGACTTCCTGGGCCAGGTTTTTATTCTGTTCAGAGAGCCGCGAGACGACCACGCTCAGATGCAAAAACATCATCATTGCAAAAAAAGCGGCGATGATAAAAAGCGCCGAAGGCGCATAAAACACGCCGAGCAGTGCCGCAGTTTTCTCCAGTAAATCGCGCCAGACGGAAAGCACGATGAGCACGATAGCGGCGCAGAACCACAGCAGCGAGTATTTTTCCAGCATTTTCCGTTTTCGAATCATCTCGAAAATAAAGGCGGAAATGAGCAGGCTGCCGCAGATAGCAAAAATTTGAATGCGAAAACTCATGAGGTCATCACCCGACTTTCGGGTAAGTTTTAAACACATCGACAACAATCGCGAGCAACACTTTCACCATATAATAAATCGACCGGAGCGAATTGATCGAAGATTCGCCGGCCAACCGCTGGCGCATTTGCACGGCCGATTCTTTCAGACGAAAGCCGTTGCGCCCGAGAATGACCACTGCCTCCGGCTCCGGATAGTCGCTGGGATAATGATGGCAAAGAAACTCGATGGCGCGGCGGTTAAACGCGCGAAAACCGGAAGTATTGTCGGTGATCCGCTGGCCGATCAGCATGGAGTTGACGGCGCTAAAAACGATCATACCGGCGCGGCGCATAAGTGGCGTGCGATAGTGGCGCGCGCCGAGATAACGCGAGCCGATGACCACGTCCGCTTCCCGGCGCTGCATGGGCGCGAGCAGATGCGGAATTTCCGCGGGCACGTGTTGTCCGTCGCCATCAATTTGAATGGCAACGTCGTAACCATGACGCAACGCAAATTTAAGGCCGGTTTGAACGGCGCCGCCGATGCCGAGGTTAAATGGCAATTTAATCACGCGGGCGCCGTGGGCGCGAGCGATTTCACTGGAACGATCCTGCGACCCATCGTCGATCACCACCACGTCAAAACCCAATCCGGCGCCGAGAATATCATCCACCACTTGTCCGATATTTTTTTCCTCGTTAAACGCCGGCACAATCACTAAGCGTTTACGCAGTTCATCCATAAATTCCATTTGCTTTGGAAAATTCTCCTTATCCTGCTCACAACGACTGCGTCACGCTATTAAATTTGTTTAGCAAAAAACTCTTTTAGCGTCGCGGCTAAATATTCGATTTCCTTATCGTGCATTTCCGGATAAAACGGCAGCGAAACGATTTCGCGCGCGGCTTTCTCCGCTTCCGGTAACGAACCTGCCGGAATATTCAAATCACGATACGCTTCCTGCAGATGTACTGGCACGGGATAATGAATGATCGTTTGAATGCCGCGCTCCGCCAAAAACGCGCAGAGCCGGTCGCGTTGCGCCGTGCGAATGACATATAAATGAAAAACGTGTTTACCCCATGCTGCTTGCTGCGGTAAAGTAATTGGCAAGTCTTGCAGCAGCGTATCGAATCTTTTGGCCAGGGCGCGGCGGCTCTCGTTCCATTTGTCGAGATGTACGAGCTTCGCGCGAAGCATCGCGGCTTGCAATTCATCCAGCCGGCTATTAAAGCCTTTGATCGCATGGTAGTAACGTTTGGTCTGGCCGTAATTGCGCAACAGGCGTAAACGCTTATCGAGTTCCGGATCGTTGGTGCACACAAAACCGCCGTCCCCGTAAGCGCCAAGATTTTTACTTGGGTAAAAACTAAAACAACCGACATCGCCCAACACGCCGGTGCGCTGCTCGCCGTAGGTTGAGCCGTGTCCCTGACAAACATCTTCGACTAAGCGTAAATTGTGTTGGCGCGCGATATCAAGCAGTGGTGTCAAATCCGCAGATTGGCCGTACAAATGCACCGGCATAATCACTTTTGTACGCGGCGTGATCGCGGCTTCGACCTGACGAACATCCATCGTGTAAGTTACGGGATCGATATCAACCAATTTCGGCACGGCATTCGCGAAAGAAATACCGGAGATGGTCGGCACCGCAGTGTTCGGCACGGTGATGACTTCATCGCCGGGTTCGACGCCGCAGGCCAGCAAGGCCAGATGCAAGGCTTCCGTTCCCGAGCCGCAGCCAACGCCATGTTGCGCGCCGAGATAATCCGCAAATTCACGTTCGAAGGCTTCGCCTTCCTCGCCCAAAATAAACCACGCGCGGGCAAAGACGCGCGCCATCGCTGCGTCAATTTCATTTTTCATCGCCAAATATTGGCGCGAGAGATCAAGAAACGGTACGTTCATTTTACTTAGGCCAGTAATGTTCTTTATGCTGCCGGAAATAAGCAATCGTCTTTTCCAAGCCGGTGGCTAAATTTACTTGCGGCTCCCAGCCGGCGAGCGCATGAAATTTCCGGTAATTACCGTAATAGTCGCCGATATCAATTTTCTTTTTATTCTCGGGAAACGGCACAATCGTATACGACCCGCTGCCGGCAATCGCAATCAATGTTTTGACAAAATCCAAATGATTGAAAATCTCTGCGCCGCCGAGATTGAAGGCCTCGCCGTTGGCGCGCTCGTCGGCGCCCGCCAGCAGAAAAGCCTCCACCACGTCATCAACATAATTAAAATCGCGGCGTTGTTTGCCATCGCCGAATATTTTTATTTCTTCACCGTTTATCGCCTGCCGGATGAACACGCCGACGAAACCCTGCCGGTTATGTTTCAGCAACATGCGCGGGCCGTAGGTGTTTGTCAACCGCAGGGAACAAGCGCGAATGCCGTATACATTATTATACAACAAATGATACATTTCGCCAGCAATTTTATTGATGCCATTGACGTCGGTCGGAATCATCAAATGCCGCTCGTCAACCGGGAGATATTGCGGTTTGCCATATTGTTGGCGGGTCGCGGCAAAAACGATTTTCACGCCCGGATTAAATTTCCGGCACGCTTCGAGAATCGACAGTTGGCTGCGGCAGTTAATTTCAAGATCCGTGTAGGGATCTTCCATGCTATCCAAGTGGCTCACTTGCCCGGCCAAATTAAAAATATAATCCTGACCGCGCACAAGATAGTTCATCGTAGGAGCGGTGCGCACATCGGCGATATTGATCCGGATCCGTTCTTCGTAGCCGTGCAAATTAAACAGGTTGCCGCCGTATTCATCAATAAGCGAGTCGACGACGGTAACTTGCGCGCCCAGTTCTGCCAGACGGATCGCGAGCGTGGAGCCGATAAAACCCAACCCGCCAGTAACCATCACCTTGCTACCGCGATACGGCTTCTCGAGAGCGCTCATGTACAATTTTTCCCTGTTTTCCTTCTTTTTTCACGACCAGGCGCCACCACAATTTGGTGAGATCAACGCCAACGCGAAAGATGCGGCCAAAGCGAAAAAATGTCGACTTGCCGCTGGCACGGAAAAAATGCGTCACCGGCACTTCGGCAAAACGGCAACCTGCATCATGCAGCTTTTTAATCATCTCGACGCAAATCACGCCGCTATTATGCTCGAGATTTATTTTGTCAAAAATACCGCGCCGCATTAGCCGGAAATCGCAATCCACGTCGCGAATCGTAAAACTGAATGCGAGCTTGGTGACGGCGTGATAGCACTTACCTATGACGATGCGATACCACGGATCGTGGCGTTTGATTTTGTAGCCGTTCACGACGTCGATGCCCTGGCGCATGGCCGGCACCAGCTTTTTCAATTCGCGCACATCATACTGCGCGTCGCCGTCGGTGTAGAAAACATAATCTTTGCTGGCCTCAGAAAAGCCGGTACGCAGCGCGCCGCCGTAACCGCGGTTTTTCTTGTGATGCACAACACGGACCTGCGGAAATTGCTTCTCGATGAAGTTGAGCACCTCGACGGTATGTTGCTCACTGCCGTCGTTAACCAGAATCACCTCAAAGTCGTCGGTAATTTGTTCGGCGGTTGCAATTGCCAAAGCCACCATACTGCCGATGGTTCCCCAGTCATTGTAGACCGGAAAAAAAATCGACAAACCAAAGTTGTTATTATTGCGTTCCATTGGTGCAGTGAAAAAAAGTTTAACTTTGCGAAGCCATAAAAATGCCGATGCACATCAAACCGATACCCAGCCAGCGAACCAGCGACAACTGTTCGCCGAACAACCACCACGACAGCACGAGAATCAAAATGTAGCTCAACGAGGTCGAGACCGGAAAAGCAAAACTAAGCTCAAAGCGCGACAAAACGACGATCCATAAAGTGGCGCTGATGCCGGAAGACAAAATCCAGCCGAGCAGATAAGGATTGGTGGCGAAAGCCACGAGGCTGGAAAATAAACGCGACGCATCGAAACTCACCGCTTGCGCCGCCGTCGCTTTTTTAAGCAAAATTTGTCCGGCAATGGTCGTGAGAATGGAAATTAAAAAAATCGTGTTGACGGTGGTTTTGGTCATGGCCTATCACAGCGTAATTGATAACTCCATAAACAGCATTCACTTGTCAGAGTCAATTACCAACACTAACAGATGGATGCGGAACGATTTCGTAGACGAACGCCCGCGGTACCATAGTCGCCGTGGTCGTGTACACCAGGCGCAATTCCGGCGGCGGTGAATTCAATACTTGTTGCAGAATTGGAAAATGTCCAACATATCGCGCGCTGATAATCACATACCGCGCGCCGCGATGCCGCGCATATTCAAGCTGGCGGGCGAATGAATCTTGGGTAAAACTCACGCCGCTGCGCACGTCGTAATTACCGGCGTAAAAATCCACCGCCTTGTTGTAGCTCATCATGATCGGCGGTTGCTGTTCAGCATGTTGGCGCAGCCAAGTTCCGGCTTCTTTCAACTCAATAGCCTCCGCCCACTCCGTATCACCGGCGGGCGTTGATGCCATCACTTTGCCCATCTCCGGCAACCAGAAAAGCATACCACCAACCGCTATCGCCAAGGCCCTTCCCCAATATTGGGATCTTCCTCGCGCAAAAAGCGCTTGCGTCATTTCCTGCAACCATTCCGCGAGCCGGACAAATCCGCTCGCAACCCAAATTCCTGCAAGCGGCAACATCGCCATGAGATAACGCTCGGTAATGTGAAAAGCCGGCACGACGATGAGCCAATAAAAAATCAGTACTCCGAGCAGATAAACGGCGAGTGGTAATTCCGTTGGTTGCCATCTGTGGCCAAATAAACCAAGGCCGAGGAGAATAGCCAGCACGAGTGACAGCATTTGCGGCAAACCGTATTTTAACACGCGAAAAAAATTCGTGGCGTATTTTTTTATAAGCAATCCGGCAGAGATTTTCACCTTTGGTACGCCATTGTTTTGGGATTGCTGCAAGAATGTGCCGGTATGAAAAATCACATCCATCGGCAGTGTTTTATTATCGGGCGACAACGATTCAAAGAAATCATCATTCTCGGCGGTAAAATATGTCGCTTCAAATTGCTGATTTGCTGCGCCTTTGGCGCTGAGCGTCCAGTAACCGGTTTGCTTGTGCAAATAAATCAGGTACGGTGATGCCGTCATGAGAAAACCCATGCCGGCGCAGAGAATCATCAGCAATGACGGCGCACGGCGATGGCTAAAAAAATCTGCGATCGCGCGCCCGAGAGCGAATACCACAAACACGATCAAGAATCCCATGCCTTCCGGTTTCGCGAGATATGAAAATCCCCAACACAAACCGGCGGCGATGGCAAACAGCCAACGTTTTTTTTGCAACGCCTGCCAACCCAGCCATAATCCAAGAAATCCAAAGAACATGTACGCCGGCTCCGCGAGTGGGGCCGTCTGCGCAAAGGCGAGCGCCGGATGCAAAGCTGAAAAAATCCCCGCCCAAAAAGCAACTTGTTGTCCCATCAATTCACGCGCCAATAGATAAATCGGCACAACCATCAAGGCCCCGAATATTACGGTCGTCAATCGTCCCGCCCATTCAATATCGGCAATCAGCAAATTCATCAACCCCATCCACAAGGGCAAACCTGGCGACCAATAGGGATGAAAGAATGCCTCCCAATTTCCCGCAACGAAACTCGCGGCCATTTGCAAATAATGCGGTTCATCCCAATTTACCGCGAAACGGTATCGCAACAGAAACAGCCGAAAAAATAACGCCAGCGCGACAAGCCCGCTAATAAAAATTTTTTTGCGATCCATGCTTCTGAATTTCGCTCAATCCGTTCGGTTAATCTCCTGCGCATACTCTTTCCCGTACGCTTACTCGCTTTGGCCAACTTTTAAAACCGCGCAAGAGGAAAAATGTTATCGTCGCGCCAGACGCACAAAAAGTTCTTCATAGCGTTCGGTGATGCGATCCCAGGTGTAATGCTGGTAAATCCGTTCCTGTGCCTGCTGGCCGGTTTGCGCGACGAGGCTGGGGTGGTCGAGCAGATGCTGCATCTTATCGCGTAGGTCGGTCACATCGCCGTTCGTGCCAGTCTTGAAAAAAAATCCCGCGTCACCCAACACTTCGCGGTGCTCGGGCACATCATTCGCGAGGATACAATTGCCGTGCCCCATGCCTTCCAGCAGTGCCGGATGCGTGCCGCCGACTTCCGTGCCTTGGATATAAAAATACGCATTCGATTGCAGCTCACGATAACCTTGCCCGAAAACGTAACCGGTGAAAATAATGCGGGGATCTTTCGTACTTTTAACTTCACGAATAAAATCCGTGCTATATGGCGCGTCGCCGACCATAACGAGCTTGAGATCGGTTTTGACTTTTTCGAATGCCTTCACGACCCGATGCGGATTGTTCTCCGGCTCGAAGCGGCTGACGTAAAGAACATATTCTTTCGGTTTCAATTTGTAGCGATGCAAGACATCATCCGTTTCAACGCGGCCGATCGGTGCGCCGTAAGGAATATACGTCGAGCGTTTGTTGAATTTTTCCAAATAATACTTTTCAATATCGCGCGCGTCTGTAACAACTTCATTGGCGCAAAACGTCGCCAGCCATTCGGAGATTTTATAAAACGCCTTGCCGAGTGCGTTCCATTTGGCGCGTTTCCATTCCAAACCGTCAACGTTGAGCGCCACGGGAATCCATTTCAACCGTGGAATCCACGAAAAAATGGCATTGGCGCTATTGCAGATTAGAATCACATCATAATGTTGCGCGAGACTGTGCCAAACGCAAAGAAACGTATGCGCCACGGTGTCAAAATACTTATGGCTAATCGTCGGTAAAACCACGAGCCGGACGCCGCGATAGTATTTATCGGGATGCTTAATACTATTGGCACGACCATAAACCGTCACCTCGTGGCCGCGCTGCACCAAGCGCGTGCTCAATTCTTCAGCAAACGTTTCAAAACCACCGTAATTTGCGGGAATCCCGCGAATGCCCATAATGGCTATTTTCATATCAAACGCGTGTTCGTCGTAACGCTCGTAGTAACGCCTTCAGGCGCAAAAGCTCTCAAGCTAAATTGTATTCGTTTTCTTAAATTCGCCTAAAACATACAACACGAGAAAATAAAAACCAATCAACACAGTCAATTCAACCAACAACATCACACCGGTTGCTTGCCACCAAGCCGCCAATCCCCATGCTACGCCTCCGGCCAGGCATGTCCGCAATAACGAACGCCAGGGCACAATCGAGCCAAATCGTCGCAACACTATTACACTCGCGACCACGGCTCCAATGGCCGCCGCAATCAATGTGGCCAGCGCGGCGCCCCGTGTTCCATACTTTGGCGCTAACACGAGACAGAACAGAATATCGCTCACCGCAGCAAGCAAATTAATTTGAAACGCACGATTGGCGTAACCATCGGCGCTCATGATTGTGCTCAACACGACAAGCAGCGTGTACATGGCGATGCCGGCAATCAACAGGCGTAAAATCGGTGTTGCGGGAGCATACGTGTCCGTGTAAAGCAATTCGACCATTTCGGCAGCGTTTGCCAACACTAAGACAAGCACAGGAACGAGCAGGCCCAGCAGTAAACGCATCGTTTGGCGCAACAACCCGCGGCTCGCCTCAACATCTTCCTGTGCCAACATGCGGCTCAACGCCGGCAACACCGTTGCCGTTAATCCGAGAAAAATAAAATACGGCACACGGGCAATAGTCGCTGCCGCCGTGTAGTGACCGGCAGCCATCGACGGCATAAACTTTTTGACAAAGATCAAATCAATATAAAGCAGAGCATTGTTGCTGAGCGTGTATAAAACAATGGGCACAGCAAATTTGCTCAAGCTCGAGTAATGTTCGGTTGCGGTGGTTTCCGGTAAATGAGCGCGATGCAACAGAAACGCGCCAATAATGAGGCCGACCGTCGAGCCAAGAAAATTGCCGATCAGGGCGCCTTCAAGGCCAGCACCGAATAAGATCAAACCAATGCAACAGGCGGCTTTGCTCAAGCCGTAACTTGCAATGATCAGCGCTTGACTTTCAAACCGATGCAGCCCGCTGTGCACGCCGAGATAAAACCAGTATAGGCCGTAGAGCAAAATATCCGGCGCGGCGATCCATAAAATTCTTTTGAAAACTGAATCTGTAAAACTTGCGCTAATTAACGGCACGCTCAAGACAAAAAGAACAAAGACGCTCGAAGCGTATGCGAATTGAGATCGGCGTCCAAGCCGCACCCATGCTGAAGCGCGCGCCGGCGATTCCGCGATAAACTTTTGCATCGCCGTCGGCACGCCATTAATGACAAAAAGCTCAACCCAAACCAACATCGCCATCGCCACACCGTACACGCCGTATTGTTCTGGCCCGAAATAACGGGCGAGAAAGACATTGAGTGCATAACCGCTCAACATCAAAACGCCTTGCGCCGCCATCAGGAGAAAAGTGCCGCGAGTAAAACTCTTCATAGGTTTTGAACCCGGGTGACGCGGGCTTGAAATTCCTTCACCGCGTCAACGATCTGCGGGAATCCGTGTACTAAGATTTTAGATCACTCCACGAGTAGATCGCAATGGTTTTTTCCGGCGTCACATAACGGCGCTGCAATTGACGTTCAATAAACTCCTTTACTTCGGGGCGCACGTAACGCGTTTCGCCGAGCCGGTAGAGATCAACAATCAACCAGCCCGCTGGTTGGGTTTGCATCAAGCCCTGCAAGTCCTCAACCGTGTCAATAACACTGGCATTGCTGTAATAATCGATCAACGCGCCGTCTTTTTTGATAATTTCTTCATCACGGCTGCTTTCCATGCTCGCGAGAAAATAATCGGCGTGTCCGAGATAATAATAAACCGCGACGGGTAATGTCGAGATGACCGGCTGCTTTTCGACACGCTGATTGCGAACAAAAGCGCAGGCGTCATTCCATTCTTCAATGGTCACCGCGCCATTCGTGCCGGCGCGCAAAGACGGAATTTTCCGCGCAAAACGCAACCAATCCGACGCGCCGAGAATGCCGATAAACACCAACACCAGAGCAAACCTGGCCCACTGCGGCGAACGCCACGAAGATAGCTGCGCTACTTTGCTCGCCAGATCAAAGAGTCGCACCGCGCCATAAGCGGCGAGGAGCAAATAAAATGGAAACAGATGAAACATATAGCGCTCGACTTTTAACACAAAAATGGTCGAGAGCAGCGCCAGGGGCACAACAAATAATAACAAAAGATAAATGGCCGCTTTGCGCAATTCAGCAACGGCGATAACCACGCCGATCAAAAAGAAGGCGGCAATGGTAAAATAAAAATTTGAAATCAAAAACCAGAAATAGTAAAACGGGTTTTGCACATAATCATATTTCGCCCAATTCGGGCTAAAACGCATGGCCTCACGCGCTTGTATGAGGATATCCGGCGCCAGCACGGCGATGCCGGCCACGCCTGCCAGCAACAGAATGAGCAAAACAACATACTTGCCAACCCGCGCGCTTTTCACGCCAGGCGCAATCAATCTGTCGACAAGCAATAAACCGAAAAAGAGCAACAGCGCCGGCAAGATGACGCCGCTCAACACTTGCAAATATGTTGCGGCGGCTAACGCCAGCGCGGCAATGGCCAACCAAAAGACATCAAGATTCCAAGTTTGAAATAAACGAATGCCGGATTTCTTTTCGCGCGTGCCTTCGAGGCCTTCGTAAATCGCATACGCGGCGAGCAAAAAGAAGAATTGAAAAATCGCGTACATGCGGCTGACGCGCGACCAGCCAATATTGAATGGCGTGAACGCTTGCAAGAAAGCCGCGACCAAACCGACGCCAACATGACGAAACATTCGCGCCGCGACGAAGAACACGAGTGGGATGCTCAACACGCCGAAAATGGCGCTGGGAAAACGCGCGCTAAATTCACTCACGCCAAAGAGCGCAAACGAGTGGGCAACCAATTTGGTGAAAAGCAAACTGCGATCATACGGCAGGCCCGAAGGAAACACCGCGCCGTTGCCTTTCAGCAGCGATTGCGCGGCGACAACGTGATTCATTTCGTCGACCCAAAAACTTTGCCCGTTCAAATTCGCCAATCGCAAATATGCGCCGCCGATGATCACGCCAAGAAGAATCAAGCCGACAAAACTTTTAGATCGCCAATTCAATGACACCCACGCTTTTCATAAACAGCCAAGAAAAAATTTGCAAGATAATTTTGCCACAATAATCTTGCGAACACGCCTTTAAAGAATGTCCGATTTTTGACCATTAAAAACAAACCGCAGCAATAACTTTTTGCTGCGGCTCTTAATGCAAAGGATATGCCAGCAAAGGCTTTATCAAGCTTGTATCGGCGCAGATTCAACCGTGATGACAGCGGGCTTAAATTCACGTTTTGACATGAATCCGAAGCTCCACGCAAACACGGCTGGAATGTACAGTGGCGACAATGTAACGAAAATGAGACACTTCGGTGTATCATTTTTGAACAGACGCCAAAAGGTGCGCAGCCAGCGGACAGCCGGTAAAATCAGGCTCAAAAATGGGTGGCGCACGAAGATGCGGCCGGGCAGGGTGGTCGTGCGGCGCGCTTCTGCGGAGGCTTGGCCGAGCGTGAATTGATGGCGAAACAATTTCGTGAAACCGACGCGGCTGAGATGCAGCACACGAATTTTCGGATCGAAATAAATTTTGCCGCCTTTCTCGATCAGCGTCCAATTGAAGATGGTGTCTTCAGATGGAAAAATATCCGTGAAGCTCAAGCGGCGGTCAAA
>CAYZFF010000036.1:0-11755 GCA_964477305.1 uncultured Cytophagia bacterium
GGTAAGTTTGCGCGATTGGGGTTTTCTTTTGAAGGCTTCAGACTTCGGACACCATCGCCTCCGCTTCAATCTCCACCAGCATTTCCGGCACAATCAAACGGCTCACTTCTACCATGCTCGTGGCCGGGCGAATCTCGCCGAAAAACTCGCCGTGCGCCTTGCCCACTTTTTCCCAATCCGCGGCAATATTGGTAACGTATATCCGCGTGCGGACCACATCGCGTAAACTCGCGCCGGCTTTGGTGAGCGCGGTTTCGATATTCTTGAGCGTTTGTACTGCCTGGGCGTAAGCATCCCGGGCACCGACAATCTTGCCATCCAGCCCGGTCGCTGTCGTTCCGGAAACATGAATCACCGGGCCGACCCGCACCGCGCGCGAATAGCCGACCATCGGCTCCCACGGTGTGCCGGAAGAAATGTTGGTTCGCGGCATATCACGACTCCGTTGGTTAAGCGTAAAGGTGAATATGGTAGCATAAAACGCATCTTTTGATTTGATCGTGCGAACGGCTTGCAACGAAATAAATTTAAACTCAATCCGGCATCCAAAAGGATTTTGCTGCGATCAGCTCAATATCGCCAGGCAAAGTCAGCGGCGTTTTGGATTTCGCATGAAAAGCCAGGCCTTTATAGCTGGTCAAATAATAATATTTTTTCCCAAATACCCCGCCTTCATGCTGCACCACCAAAGGCGTCTTGGTTTTTGCTAAAATCGCTAAAAATTCTTTTGCCTCCACCTGTACGATCGTGCCGGAGGCTTTAATGGCGCGAATCATGGCGGCGATAACCGCCGTTGCGGCAGCACTCATTTTTACTCCTTTTGATAAAGTAAAGTTCGACTGTCGCAACCCAATGTTGGTAAATTAGAAAACTCATTAAGCGCCAGCCGGACTTCACAGGTTACAAGCTTTAAATCTTCCGTTCTTTCCATCGCCCGCGCCGAAAAACCAAAACCCCCACGACGGCAATCGTTGATTCGGAAATGGTGATCGCCAGAAACACGCCCTGCGCGCCCATGCCTGCCCACAGCGCCAACGCGTACGCCAACGGAATTTGCAACAGCCAGTAACAAAACATATTGATCAACGTCGGTGTGTTGGTATCACCGGCGCCGTTGAAGGCTTGCACCATCACCATGCCGTAGGCATAAAAAATATAGCCGTAGCTGATGTAACGCAAGCAATCAACGCCGAATGGAATGACCGCGGGATCATCGGTAAACAGCCGCACCAACGGTTCCGCGCATAAAATGAAAAGTACCGTCACTCCGCCGAGAAAAATCATGTTGCTCAACCCCGTGATCCACACCGCACGCTCGGCACGCTGCGGTTTTTGCGCGCCGAGGTTTTGTCCGACCAACGTGGCCGCGGCACTGCCCATGCCCCATGACGGCAGAATCGCAAAAATAATAATGCGCAACGCAATCGTGTATCCCGCCAGCGCCGCGCTGCCAAACATCGCGACGACACGCACAAGCAACAGCCAGCTTGCCGTGGCCACCAACATTTGAAACACGCCGCCGGCGGAAACGCGCAACAACCGCAACATCACTTCGGGATTGAGGCGCAATTGCGCGCGGCTGATTTTGACGCGGGTCCAACCGCGCCACAACACAAAGAGTTGATAGAGCACGCCAATGCCGCGCCCGATATTCGTCGCCACCGCGGCGCCGGTCACGCCCAGCTCCGGAAACGGGCCCCAGCCGAAAATAAAACACGGATCGAGAATGATGTTGCAGAGGTTGGCGATCCACAGCGCGCGCATGGCATGCGCCGCATCACCGGCGCCGCGGAAAATTGCGTTGATTAAAAACAGCAGTTGCACCGTAAGGTTGCCGCCGATCATCCACGCCATGTAACCGGAGCCAATGTTCACAATATTCGGCGAGGCGCCCATCAGCATCAGCAGTTTTGGCGCAAAAACAACGCCAAGTATGCCGAACAACACGGAAATCGCGGTGCCGACACCAATAGCTTGCACCGCGGCAATCGCCGCGCCTTCAGCGTTTTTCTCGCCGATGCGCCGCGCCACCATCGCCGTGGTGGACATGCTCATGCCCCACGCCACGGCATAAATGACGGTAAGCACGGATTCCGTTAATCCCACCGTGGCCACCGCATCGGCGCCGAGCCGGCCCACCCAAAAAACGTCAACGACGGCGAACAGCGACTCCATCATCATTTCCAGCACCATCGGAATCGCCAGCAACAAAATGGCGCGACCGATGCTGCCCTCGGTGAAATCCTGTTCCGTACCGGCAATCGACTCGCGAATGTCTTTCCACTTTACGGTAAACCGGTCCGCTGGCGAGGCCGTCACCGACAAAGCCGGTGCAGTTTCAACAGATTGATTCATGTAAAAATCCTAATGGCTATAAGTATCGCTCGAAGGCATGATGGCCATGCACGGGCAGACTGTTTCATGCTCAAGCGTCAGAAATTTTTGAATTGAAAAGTTGCAAATAGGGAAGAAACCGCGAGTTTAGCGGTGAGAACGAAAGGGAAGAAAAGAAAATCCCGCCCCTGCTTCCGTTTGATCAGCAACAGAAACTGCTGCAAATAGGAATGCGTTTTGGATTCAACCAGCCCAACACGCTGTACCGAGCGTTGAATGAAAATTCCGTATCGTTCTGTTGCCTAAACTCTTCTCCGCAAAACAAAATCTTTAAACTGCGGCGCGGCGGCTTCGATTAATATTCCAACAGCAACTGACGTTTTCATGTTGCACCTTGTAATTTTTTTTACACTAAATGGCTCGGCGCATTCGCCGATTTTATGATCAGGACAAATTTTATACGACAATTTTGTAAAAAAGGTTCGAATTCATTTTGCGGCGGGTTCGAGCGCTAATTGATAACACGCAGCTTCGCGATCGTTGCGCACCAGCAAATATTCTCCGGCGAGCGCGGGGTTATTCCAGGTTTTGCCTGCCAATGCGGCAAACCGCGTTAACTCTTTATGCGCCGCGGGAGTGGCTTCCACCAACACGACGTCGCCCGATTCCGCTTGCACCAACAACAGGTCATCCACATTAACGAGTTGCCCATGCCCGTAACGTCCGGCTTTCCATTTGCGCGTGCCGGTGGCGAGATCAAGGCAAACGAGAATGCCGTCATCGAGGCCGTAGATGTAACCGTCGCGATGCACGACGTTATTGAATTTCGCTTTGAGTTGATTCGTCTCCCAGACGAGCGTCGCCCGAAATCCAGTGCTGTCAGCGGGTTGAATTTGAATTAATTTGCAACCGACGCCATAACCGCTCGACACCAAGACGCGATGCTCCGGCAACACCACGGGTTGCGCAACATGTTGGGTTCCTCCGCCCGGCCAAGAAAATTGCCAAAGTATTTTTCCGGTTATAGTCTCATGCGCGACGACATTGCCCAAATTAAAGATGAGAATTTGCCGCGTTCCCAGCAGCGCCGCGAGCAACGGCGAACTGTACCCGGCGCGATCCTGGCCGGCACTCCAAATCTTTCTCCCATCATCTTTATGATAAGCCGCCAAAGATTGATTATTCTGCCCGCCGGCACTGACAACAACGAGGCTATCGACCACCAGCGGCGAACCGGCCATGCCCCATTCTTTGATTTGGGCGTCATTATCCTGCAAAATATTTTTTGCCCAGAGGCGTTTGCCGGATTTCAGTTCGAGACAATTAAGCCAACCCGTTGCACCTTGCGTATAAACCCGATTTTGCGCAATCGTTGGCGTGGCGCGCGGGCCATCGCCGGTGATCGGAGAAATGAAACCGGTGCTATCCCCGTGACTCCATCTGACGCGGCCTGAAGTCAAATCATACGCCACCACCATTTCGATGGCGCCGCGCTGCTCTTGGGTAATCGCAAAATCTCCGGCAACGGCAAAGCTCGACCAACCAGCGCCGATATTTTGCCGCCATAACCGCTGCGGCGGATGCTTTGCCCAATCACGATTCAGTTTAATACCAGGTATCCTTGCATCACGATTGGGGCCGAGAAATTGAGGATAGTCGCGCCTTAAAGAAGTTACAGGTTTCGCAATGACAGGTTGAGGAATTTCCGTTACCGTCTGGGGTTGTGATTCTTCTCGCGCTGATTGCATCGCGATGCTTGTCAAGGCTGTATCGACTAACACCGAAGAGTTCTGCGGCAACGGTTCGATTTTATTCTGCGCAAAGCGCCACTCTAAAATCGGCAGAATGTCGCCGCTAACGCCGCGCACGCGAAACAGCGACCATCCTAAGCCGAGCAGCAACACGAGCGCGCCCAATGCGAACAGCCGAAATCTTCGCGGTAGACGCGAAAAGGCGAAAAGCCAAATGAGTAAAAGTAAAAACGTCACGAACAACGCACCGCCGGTCTGCTCAATTTGCGCTTGGCGGTTGGTAGAATCGGTAAGCCAAATAAAAAGCGTTGTTAGGCTCGCGAAAATAATAATGGCAAGCGCCGGCCACCAGCGCACTCGGTATTTATTAGTTTGGGGTGTAAAATTCATTGTCATGACTTGCCGTTTTCTGCGAAAATCACTTCACCGCTCCGGCCAGCGTGTCGTGATGCAATTGAATCAGCGTGCGCAGATATGTGCCGATTTTATCAGGGCCTTCAAATCCGGCGAGCCGTGCGGCTTCGGCTTCTTTTTCATCGGGAATATCGGCGCTTTCGGCGTAATGCTTGAGGTCGCGATAAAAGCCGATGGTGAATAAATCCCACGCCGCGCCTTGATCGTGCGTAAAAATAAGATTCTCCGGGCGATTGAGGTGCTTCAAATAAGCATTCTCCATCTCGCGCTCTTTAAACAAATCGGTTTGTTTGCCGGGCAGCGCCAGAAAAATTTCGACATGATAAAATCCCGCGCTGCCAAAGGCCTTTTGTACCTCCGCCAACGCCGGGCCCTCGACAAAAACTTCTTCGTGCCATGCCGCCAACTCGTAAAATCTTTTCGCGAATTGCGCTTGCGGCAATCCGGATTTTTCTGCGGCCTGTTTACGTTTGGCCACGCGCTCCGGTTTAAAATACTCGCTGTAATTTTCCAGCGGAAACAGAAACATCAAATCCCATTGATCGCCCTGCGAATGGCGCATCCAAAACGGGCGCAGATCGCCAGCGGCGTCATAAACCGGCATGCGCGCTTTGTACAACGCCATGAGGTCGAGTAGTTTGCCCGGCGCAGCGCGCACGAACATCGCTTTGTAGAGATAGCCGGCCTCGGTAGATGAAACCGTTACAAGCAAAATGCATAACAGAAAAAGGCGGCGCACGAAATGTTCCTTCTATGTTTTAATATAATTGTGAAACTAAAATATTCCAGCCAACGGATCCCTTCCATTCCACGTTCCCTCCGAGGCCACCGGCGCGAACCGCGCAAACAATTCTTCGCAATACCAGTTCTCGGCGCGCGTGCGGCGCATGGCCTCGCGATGGGCCGTTGTACGAAAAGCGAACGTTTCCATATCGCCAACGCTGCGCCAGAGGCTGAATGTGGCTTGACGAAAAAATGGGGCCTCGCCGAGACCAACAGATGCGAGCAATCCGGCGGCGTGGGCAATGGCTTGACTCGTTGCCGGAACCGCGCTCCAAAAAGCACGCAATCGGTTCGGGCGAATCGTTGCGCGCGTGAGCACGGCAATGGGGCCGGTTTTTATCGGTGGCGTCAATGGAAAAAACGGATCCACTCCCGACCACCGGCCGTGCACTTCCAACGGCTGCAAACGCACGGTCCAAATTTCATCGGCATGACGGCGATACGCCTGCATCAACGCTGAATGCGAAAAAAACCTTTCCACCGCGTCAGCATTTTCCCATACTGCAAGCAAACCATAACGCGCCCAGTTGGGGCGGAGACTGAAGCCGCTGCCGTGTCCACTGCCGAGAAGTTTCCAGAAACGGATTCCAGGAATACGCGCCAGTTGCGGGCGGGCGAACGCCATTTGCGAGAAGGCCCAAAGTTTTTCCGCACCGGAATAGCCAAAAAGTGTGAGGGTCGTCAACGGTGGTCAGAAAAGAAAATAACGCTGCCGATAATTACGTTATTTAAAAGCCAAACTGCTTTGCGAATGCAATTTTTCTAACACGGAACTGCGGAGAAAAACGAGAAAGCCCGGAGCTTTCGTTACAAACTGACGCTGAATTTGAAGAGATTCCGTTTTCCTTCACGCACTCCGCTGCTCCGTGTCAAACCGGGCGGTATAAAATCAAATGATTTTCAGGCCGCAGGAAAAATTTTTGCTATCGCAAAAACAGTTTTTTACATCGGCGGCTGGCCTTCGCCGCCCATCATTTGTGACATCGCGGCTTCGGCACGTTTGCCCATCTCCTCGGGCGGCACGTCTTCGATGTGGCTTGCCATCGACCACGTGTGACCAAAGGGATCAATGAGCATGCCGTAACGGTCGCCCCAAAACATATCCGCCAATGGCATGGCGACTTGACAACCGGCCGCAACCGCCTGATTCCATAAACCATCAACATCTGCAACTTGCAGATGAATAACGACCGGCGAGCCGCCAAGCGCTTGCGGCGATTTCGCGCCCATCATCTCGTCGTTCATAAAAAAAACCGAGTTGCCGATTTGGATTTCCGCATGCATAATCGAGCCGTCCGGCATCGGCATGCGATAATGCTCGATCGCACCGAAGGCCTTCTGGTAAAACGCAATCGCCTCGCCGGCGCCCTTGAGAACGAGATGCGGCGTGATGGTGTGCATATGCTCCGGCACGCGTTGTACGCCCTTCGGCTTGCTTGCAGCGCGTTTCGCTTTTTGCACCGGGCGTTTGGCTTTCTTGACCGGGCGCTTGGTTTTCTTGGCCGCACTTTTGGCTTTAACGGCTTTGCGTTTGGGTTTAGCGGGCATGTTGCATTTCCTCCGTGAAAGGTTGTGATAATGAAATATGAATAAACATTTTACTTCGCAGTATCTTGATCGCCTTCATCAACGTAGGCCTGTCGCAATTTGAGCGGGGCCGCCGCATGTTTGCGCACGCGCAAATTGAGAATTTCGACGAACACCGAAAACGCCATCGCAAAATAAATGTAGCCTTTCGAGATGTGTTGCCCGAGGCCGTCGGCGAGCAGAGTAACGCCGATTAAGATCAGAAAGCTCAGCGCCAGAATTTTCAAGGTCGGATGGCGATCAACAAAGCCGCTGATGAAGCCGGAGAAGAACAGCATGAAACCGACAGCGATGACAACGGCAGTGACCATTACGACGAGATGATTCGCCATGCCGACCGCGGTGATCACCGAATCCAGCGAGAACACGATATCCAGCAGAATAATTTGAATGATGACGCTGGCAAACGAGGCGGCGCGGATTTGTCGCGAGGCGCCGCCCTCCGCGCCTTCCAATTTTTCATGAATTTCGTACGTGCTTTTGGCGAGCAAAAAAAGCCCGCCGATAATAAAAATCAGATCGCGTCCGGAGATTTCATTATTCAAAACATTAAACAATGGCACGGTCAGCTTGCTCAACCAAACGATCGAGAAGAGCAACACAATGCGCGTGAGCATCGCCAAGACGAGGCCGATGTTGCGCGCGCGGCCTTGCTCATGCTGGGGCAATTTACCTGCGAGTATTGAAATGAAAATAACGTTATCGATGCCTAAAACAATTTCCAGGCTCGTTAACGTCAAGAGCTGAATCCAGGTATTGGGATCGGCCAACCACTCCATGCCATGACTCCCGATTGGTGAATAAAATTTGCTCGACGACAGCCGCTTTTTCTTACGCAAAACAACGCCAACAGTTGCAAGCCGGCGTTGTTGTCGCTGTTTTTATGATAACCGAAAAAAAGGCAATGTCAAGGATTTTGCGCAAGTTTTTATCTACAAAAGACTCTGCCGTATTCACCGGCGGGAGGATTATTGGAGCGCAAAGAAGGTGGGACCAAAAAGAAGAATATAAATTTTATCAGGCGGCCGGTGTGGCAACGGGTTCGCTCTCCAGGAGCCAGCCGTGCCGTTGCATGAGTAGCAGTGAGAGCAATGCGGTAATTTCTCGCGTCGATATGCCGTCCGCACGCCATTGCGACAAACGATCATTCAACGGTTTATCGTTTTGCAGCAGCCGCCGCATGATCATCGTCGTCTGCGAATCGGATATCACATGCACTTCTTCTTTGGCGTTGGTAGGGGCGAGTGCGGTCAGCGCTTCGTCAAAGGCCGGCAACGTGATTGCCAGTGCTTCGGTGACGATGCTGCCGATATCAAGGTGGGTTGCAACCGCGAGATTCGCGGCGTGTTGGTAAATCGTTTCGGGCAAGGTCAGCGTGATCTTAATCATAATAGATAACGAGGAGAGCAAAAATAATATTTCCACCAGCGCCAACACAAAGTTAATTTGCCAATTCGGGCGCGGTGTGGCGCGACGGAATCATGCTCCCCGTCATCCGCTTTTTTAAAAGCCGTGTTTCTTGCAGAATTTCAATCCCCAAATTTTCGCGAAAAATCCCAGTTTTTTGCCACATTCCAAACAACGGCCCATTTTCTCCAATTTTTCGGCCTGCCGTTGTTGCTTTTGCAACAAACGCTCTAACTCAGCTTCGTAAGGATTCCCGTCAACCGCGGCGGGATTTTCCTCCGGTTCAACCCGGTTGAGCGTTTCACTAACGCGGGCCGGCGAAGCTTCCGTTCGCGTCGAGGTGAATTCGGCGCGGCGGTTAAACGCTTCGGCTTTGTTGGAAAAATTTTTGTCAATCGGCCGCGCGTTGGGGGGCGACGTTTTCACAAAAGTCCCCGGGGTGGTTTTTTGCTCATACACCCGCGATGGCGAAGCACCCGGTGCAGCGCCGGTTCCATTCGGCATTGTCGCACGTGAGTTGCCAGCCGCAGAATGGCCCGGCATCGACGCTGGGCGGTTCGCGCCATTTACACCACTCGGTGGGGAAGCGGGCCGCGGCGGCGGGGTCGGACGTTTATGACGAGCTTCAAAGGCGGCACGGGTGATAACCATGCGGCCCCAGAATTTCAAGCTGCCGGTTTCATCGCCGGTGACGAGCACGCCGCCGTCATGGCTAAATTCAGCGCATGTCAAGTTGCCGGCAATCACATGCACCAACCGGCCGTCCTGCGCGCTCCATAATTTGACGCTGCGATCTTGATAATCATTCGCCGCGAGCACGATGCCATCCGGGCTGAAACGCACCGACGTAATTCCCGGCGAAAACGGTTTGAGATTATGCAGCAGCTTCGCATTCGGCACGTCCCAAAGTTGCACGGCTTTGCCGTAATGCACCGTCGCCAGCAGTTTCGAATCGGGGCTTAATGTCATCCAGCTCACCGTGCCGGAGCGCTCGGGCAAATTATACAGCATCTTTTTATCCGCGACGTTATAAAACCGTACGCTGCCGTCGCTGGAGCCGCAAATTAAAATCGTGTCATTGGCATGAAACGCCAGGCAATTGGAAAGGCCGGAGCAACCGAAGAAAGTGTGCAGCAACCTGCCGGTGTTCGCGTCCCAGAGCATCGCGGTGTTATCCGGGCTGCCGGTCGCGAGCAACTTGCCGTCGCTGCTAAAAACGGCAGTATCGACGCTGCTCTTGTGGCCGTTCAGCGTGTGCAATGCCACGCCACTTACCACGTCCCAAATCGTTGCTTGGCGATCATAATTGCCGATCACCAGCTTTTTATCATCCGGACTGAAGGTGAGGCAATGCACCGCGTTGCTGCTGGCGGTGAGATCACACATCAGGGAACCGGTGGCGACATGCCACAGCCGCACACCGCCACGCCGATCAACACTGGCGAGGATGCGGCTATTGTGACTGAAAGCAAGATGCGTAATCGCATCGTTGTGTCCGTGCAGTGTCAACTTGAGTTGATTTTCCGGCAAGCGCCACAACAAAATCAGGCCATCGCCGCCGCCGCTGGCCAACGTCGTTTGATCGGCGCTGAATGCCAGGCTGGTGACGCGATTGGTATGCGCCGCCACCGTTTGCAGAACAGATTTATGCACGAGCATCGCTTTAAAAGTCTGCTCGGCTTTTTGAATCAACTGTTGGGCCTCGCGATTGTCAAAATACGTATTGCGTACCAGGCAAACTTTCGCTTCTTCCAGCAGTTTATGCATTTCGGCTTCGCACTGGCGCGCTTCCACGGACGGATAAACCCATTCCGTCAACAAGGTTTCACACTGTTGCAGCTTGTTCAAAACCTCGTCGTTACTTTTGTTGCGCAGCCCGTTAAACAACTGTTTCACATCACCCAGCACAAAACGAAAATCCACATCCGAATCGGCTTTGAGGCAATAGGCTTCATCCAGCTCAATCGCATGTTGCAAGCTGGCAGTGGCGGTTTTACCGTCGCCGAGCAACGCGGCAAATTTAGCTTGATGATAAAAACTTTCCGATAGCTGCGGGTAAGTTTCTGCCGCCTGACTGGCGAGGTTAAAAGAATTTTGCAAAAGCTGTTGCGCTTCGCCGGTATTTCCCGCCAGCACTTTATCATTGGCTCGTGCATAGCTCGCAATCGAAGCATGCAGCAACGCTTCCCCAGCGTAGCGGGTCGCCGCCGGCAGCAAGCGCGCTTCGGCTTTGGCATAACGCGCGGCGGCGCGCAAATGGTGCTCGGCTTTTTGCGTATCGATGATATTACAATCTTCATTGACGCCGTACAAATACAGCTTGCCAATCATCATTTGCGTCATGAAGTTGGCGTCGTCTTTTTTGGCGGAGTCTTCGAAGGCCTCCAGCGCTTTATCCAACAGGCCCTTCGACAAACGGTCGCAGCCGATGCGATAAAATTCGCGCGCCTGGGTCAGCGTGGGATTCTCCAAGGTGGCATGCACAGCATCCATCTGCTGCAGCAAAATCACCATGTGCTGATTTTGCATTTGAAATTGCTCGACCAGCAGCGCCACGCCATAATCAAAGCTCGCGCGCAGCGCATCCATGGAGCCGCCGACGCCGTTAATTACGCTTTCCAGCCGCCCAAAGCCGCTTTCCAGCGTGACGTTGATCGAATCAAAACCATCGGCGAATCTTTTGGACAGCGCTTCCCGGCTGGCAATGATCGACTGCGATTGCTCGGAGATCGCCATGCGCTCCTGTTGGCTGCTGCGGCGAATTTCGCCCTTGATCCCTTTGAACAGCGAAGTGTTCTTGAGGTGCTTATCCCAGCTTTGATGTGACCCGATGTAAAAGTGAAACATAGTTGTCCTCCGTGCATGAAGCGCAGGCCGTAACCGCCAAGACGCTCCAAGATCACCAGCGTAATGTCAAATCCTTTGAACTTTTTTGAACCGGTGCTTCGGTCCGCCGTTAGAGTTTACCCTCGCCCGGCGAGCCAGTCGCGGTTCAAGATTTATTGATTCTCCTCCGCCGGGAAATAAGGGCCGGAGCCTTCGGGAAAAAGGCCCCGGCCTGGCTGTGTGGGGGGAGGAGCGGTTTTCAATTCCGTATTTTAAATTTTAGATTCGTAAGAATTAACTTAAAATCTAAAATATTTATACTTGCATTAGCGCCATATTCGGCGCTTGTTATAATGCATATGCAATTTTGCTGCCACCCACCACGGTGTTAAAAAATGGCCGGGGCCTTCGGGAAAAAAGCCCCGGCCGGCTGTGTGGGGGGAGGAGCGGTTTCAACATCCTGTCGCTAATTTTAAATTGAAAATTCAATTTAAAATTTAATTTCCTTGAACAATTTATATTCGGCTGCAACTCCACCGCCCGGAAAAAATGGCCGGAGCCCTCGGGAAAAAGGCCCCGGCCTGGCTGTGTGGGGGGAGGAGCGGTTTCTCAACTTCGTGATTGAAAATTTAAAATCATAAATTTAGAATTTA
>CAYZFF010000036.1:11855-18062 GCA_964477305.1 uncultured Cytophagia bacterium
GGAGCGGTTTCTCAACTTCGTGATTGAAAATTTAAAATCATAAATTTAGAATTTAAAATTTTCAATATTACATCACGCTATTTGTTCATCGCCGGTCGGGCGCCAACGCCGCGCGAAATCAGACTACGGCTTGCTCTGCGTTACCCGGCCAGAACTTTTAGTTGTACTGCGCCGCGCCGCTTCATTCTGCTGCCGAAGTTTTTCAAACTCCTGGCGCTGGCGCTCCAGCGAGCGATTCAAATCATTCGGTGTCGCCGTGCGGCGCGCCAACAACGTCGGAACGATTTTGGCTTCGAGCAAAATCACCAGCTCTTTCTTGCGCACGTTTTTAAAATTATACCCGAACAACAAATTCAAGACCGGTATATCTTTCAGCAGCGGCACGCCGCGCCGCAGGTTCTGGGTTTCATGCGAGATCAACCCGGCCAGCACGGTCTCTTCACCGTTCAGCAACAACACGCGCGTGGAGCTTTCAGTAATGCTCTTGGTCGGACCGAACGCATCCGGTTGCACGTCGCTGCGTTCGGCAAGAATATCGAGAAAAATAAACGTCGAGTCGCTGCGGCCGTATATTTTCGGGGTTACCGTCAAAATGACGCCGGCTTCATACTCGGTGTACCGCGAGTTGCCGGCAAAATCCTGCAGCACCAGATAGAAATTTTTTCCAACTTTGATTTTGCCCTTCTCGCCGTCCATCACGCGAATCTGCGGCCGCGCCAGCACTTCGCCTTTGCTTTTGCTCTCAAACGCGCGCAACAACGCGGTCACACTGATGTTGGTGCCGCTCACGTTGCCGTTGGTAAAGAGCCGGATATATTCCTTGCCGACATTCGACGCGCCCAAAGTTTGCGCGCGCACCATGCCGTTTTTAAACGTCGTCCAATCGATGCCCAACTCCCGCAACGTCTCATAATCCGCCTGAAAAAAGACGGCGTTGATCTCAATTTCGCGCGTCCAGACATTGATCGAATTCTTTTGCGGGTCCACTGCCGGCGCTTTGGTATCGATCATATCCTGCACTTCGTAATAACGATCCCGCGCCACATATTTCAACAAATTGGCGCGCAAGATATATTCCAGCGCCCGCTTCCAATACATATTTTCCACCGACACGCCGATGGGCTTGGTGCGAACCTTTGAATCAATGAGCAAACGGTTTTCATAACGCTGCGAGAAACCGTTCAAAATATCCATTGCGGTATTAAACGGCACATTGGGGTTTAAAGAAATCAGTTCTTCCGGCCGGTACGGCTGCGCCGGAAACGTTTCCGGAGTTTGTGTCCATGCTAACCCTGCACTCAAAACCACTGCCACAACCACCACAACGAAATTTTTCATAAATTCAACCAGTGTCATCCTGACGTCTTCACCATCGACGCTTAATTGTATTCGATATTGAGCTGCAATAAACGACTGCTGCCGGTTTCGGTTTCCAGCGTGAATTCAACTTGATTGTTGCGCGGGTCGACGCGCGTCAAACGGCCGCGCCGCACCTGATCACCGACTTTGAGCGGCACCACTTTGCCGTCTTTAGCGCGTAAATACGCCTTTTCATTGGTAATCGCGAGCAACGTCGCGCCTTCCGTATTGAACAAGCCCGGAGGCTCTTGTGGCCTCGATGGCGTCACCGGCGTGTTCACGGCTGGCCGCGGCGCCGTTTCAGCTTTCGGTTCGGCTTTGCGCTCAAATGGAATCGGGCTCCGAAACGCGTCGTGGCCGAATTGTGTGCTCCAATCAAACGGTTGCGTCGCCAATGCCATCTCGCTGCTAATTTCCCACTCTTTGCTCATCGAATAACCTTCAAACAAGATGACAAAGTTAACGCGTTCCGGGTTCTCGGCGTTGCGTTTCAGCGTGACGTTCTTCAGGCGATAGAGCAGCGAGTTGTTCGTCATGTGCCAAACCAGCGCGCAGATGTTGCGATAGTCGCCTTCGCCGTTTAACGTATAAGAAAAAACCGAGTACTCTTTACTGCTCTTCTTTTCGTTCAAGTAAAAATCGAAATCCAGATCGAGATTATTCATTCGAATCAGCCAGTTGATATAAGACAGTGAAAAGGCCGGCTCTTCAGTGTTCAAAATTTTCTTCGGCGATTTTTCCCAACTGGTGTACAACGCATTGCGTTCGTCCGTTACTTTGGTGAGCGCCTCGGCAATTTCCATGGCGCCGCGCAATTGATTGTTCAAACTTTTATTTTTCTCGGAAACCGTGGCCAGTTCACTGGCATTGCTGCGGTACCAAAAAAATCCTACGCTCGATAACAACACGAGAAAAGCGAGTATGGTTAAACTATTGCGTTTGGCGTACATTGTGTGTCCGAAGTCGTGTGTCCAAAGTCCGAGGTCAAAAACTTATTATACCATTGTTGCATGTCTTTTGCTTTCAGCTACCTGATGCCGACGACGCGATAATCTTTCATTAATAAGCTCGTGAGCTGCGCGGCTTTCTTTTCGGCGTCGGGGCGAGTGGCAAAGGCGCCAATGAGCACGCGATATTTTCTTTCACCGGTTCGTTCGTCGCGATAGGGCTCAACTGCGGCATTATGGCCTTGTTTGCGATAGGCCACGGCGTATTGCTCGGCCAGCTCGGTGGTGTAACTGCGCGCCGCTTCTATCGTGTAGCCGCGAAAAATTTCCGGTGCAGCTTCCACTGGCCGCGAGGTTGTCACGCGCGAGGCCGCGTTTTCCGTCTGCTCTATTTTTTTCTCCGGCGCCGGCAAATCCACGCCGTTGTTTGCTCGCGACGTCGTTTTGCCATTCGTCGCTTCTGGCAAAGTGGCATTGAGCGCTGTCGCCGCGCGTTCCGGCGTGCCAATTTTATTAGTTGTGCCGTTTGCCGAACGCGACAGGCCGTTGCTCAGGTCGGGGGTTTTTGTTGCCGGCGGTGGAGGCGCTGCCGATTCGCGCGAGATCGGTTGGCGTTTCTCCGCTGCCGAAGTTGCTGCCGGTGTTACCCCATTTTTATTCGACGTGCTCAAATTATTCGTCGAAGTCGCCGGTTGCACACGCGGCAATGCCACCTCGTTGCGCGGCGTGACTTCACGATCACTTTTCGTCGTGCCATTGGCGCCGGGGGTGCTGGGCGGCACGGCTGGTGGCTCATTGCGCGTCGCCGCCGGATTATTATCCGGCACGATCGCGCTGATCGAACGCACGCCGTCTTTACTCAAAATCAATTTGCCATTGCTCGCGTAGCGCGCCGCATCGATGCTGCTCAAGCCTTGCCGCGTTGTGTCCGGCTCGCTCTGCCGTTCCAAACTGAAACCAAAATATTTGCGCTTCTCCGACTCGATGCGCGTGACCTGGCTGAGGCTGGCCCGCTCCAACCGTTCAGCGAGCAGCGGAATGGCCTCGCGGCTCAGAGAGGTGCCGCGCACGGAAAACCCTTTATTGCTGGTGACGATTTCATCGATGCCGATATTGCCGACGCGTCCGACACTGCCGTTGAGTTTCTTTAAAAACGCGAGAAACTCATCGTGCCCCAAAGCAAGGCTGTCGGCCAGCGCTAAATTTTTCTTCAAGCGTTGACATTGATTGTCGAGCACCAAAACCCGATCAACGGTTTCTTGATTGTTGGCGATTTGCATTTCGAGCTGCGAATTTTTTTTGCGCAAATCCCGAATGCTGTTGTTGAGCTGGCCGATCTGCCAGGTCATCAGAAATGCCACCAAACCAGTGAGCGCCAGCAAAATATAGCCGTGATAATTCAATTTCAGGATTTGCTGTTGATCCAGCAGATCCTGCGGCAACAAGTTGGTCGGAATAAAAACCGGGTTTTTCGGTTCCAGCGTTTTCCAAGCGAGCGCAATCGGCACGGCAAATTCCGCAAAAACTCCGCGCTGGGTATCGTTCGCGGACAATCCGGTGACCAACGGCGAGGTCAGATAATCCACCCGTGCCGCCGGAAAATACTCGGCAAAAAATTCCTTGGCCTTGATCCGATTGCTTTTGCCCGCCAGCAAAATCGCCGCCAACTCCGGAATCTGCGCTTCATCCTGCTCGTAAATCAGCTTGCGATAAATCACTTCCAAAATATCCGGCGAGGCTGTGCTCTCGTGAATGATCGAGCTGACGTGGAGCAAATCTTTGCCCCGCATAAAAAGCAGGCGCGTAAAATCACTCTCAATGTAAACGATAGCCGAAATTTTTCCCGCCGCCGCGTCATCCTCGCGGCGCGCCAGATTGGCCAGCGCCACTTCGGTGGAGTCCATTAACGCGAGAAATAAATTTCCCCGCAAGAACTCATTGACTTCACGCATGAGCGACATGGTCGGCGGTTGCTTTTCATACGACATCAACAGCCGGCTGCCGTCTTCGGCGGCAATCATCTGTTCGGCGTAGCTCGAATCCGCGCCCTTGGCGCTTTCCTCGGCCTGCTCCGGCCGCTGATAGCGCACCATCGACAACGGGACATTAAAGGCAATTTTCGTTTTATGCTTGGTGTACTTTTCTAAGAGCCGGTAAAGAATTTCTAAATTGCCGTTGTCGCTGGGCGCCGGTTCGGCCGCGGCAGTATGGTCTTTTTCCGGCGCCGCCGTTTTCAGGCCGAATGCATCATTATTCTCCGCCTCGTCGGATTTATTTTCATCCGCGCTCGCCGGCCGGCTTTCCAACGTTGTGCGCAGCCGCGCGCGTTCCAAACCTTCTATATGAATTTTGCCGTTCTGACTGCTGAGCAATGCCAGCCGCACTTCCGTGCCGCTGACCGCCAGTCCGAGGGCTTGTTTGATTGCCATAGTACAAAGTTGTTAAGTCCGCTCAACCACATTTCCCATTAATCACGCCACCGTTTTCCCGACGGCGGCGTTCACGCACTGCGGGTTTCGACGCGATCGTAGCGCATCAAATCCTCAAAACGTTTTTTATTATTGGCCGTATTCATGGCTTCATCATAAGTGATGATGCCGTTTTTATAAAGTCGCGCCAAATCCTGCTCCAAAGTAATCATGCCGTCATTGTTGCTTTGCTGGATAATCTGATAAATCTCTTCCGTGCGATTATTGCGAATCGCCGAGCGCACCGGCACCGTGCCGATCATCACTTCTTTCGCCAGCGCCAATTTGCCGTCCACGGTCGCCACCAGTTTTTGCGAAACCACGCAGGAAACGACGCTGGCCAAACGTTCGCGAATGCGTTGCTGCTCGATCGGCGGCGTTTCGCCGAGAATACGATCGACGCTTTCAACGGCGGAAGAGGTATGCAGCGTGGTAAAAACTTTATGGCCGCTGTCCGCCGCTTCCAGCACGGTCGAGATCGTTTCGGCGTCGCGCATCTCACCGATGACAATGACGTCAGGATCCTGCCGCAGCGCCTGCACCGTGCCGTCTTTGAACGATCGCACATCGCGGCCGATTTCACGATGGCGCACGACGCATTTATTCGAATTATGAATGTATTCCAGCGGATCGGCGATGATCACAATGTGTCCATTGGAATGCCGATTGTTTGCATCAATGATGGAATCGAGCGTCGCGCTTTTGCCGGAGCCGGTGATGCCGGTGACCAGCACCATGCCGCGGCGTTCATACTCCAAATTAAACAAGCGCGCGACATTGCGATGAAAGCCCAACGATTGAAACGGCCGAATTTCCGGATTGATGCGGCGCAAACTTAACACCAGATGATTCAACTCAAAATAAACCGAGGCGCGAAAACGCCGGCGGCCGGTCGGGGTTACGAGTTGATAGGAAAAATCCAGTTGCCGGGTTTTCCACAGTTCTTCGCGCTGGCCGGCGGTCAACAGATTGAGCAACAAAATATCGGTTTCCTCGCTGGTGAAATCACCCAGTTCCGGATAAACCGGCCGCTTGACGCCGTAAATACGCAGCCAGACAAAACCGTTGCTGCCGACGCCGCCAAAATCCAAATCCGAAGCTTCCTTGGTTTCCATCGCCAGCATTAAAAAATTCATCGCTTGTTTCAAACGCTGGCGATGTTCCTCGAGCTGGCGATCCAACATCTGGCCGACATTCGTCAGCCATTCGATATCTTCACCGCTGGCGCCGACCTGCTCATAAAGCATCGCCAGCAGGTCTTTGGCGTCCTGTAGCCGTTGATCTAACATCTTACCGCTTCCTCTTGGTTCAACACACAACCTGAATTTAATTCACCTTATCCCTCAGTCATGCAACCATCGCAGACTACACACACAATTTCATTTCCACGTCAATACCCGTAACGGCGGGTTGTTGGCGGCATAATTTGAAAC
>CAYZFF010000036.1:18162-20283 GCA_964477305.1 uncultured Cytophagia bacterium
TTCATTTCCACGTCAATACCCGTAACGGCGGGTTGTTGGCGGCATAATTTGAAACCAACTTCTGCAAGTACTGCGGCCGGTGTCGAACGTTAATCGGGTAGCCGTCGCCGTCAACCTCTCCCCAGGTCACAATGCCGCCCTGCACCTGGCTGCTCGCATTATCGCGATTATAAATTCTGGAAGAGGGGTTGGGCAGATAAAGCACGCCTCTTACTTTGGCCTGGGCGTTAAGCAGAACATCGCCTTCGACAATAAAAATTCCGTAAACCGTACGGTCATCCCGAATGTGCAGATCGCCGTCGATGTGAATGACATTAGCAACCGAAGTCAAGTCATAATAAAAATTGCCGTTGGGGAAACCGTCGTTTGGATGAAAATGCGATTCCCAGTCTTCATCATACAAGTGATTTTGCGCCGACGCCGCGCTCACCAAGGCGGCTTTGTCAATTTTGGGCATGAACGGCGCGTCTTTCATGGTCAAATTCGCATTGGGGTTTCCGAGAGAATCCAGAGAATTCACATTTTGAACCGTGTCTTTTGCCCACACGGCAAATTCCTGAAACTGCCGCGTAAACACCGTCAGATCGGCCAGGTTAGCCCCATCGGCATTGCCGCCGTTCGCAAGAATGCGAAGCTTATAAGGTCCCAGCGCCGCGTCCTGACTTTGATCTTGAATGGACACGGAAAACACATTGCCGCCGATCGTGAGATTATTGTATCCCGCGCGCCAGGTGGGGTCGAGATAAAGCTGATTCAACGCCATGTACGCGCCACTGGCCGACGCATTCTTTGCCGTGTAGCCGCCGTAGCGATCGACCATGCGATCCACGGATTCAACATAACGCTGGTTTTTGCCCTGCGCCAAAATGCCAAATGACGCGGCAAAACCGACGATTAAAATCAAAAGTCCTTTTCCCATAGCATCAAAATTCGCGAGTTAAAAATTTCCAGTTTAATAAACCACCAAACTTGAGGGGGTAATACGCTTTTGCCAAACAAAACGCGGATACTGATTGTCGTAAGCATAAGCGCTTTCCAGTGCGAGACTCACCACCAGAGTTTTGATCTCAAGCGGCGAGGCTGCAATATTGCCGTCACCATCATAATACGTGAGGCGAAAGCTTCGGACGCCGGTAGAAACCGTGTCCGGCGTGCCGCCGCTCACTTGCCGCAACAGCAGGCGATCATACGGATTGGCCGTCATTGCCGCGGCATTGACATCGCTCAAATAATAATGCACATTTTCCAAAACCCCGTCACCATTGCTATCCAACCGGTACCACAACCCGGCGGTATCCGTCTGCGTGATGGCCACCACTGTCGGGTCGTTGATGCCGAAACCGATGCGGGAAAAATCATACTCCACCAAACTGGTGACGCCGTCAAGGTTGTTGTACGTCATATGCTCAATCGTATTCACGTATAAATCGCGCGTCACTTCGCCTTGAAACTGCTGAAACGACAGCAAAATTAAAGCGCCGATGACAATGCTGCCGATTAAAGCGATCCAGGAACTCATCGTTTATCCCGTCCTTAAGGTTTGCGTTCGTGCAAAAAAATTCCCTTTTCTTCCGAACCCGCAATTCCGCCACTACATGTTCACGCCGAAATAACTAAAAACCTGTTTTACGGTCACACTATGCGGCAACCAACTGCTGGAGACGGTGACCGTCATTCTTTTTAAAAATGTATTGGTTTGCACCGCCGAATCCGGTTTCGCGGCGCTCACATATTGCACCTGAATAGCCACCGTAAACGGAACGCCGTTGGTTGAAACAGAGTCGATGGCCGTGCCGGTCACATAAAACGTTTTATTAAAACCATGATAGTCATCAATATCGTTATAAACCGGATACACTTCCCAGTTGCCGGGCCCGAGATTATTCCATGCCGTCAGCGTGCCCGGGAACGTGCTGGCGTCGGCCATGCCCACCTGGCCGTCAAATTTTTTCGCGCGGGCCTCGTCGATAAACTGCTGGGCAATGGCCGTAGCCGTATGGGTCAATTCCATCTGTTGCAACGCTTCGCTGCCTTCAACGTTGTGCGTGTTGATTTGGACGATGAGCAGCGTTAATAAAATACTGCCGGCCATCACCAAAAATAATTCTCGATAACCCATGG
>CAYZFF010000037.1:0-15681 GCA_964477305.1 uncultured Cytophagia bacterium
TGATTGAGCGGATTTTTGCTTATCCGTTTGATCATCTGACTTGTATTGTCGTTTAATCAGTGTAAATGCGTAAGAATTGTGAAGCCACAAAGACACCAAGAAAAGCAGATTAACTTTGTGTCCGCGTGATTCTCCTGAATTTCGGTTTCGTTAGCGTTGGATGTAACAGAAAGTGATCTTTCAAAGAAATTTTCATGACAAGTCTTGTTGCAAAGGTTCGCTCTTTCTTAGAGCAAGAAGTCTATCCATTAGAAAAAGATTTTCTGAGCAAGAGTTTTCACCAATTGCTGCCGGCTTTGCAGCAAAAGCGCGAGCAGGTGAAGGCACGCGGTTGGTGGACGCCACATCTGCCGAAAGCGTACGGTGGACTCGGACTGTCCCTCACGGAGTTTGCGCAACTCAGTGAGGAAATGGGGCGCACACCGCTGGGACATTTTGTCTTCAATTGCCAAGCGCCGGACATCGGCAACACCGAGATTTTATTGGCGCACGGCACCGAAGCGCAAAAGCAAACCTATCTTTGGCCGCTTATTCGCGGCGAGATTCGTAGTTGTTTTTCGATGACGGAACCGGAATTTCCCGGCTCCAATCCGGTTTGGATGAACACCACCGCAATGAGAGCTGGCGACGATTATGTCATCAACGGCCACAAGTGGTTTACGTCTTCGGCGGAGGGCGCCGCATTCGCGATTGTAATGGCGATCACCAATCCCGACGCGAAAAGCCCGCATCAGCGCGCCAGCCAGATTATCGTTCCGACCAACACGCCCGGATTCAAACTCGTGCGCAACATTTCGGTGATGGGGCATGTTGGTGATGACTACGCCACCCATGCGGAGATTGTTTACGAGAACTGTCGGGTGCCGCAGAAAAATTTGCTGGGACAGGAGGGAAGCGGCTTCGCGATGGCGCAGGAACGGCTGGGGCCGGGCCGCATTCATCATTGCATGCGCTGGATCGGCATTGGTGAGCGCGCGTTTGACATGATGTGCGCGTATGCCGTCAAACGCCAGCTTGCCCCCAACAAACCGCTGGCCGCCAGCGAGATCATTCAAACCTGGATTGCGGAAAGCCGGGCGGAGATCAATGCGGCGCGTTTGCTGGTTCTGGATACGGCGCGTAAAATTGATCGCGAGGGTGCCCATGCCGCGCGCGATGAAATTTCACTCATCAAATTTTTTGTCGCCGGGATTTTGCAAAAAGTTTTGGATCGCGCCGTTCAAATGCACGGGGGCCTCGGGGTCACTGATGACACGGTGCTGGCGTATTGGTTTCGGCACGAACGCGCGGCGCGCATTTATGACGGGCCGGATGAAGTGCACAAACTTGCGGTGGCGAAACGAATTTTGCGAAAGTGGGGATTGCTGGAAAAATGAACAGGACAAAAATTTTTTCTGCAGGTGGAATATTCCTTTTCCTCGTCGCGGTGACGCTTCCGGAGGCACAACCGCAATCCGTTCCGCAATTTTTGATTTCCGGCCGGAGCATCGACGCCGTGTCCAACCTGCCGCTGCAGAACGTCAACATTTTTCTCGCGAACACCACACTCGGCGCCGTCAGCGATGCCGAGGGGCGATACGTGATTCGCAACGTGCCGGTGGGCACTTACGAATTGGTGGCGTCGTTGCTCGGCTATGAAATGCAAAAAATCCCTGTGCGCATCACCGCCGACCATGTCGTGGAGAATCTACGTTTGACAGCCGCACCATTGGAAATGTCGCAAGTTGAAGTGCTGGCCACCCCGGATCGTGAGTGGCGAAAAAACTTGCAAAAATTTGAAAACCTGTTTTGGGGAAATGGCTATAAACCTGATGATTGTAAAATTTTGAATTCCGAAGTGCTGGATTTTGAAATTGATCAGGAGAGCGACTGTTTCATCGCCGTCGCCAGCCGGCCGTTGCGCCTTGAAAATCGGCGGTTGGGTTATCGCGCCGAGTTCATCGTGCAGGAATTTCGTTATTATTTGAATCAGCAGGAAATTAAATTTGCTTTTATTCCGCGCTTTGAAGAAATGACTCCAACCGATGCGACCGTGGCGCAAAAGTGGAAAGCCGCACGCCACGAAACCTATCGCGGTTCGTTTCGCCATTTTCTGGCGGCGGCTATTTCCGGGCAATTAGCCGCCGCAGGATATCAGGTCGCAATCTTGCCGGATCTGCCGTGGGGAAGAGAAGGCAAAGAAAAGCGATTTAACCGTCAGGTCACGGACTTTAGCGCCATGCTTTTGCCCACCGCTTTTCCGACTGAAGTCGAATTCAATTTTAAAGGGACGCTGCAAATTACTTATAAACCGGCACGCGGCGATTTCCAGACCTCGTGGCTGGTGGTCCAGCGCGATCATGTGCTGCTCAACAAAGCCGGCTATGCTTACGATGGTTATGCGTTTTTCTTGTACGGGCATTGGTTCAACCAACGCGCGGCAGAAGCGTTGCCGCGCGATTATGTGCCGTAGTTCGTTGCAGTGTCATTGAGGAAATATGGATCTTGATCGCTTTTACCAATGCGCGCATCGCGGCGCTTCGGGCCATGCGCCGGAGAATACGCTTGCGGCCTTTCGCCTGGCCTTGGCAATGGGTGCAGAGATGTGTGAGTTGGATATCCAACAAACGGCCGATGATCGTTTGGTGGTGATGCACGACGACACGCTGGAGCGCACGACGAATGGCAAAGGTAACCTTTGGGAAATGACAGTGGCGGAATTGCAGCGCTACGACGCGGGCTTGTGGTACGATCAAAAATTTTCCGGAGAAACCCTCGCCACTTTGGAGCAGGTGATGGCGTTTGCGCGAGATAAAATGAAATTGAACATTGAAGTGAAAATACACGGACACGAACGGCAGAACCTGCCGGCCCTGGTGGTGGAAGCGATTCGACGCGAGAAGTTTGTTGGCGACTGCGTGGTGACCTCTTTCGATTGGAAAACCGTGGACGAGATTAAAAAACTCGCGCCGGAATTAAAGGTGGGTTACATCTTTGGCTGGAAGGAATTTGCTCCGGAGGTTTTCGCCGGAGCCGTGGAGTTGTTGAGCACGCATTACAGTTTGGTGGACGCCGATTTTATCGAACGGGCGCATGCGGCCGCCAAGAAAGTGCATGTGTGGACGGTGAATTACAAATGGATGATGCGCCGCTTGCGAAAACGCGGTGTTGACGGCATCATCACCAATTATCCGGAACGGCTACGTGAAGTTGTAGGGTGATAATTTAAAATTTGCCGCTATTGTTCTGTTAAACGGCCGGTGCCAATCATCCGGATTTTAAAAATGTGGTGAGTTTTTAGCGCAATTCTCGATTTGCGCCTACTCGCTCGCAGCAATTTTCACTGCCATGCTGGGGCGCAATTGCAAAATGCCGGAGGTGATTAGAGTGTCGCCGGCTTGCAGACCCTCGGCAATTTCGACCCGCTCGTCGGTGCGGCCGCCGATGGTAACGTTTTGCGATTCGGCTTTGCCGTTTTTATAGAGAAAAACACGATGGCCTTTTAGTTCCGGAATGAGGGCAAAAGAAGGGATCGTCAACGTTTCCTTTTCCTGCAAAACGATCTCGACATTGGCAAACGCGCCGGGAACCAACACGCCGTCGGGGTTCGGGCTTGAGGCGCGTAGCCGCAACGTGCGCGTCGCCGGATCGACTTTCGGCTCCAGAGCGTAAACCGTACCGCCAAATCTTTTTGTAATGCCGGTCACGGCAAAACTGATTTTGTCGCCTTTTTTGACGGCAGCAGCGTATTTTTCCGGAATGGTGAAATCGACTTTCACCACGTTGTAATCTTGCAGGGTCGCAATTCGCGTCGTCGGTGAAATATAACTGCCTTCACTCACATAGCGCAAACCAATGGTGCCCGCAAAGGGGGCTCGCAGCTCGGTTTTGTCGATTTGCGCTTGAATCAGTTGCACCTCGGCTTTGGCAATGTTCAGCTCGTTTTCAGCGTTTTTGTAAGCTTGTTCGCTGGCCAGCTTTTGGGCGTATAACTGCCGTTGGCGCTCCGCTTGCTCCTCGGCAATGGCTTGCCGCGACTGGGCGCGTTGCAATTGGGCGTGCAACTCGGCGTCGTTGATCTTTAACAGCGCCTCGCCTTTCTGCACACGTCCGCCTTCTTTAAAAAAAATTTTTTCAACTTTGCCGGAGCTTTCGCTGCGAATCTCGACTTCTTCGTTGGCTAAAACCGTGCCGACCGTCATCAGACGATCTCCCAATTTCTCAGCCTGAAGCACTTGCAAATGTACCGAAAGCCTTGGATCGCGCGGTGCGGCCGCCGTGTTGTTTTTCGCTGTGGTGTCCTGTAATGCGCCGATTTTCGGCAGCGCCAATGCGACGAGTGCCAAGATTACACCGCCCACCAACAACCCTTTTTTAGTTTTTCCGCTCATCTTGAATTCTCCAAAACAATGCCAAAAGACTGTTATAAAATTTAGCGCCGAGTTTTATTAGAAACATAGCGACCACGATTAGTAGCGCGGTATAGTTTTTAATATAAGCAAAAATTTCGTTTTGTCTACAAATTTTTCTTGTCTGTTGAAATAGCTACGATGGTGTTCGGTGTAGTTTTGGAGTAAAAAGAAAACCCAGATTTTGTCAGCGGCGTTGGCCGTGATGACAAGGTGAAATTGTTGGAATACTTTGTGTGATGGCTTGAATCAACCTCGTCAACAGGGTAGGAATATGGTATTAAAGGTACAAAAGATAAATTCCTGTCATATTGGCTAAGCCTGTCACTTTTGTATAGTATGTCAACTCTTTCTGACAAATTTGTTTTTCATAACTTATTATTTTTAATATAGTGACTTATTTTAAAACCTGGCACCAAAACTGCATTATTACCAAATGTATAAGAAATAATCTGCTGAATGCTTGATGAACAATGAAAAATCAGGCATTTTGTCAAAATAAACCTTGACTTCACGGTAGATTATTTCTTATATTTTTGACTGGTCGTTAGCACTCATATAATGAGAGTGCTAACAGATTACAAAACACTTCTGACTAAATTCAAGCAACACAAATCTTAATAACGAGGAGACCTACCGATGAACATTAAGCCATTGGCGGATCGCGTGGTGGTGAAGCCGCTCGATGCCGAGGAAAAAAAGCAAGGCACCATTATTATCCCCGACACGGTGAAAGAAAAACCGATGCAGGGCGAAGTCGTCGCAGTTGGTCCGGGCAAAGTCTCGGATGGCGGCCAAACGGTGAAAATGGAAGTGAAGAAGGGCGACAAAGTGCTCTACGGCAAATATTCCGGCACTGAAGTCACGGTTGATGGCAAAGAATATTTGATCGTCCGCGAGAGCGACATTCTCGCCATTTTATAAAGCAAACGGCAAAGCACAATTTTCTGTTTGCTTTTTTTGTTGTGGAGATTGAACTCAATAACTGTATTTTAAGGAGACATAAAGTTTATGGCTAAGATTATTGATTATGATGTGGACGCTCGTGCGGCGTTGAAACGCGGCGTCGATGCGCTCGCGAACGCCGTGAAGGTTACGCTCGGCCCGAAAGGCCGCAATGTCGTCATCGACAAAAAGTTTGGCGCGCCGACCATCACCAAAGACGGCGTCACGGTGGCGAAAGAAGTTGAATTGGAAAATCCCGTTGAAAACATGGGCGCGCAGATGGTGAAAGAAGTCGCGTCTAAAACCAGCGACGTGGCCGGCGACGGCACCACCACCGCGACTGTGTTGGCGCAGGCGATTTTCGCCGAAGGCTTGAAGAACGTCACCGCCGGCGCCAATCCGATGCACCTGAAACGCGGCATTGAGAAGGCTGTGGCCGTCGTGATCGAAGAAATCCGAAAAATCAGCAAGCCATTGCCGGGTAAAACCGAAATTGCGCAAGTCGGCTCCATCTCCGCGAACAACGACAAGTCAATCGGCACTTTGATCGCCGACGCGATGGAGAAAGTCGGCAAAGACGGCGTGATCACCGTTGAAGAAGCCAAATCCACGGAAACCACCCTCGACGTCGTCGAAGGCATGCAGTTTGATCGCGGCTACATTTCACCGTATTTCGTGACCGATCCGGACGCGATGGAAGCGGTGATTGACGATGCGCTCATTCTGATCCATGACAAGAAGATCAGCGCGATGAAAGACATTCTGCCGATTCTCGAGAAGGTCGCGCAGATGGGCCGCCCGCTGTTGGTGATTGCGGAAGACATCGAAGGCGAAGCGTTGGCGACATTGGTTGTGAACAAGCTGCGCGGCACGTTGAAAGTTTGCGCGGTGAAGGCGCCGGGCTTTGGTGATCGCCGCAAAGCGATGTTGGAAGATATCGCTGTGCTTACCGGCGGTCGCGTGATTTCCGAAGAAGCCGGTTTCAAGATTGAGAACACCACGCTTACCGATCTCGGCAAAGCCAAGAAAGTCACCGTCGATAAAGACAACACCACCATCGTCGAAGGCGCGGGCAAAACCGATGAGATCAAAGGCCGCATCGGCCAGATCAAGAAACAGATCGAAGGCACGACTTCGGACTACGACAAAGAGAAATTGCAAGAGCGTCTCGCCAAGTTGGCCGGCGGCGTGGCCGTGTTGAAAGTCGGCGCGGCGACCGAAGTGGAAATGAAAGAGAAGAAAGCCCGCGTGGAAGATGCGCTGCATGCGACGCGCGCCGCGGTTGAAGAAGGTATCGTTCCGGGCGGCGGCACGGTTTATCTGCGCGCCATCCCGGCATTGGCCAAAATGAAGTTGGAGAATCGCGACGAGCAGATTGGCGTGAATATTGTCAAGCGCGCCATCGAAGAGCCGATTCGCCAGATTGCCGAAAACGGCGGCTGGGAAGGTTCCATCGTCGTGCAGAAAGTGAAAGAGAACAACGACAGTGCGTTCGGTTTTGACGCGGATCGCGAAGAGTTCGGCGATTTGCTGAAAGCCGGCGTCATCGACCCGACCAAAGTTACGCGCGTCGCGTTGCAAAATGCCTCGTCCGTGGCGGCGTTGCTGCTGATGACCGAAGCGACGATTGTCGAGAAGCCCGAAGAGAAGAAGATGCCTCCGATGCCTCCGGGCGGCGGTATGGGCGGCGGGATGTACTAAGCCATTCGGCAGTTATAGATTGAGAAATAAAAAAGCCGGCTCCTCGCATGAGGGCCGGCTTTTTGTTTTTAACTGAAAACTCAATTGCGTTGCGCCGTTCACGCCATTTCTGGCATGCCGCGAAACAACAGCTTGGTTGTTGTTCCGATAAATTTACTTTTCTTGAAAACCCGCAAGACGCTCAGATAGCTTTTCACCACAGCGCGCGCTTCGGTGAGGGATTTGGGGACGATTTCGAGATTGATGACACCGTCATAATGATGTTTGGCAACATGTTCGAGAAACTGCGCGACCGGCAACTCACCCTGCCCAAGCGGCAAATGCGCATCTTGGCCTTGTAGACAATCGGAAAGGTGAATGCAGCGCACTTGCGGCGCGATGGCGCTGAAGCGCTGAAAAATATCTTCGCCGCGCAAATAAGCATGCGCCGGGTCGAAGCAGTATCCGGTCATCCTTTTTTTGAGTTGGCCTCGAATCACTTTGGATAATCCGTCGAATTCCTGTTCCGACCAATGCTCCGTGTTTTCTAACAGCACGGAGACTTCCAGACGCTGCAAATTTTCGATTAAAAATTCAAGCGCGTCCGTCATATCTTCGTTCTGCACTGATTCCGGCGGATGGGCGACGCAATAAATCAAATTAAGCTGATGGCGATAGCGGTTGATAAACTCAATGGTCTCGTCGATTTTTTCCTTGGCATCCAGGGTGGAAAAATCAAACCCATGTTCATTAAAAAGGGGCAAATGAAAACCAGTCGCAATATCTTCGGTTTGGGGAATGAGATTGCCCACGTCGTGCATGACGGACGGATTCAATTCGACAAAGGTTACTCCCAAGCCGCGCACCAGCGCCAGAATTTCTCCCGGCTTCCGGCCATCAAAGCCGCTTACGGTCAAACCTATCTGCATGTTTGTTTCCTTAATATCCTGATGGTGTTGTGAATTCGTATCTGCCCGATCGCTGGAGTCCGTATAGAAAAATCAATCCGCCACCTTGCGTGGAGCTTGCAGAATAGGCGTTGGGGCAGCAAAACAATTTAATCGTCGCAAGTTCAATTTTCCGAATTAACTGGAGATGATTAAGTACAACCAATTGAGGCCAATCGCGCTAATGACGAGCCAGCGCAACCAATTTCTGCTTTCGGCAGAACTCAAACTTGGGCGGCGGGAGATTTCAGCGTGGCTGTAAATGCGAAAAAATTTTCTTTGAACTTCGCTGAGGCAGAGCGTTATAAAATTTTTTCGCCCCAATATTTCCAGCCATTGGCCGGCGCTCCACAAGGATAAAATGCCAATGCTGATCACGAAGAGCGGATGATGGGCGAAAGCTTGAAAGAAGTCACCCTGAGCCAGTGCTAACCCTGCGCGTGTCATGCCACAACTTGGGCAGGGGAAGCCAAAGGCCGCACGAAAGGTGCAAGTTGGCAGCAGCATAAAAATTGGCGCAGCAAAACGCGCGAGCAAAAAGCCGAGCAGGAAGAGTGGCAATACAACAACACTCGCATCCAGTGGGCGTCGAATCGCGTTTGGCGTTTTAAAAAAAATGGAAGTCGCGGTCGAGGCGGGCATTTGATTCAATCGCGTCTCAATAATTTAAACCCTGCGTAATAAGTCCGGCGACGCTTATGACCAACAAAAATACCAGGCCGCAGCAGAGCAGCAGCGGCAATAACACGGCGATAACTACCCGGCCGGTGGTGCTTTCATGCATCTCGCGCCAAGCCGTTACCAGTAAAACACATTGCCAGATCAATGCAATGAAACCACCACACTGCGGAATGATCGTAAGCAAATATGGGCCGTAGCTGTAACAGTAGCCGCGCAGCGTCGCCTCAAAACCGTTCTTGCTGCTGCCGGTGAGCATGAGGCAAATGTGGTAAATAAACGACACGATGAAAACCCCGAAAATCGTCAGAAACGGAACAAAAACGGCAACGTAGCCCAGCGTGTCGCGACTGAACCCGACGCCACCGAACATGTCCTGAATTCGGTCCATATCCGAACTGCTCCAAAATAGATAACTCCAGAACAACGACAACATACTGCCGGTGATGCCAATCAAACAACAATAAAGCAGCGCTGAGCCGAGATTGCCTGTGCGCGGGACGCGGCGAAAAAATTCCGCTGGACGAAAAACCGAGTCGCTCCAGGTTTGGCTGAACGCCGGCAAAAAGCCGAGGCGTTGGCGGTCTTCCCACGGCACATAAAACGCCGGCTCTGATGCAGCAGCGGAAGTTTCGTCGTTGATAACAGGGGGTGGCGTTACTTCAATCGGGGCTACCGGCTCAGAAATGGAAGAGGGTGGGGGAGTTGCTGGCGTCAACGAACCGCCGCAGAACGGGCAAAATTTTAATTCGGAGATTTCCGGAATTTGCTGCTGACAATTGGGACAGGTGGCCATCATTATTTAGGGTTACTGGTAACTCGTCGCTGGTTTCCTGGTCTGGGCTCGCCCAAAAATTCAATACAAACAACGAGCAACTGATCTAAAGCGGCGCATATTCACGAACGCGGGAAATCAGTTCATCAAGATTGGAAGATTTCACAATATAGTCTTCCGCCGACCAGCTTTTGAAATCATGGCGGTAGGTTGAATACGCTGTGTTCAAAATAACTTTTAAATCGCGTTGTTGTTCCATGAGATTGCGTAGGACTTCCAGCCCATTTTCGTTTTCAAGTTTGATGTCGAGTATCGCCAAGTCAATCCGATTATTCCGAAGCCTTTCCAGCGCTTCATTGCCACTGCCGACGGTGACGACGTTATAGCCTTCGGCGCCCAACTCCAACGCGTACAGCGTCTGCAGGTGCTTCTCATCTTCTATCACTAAAATGGTTTTCATGCGGCTTCTCCTATTAGCCCGGTCTTCCTGAAAAATCGTGGGTGGCCACGTTCAAGACATGCGTATAGCTTTTTCAAGATAATCAATTTTACGAGAAAAGCAAGCAGCGGGTGTAAATAATTTGCGCCGCAATCACCTTGATCGCTGCCCTTTCTGCTTTTTATTTCCTCGGCACCGCCACCAGATGTCCACCGGCTTCTTCAAACAGCGGAAAAAATTTTATCTCCATGCAGTGCGATTAATGGTCGAACCACACGACATGTCGATTATCAAATTAGCCAAACCAAACGCAAGTTGGTCGCGCAATTTTTGGGATGGATGAAGACGGTGGGGTTGATGCGCCAAACCAAACATCATAATCAACAGCACGTCAACTGAGTCTTCAAATTCACGGCCGCGGTTTACAACTTGATTCAACTACGGAATCTGAGATGGAGTTCGTATCCCTCTCCTGTCCCGCCTTTTAACCCGACATTCAGCAATCGTGCTTGTCTGGAAATGTTTGCACCCGCCGTTTGATTTTGCTTTTTATGAAAACTTCACCCAACTGACAAAATTCTCTGGATATTAAATGATTTTCGGTTTATATTGAGAGGACAAAAGCATCGCTTCGTACTGTTGATTCAAAAATGAAACGAAATCAGGAAAGCTTACATGACCGGATTTTTCTCGCCTCCGACCTGTCTTTTGCATAATAACGGCCCCGGCCATCCGGAACGGCCGGAACGTTTGAAAGCAATTCAAGAGACATTAAAAAAATCCGGCCTGAGTAAGCAGCTTAAATTTTTTGAACCGGCGGCAGCGGAGCGCGAAACGCTTGCCTTAATTCACCCGCGCGATTATATTGAGAATATTGCCGAGGTTTGCGCCCGCGCGGGAAACGGCATCGCTATGCTGGATAGCGACACCGCGGTCTCTCAAGATTCATTCACGGCGGCACAACTGGCGGCTGGCGCAGCAGTCGCGGCGGTTGAGCGTGTGAGTCGCGGCGAATTGACGAATGCATTTTGCGCCGTACGGCCGCCGGGCCATCATGCCGAGCGCGCCACGGCAATGGGTTTTTGCCTCTTCAATAATGCCGCGATTGCTGCAGAATGGCTGGTGCGCGAAAAACGCGCCGAGAAAATTTTAATCATCGATTGGGATGTGCATCACGGCAACGGAACGCAGGATATTTTTTATGAACGCGGGGATATTTTTTATTTGAGCTTGCACCAATGGCCGCTTTATCCCGGCACCGGCCGCGAAGATGAAATTGGCGAAGGCCATGGCCACGGCGCCACGCGGAATGTGCCGCTGCCGCCGGCCACCACGGAACAAAAGTATCTCGATACTTTTTATAAAACTGCTGAAGAGGTTTTCAAAAAGTTCAACCCCGATTTTTTGTTGCTCTCGGCTGGCTTTGATGCGCATCGCGATGATCCGCTGGCGAATCTCCAACTGACGGCAAAGGGTTTCGGCAGCATGACAAAATTTTCATTAGAACTGGCTGCAAGTTTTTGTGCTGGTAAAGCCGTTTCGCTGCTTGAAGGCGGTTATAACTTGACGGCGCTGGCGGATTCGGTGGTTGCGCATCTGGAAGTTTTGTCGGCGGATTAAAGCAACAAGGTAAAAAAATCTACCCAAGGTGAAACAGTTGAGGTGCGAAGATATGCCGGTGAGTGAGGCCGAATATGCGGTGCAACGGGCGCAGATGGTTGAGAAACAACTCGAGCAACGGCACATCCACGACGAACGCGTACTCACCGCGATGCGGGAGGTGCCACGCCATTGGTTTGTACCGGAATGTTTTCGCCATATCGCTTATGAAGATAGCCCGGCCCCGCTGGGGTATGAGCAAACCATCTCGCAGCCGTTTATTGTCGCGTACATGTTGCAGCAGCTCAAGCTCGTTGGCGAAGAAATCGTTTTGGAAATCGGCGCCGGCTCGGGCTACCAATCCGCGGTGCTCTCGCGGCTGTGCCGGCAAGTGTATGCCATTGAAATTATTCCGGCATTGGCAAAGCAGGCCCTGACGATGATGGAAATTTTAAAAATTGCGAATGTAAAAATTCGCGGCGGCGACGGCTATCTCGGCTGGCCGGAGTTTGCGCCTTTTGACCGGATCATCATTGCTGCGGCGCCCGGCCATGTGCCGAAAAACCTCGTGGGGCAATTGCGCCATGGCGGCCGCATGATTTTGCCGCTGGGCGTTTTTAACCAGCATTTGTTGTTGCTGCGCAAATCAATTTCCGGAAAAATTCTCCGGCGGGAACTGGCGCCGGTTAAATTTGTTCCGATGACCGGACTCGCGGAGAAAGTGAATTGAATATGCCGAAAAACGAGCCTCGTAAACAGGTTCTCACTGAGCGTGATGTCTTGCAGGCGTGGCAGGAGAAAAAATCGCAACTCTTCGTCCCGGCCAAAGTTCTCATCACTCCCGCTGCTCGCGATGCCGCGCGAGCCCATAAAATTGAATTGCGCCGCGAAGGCGAAGCGGAGAAAACAATTACGCCAGCCGCGCCGCCTGCTCGGCTCATGCCCGCCGCCAGCGGGACGATCGCTATTGGCGCCGATCACGGTGGTTATGCCTTAAAAGAACAAATTAAAACTTATCTGCGCGAACTGGGGTATCATTTTCAGGATCTCGGCACGTTCAGCGAAGCGCCGGTGGATTATCCCGACGTTGCGGAGGCGGTGGCGAGAGAAGTGGCTGCTGGCAAAGCGGTGCGCGGCATTCTCATTGATGGCGCCGGCATCGGTTCGGCGATGGCTGCTAATAAAATTCCTGGTGTGCTGGCGGCCAACTGTCACGATGTTTATACGGCCCGCAACAGCCGCGAGCATAACAATGCGAATGTGTTGACCCTCGGCAGCCGCAACCTCGGCATTGATATTGTCAAGGAAGTTGTCAAAGTGTGGCTGGCCACCGGTTTTGGCGGCGGCCGCCATCTGCCGCGGGTGGAAAAAATTCTCGCCTTGGAGAAAAAATTTCTCGCGGTGAAATGAAACATCTGTTCGCAGCGTTCGTTTATAGTATTGACTTTCAAGCGGTTGCTCAATGAGGCCGCTATGGTTTTACGTAACCATTAATAACCATAATCGTGAGCTTACTGTGAACGAAGAAACCAAAGCCTCTTTCTCCCCCGAAGCGAACGTTAACCGCCTTTATCGTTCCGTGTCCAACCGCCGCTTCGCCGGTATCTGCGGTGGATTGGCGGAATACTTCAATGTTGATCCCTTTTTAACTCGAGCGATTTGGGTCATTAGCATTTTTGCGACGCACTTTGCGACATTGCTGGCCTATTTTGTCGCTTGGGCGATTATCCCGGAAAACCCTCGCGCAACGCCGCTGCCCACGACGAAAACCTCCTCATCAAACAACGGCCAATATGTTTTTGGTTTGCTTTTAATTTTGCTGGGCTTCTTCTTCCTGGCCGACCGCATGGATTGGGATTTTCTTATCCCGTGGCATTGGCGGTTGCCGTATTGGTTTAGCTGGGGCGCGGTGTTTTCGGTGTTGTTAATTCTCTTGGGCGCTGCCCTGGTTTTTCGTCCCGAGGTGTTACCATCGTTTTCCGCCACTGCCGGCCCTGCCACTGCTGGAACGACAACTGATTCGGGAGAAACGGCCTCCGCGAGTCCGAGACCGGAAATGCGCGCTAACGAGAAACGCCTGATTCGCTCTCTCCATGAACGCATGATCGGCGGCGTGTGTGGCGGATTAGCCAAATATCTTAATCTTGACCCGTCGTTGGTGCGCTTGGGATTTGTCATCCTCACGCTACTGAGCGGTTTTGTTATCGGTATCGTGACCTACATTGTGATGATGATTGTTTTGCCGGAAGAAACTCAAAACCCAATGACCTCAAGCCCTTTAACTCCGGTCAATCCGGCTTGATGATCTGCGTGAGAGGAAAAATATGGAAGCACGTAACGAAATGTCAATCAAAAATCGGCGCGGCTCGCTGATCGGCGGCTTGGTTCTGATTTTTATCGGCGTGGCGATGTTGGCTCGCCGGCTTAATTTCCCGTTGCCTTTGTGGGAAGACTTGTACCCCTTTGGTTTTATTCTGCTGGGATTGGCTTTAGCTTATCGCATCCGCGGCCGGGGCTATCGCGACGGTGTATTTGGCGCCGTGTTCTTTCTGACCCTCGGCGCATTTTTTCTGCTGCGCAATTATAATATTATTCCGTATTTTCATTCCTGGCCGATCTTTCCGATCGCCGTCGGTCTGGGTTTGCTGGCACAAATTATTTTTGTGCCGCAGCAATGGGGCGTGGTTATCCCCGGCGTTATGTTGTTGCTCTTCGGCGTTGCCCTGCTGATGGAAGAATTGGATTATTTTTATTTTGACGATATTGGGCGCTATTGGCCGTTGCTGCTCATCGCCTTTGGCGTCGGCGTTTTGCTCAACGCCCGCCGCCAACGCGCGTAACCAGCGCTGTTTGTAAAAGCCTCCGCACTCCGGAGGCTTTTTTATTTCCTTCCAATAAATTGATATAAGACGATTCGCCTTCAACCGCATTTCAGGCCGCTCAAGGCAAAAGTGGAATATTAGCTTTGGGAAGCGTTCGCAACGTGGCGGAATGTTGCTATACTCTATTTTATGCAAAAATAAGTTAAAATGGCTTTTGGTTAAATAAGGTTAAAATGTTTTTCAAGGTTGTAACGATTTTTGTCGCCGTGCTTTTTGCCGGATTGCTGTTTCTGGGTCTGCGCCAACGTGATTGGAAATTTGTGGCGTTAAACTTTGCCGGCATGGCGTTGAATAGCGGCGTCGTCATATTGGATATGCGTGCCCAGTTTGATATTATCGCCGCCATAGTTGCTTTTCTAACCCTGATCGTTGTTTTCATCGCGGATATTTTTTTGCTGTCGCGGGAACCGGAGAAGCAAACCTCCGGGACATTTATGTTTAAAACGGCCTCGATGAGGGCTCGCCATCCGGAACCGCAAAAATTCGCCTTGATCACCAATGAAAAACGCTTCCGGCGGGAATTAACGGCTGAAACCCAACTTGCCGCCAACGACCTTCAACAAGCGTTGCACCTTTGGCAGCAAGGTAACACGGCATTTCTGCAGGGAAATATGGACGACGCCGAAAACCAATATAAGCATTTGGTACGACTCGCCCCCACGCCGACGGGATTAAATAATCTCGGCGTGATTTTTTTGGCGACTGATCGCGCCGATTTGGCCCTGCAACGTTTGGCCCGCGCCTGTCAGCTTGACCCCGAGCTTCTGGAAGCCTGGCTTAATCGTGGGCGGGCTTTGTTGGCGCTCAAAAGATTTTCCGAAGCGTTGGCCACTTTTGATCAAGCCGTCGCGTTGCAACCGAACATGCTGGAGCCATGGATTTTTCGCGCCAATACGCTCGTGCAAATGGGGCAATACGAAGCGGCCGTGCAGAATTATGACGCGGCGCTTTGCTTGAATGCCAACCGCGCTGAATGTTGGAACAATCGCGGCGTGGCCTTTAGCAAAATGGGTAAATGGCCGGAAGCCGCGGCGAGCTTTGAACGGGCGTTGAAAATCCAAGCCGAATATTATCCTGCCTCACTCAACCGTGTGCTGGCGACAGAGCGCTTGGGCCGTTTTGATCAGGCCCGGCAGCAGTATCGCCATTTCCTCAAACAACCGCCGCCTGCCGTAAATGGCAATCTCGTTCTGGTGCGCTCCCGTTTGCAACAGCTCGAAAGCGGCGCGCCGGTACGCCCCGATTTCCCACCATTGGAATTTGAACTGGCGGCTTAAGCTGGCCAACCTGAAAATTTTGACAAAAATAAGTTGGCGATAAGCGATTTTGTCGTTAAATTATTTTGCAA
>CAYZFF010000037.1:15781-20212 GCA_964477305.1 uncultured Cytophagia bacterium
ATTTTGACAAAAATAAGTTGGCGATAAGCGATTTTGTCGTTAAATTATTTTGCAAGCCTTTTGTATTGCGCTTGCCATTGATTATGACGCAGCTTTTGGAACGCGCTCTAAACGCAAGAATATGGAAACTTTAAAAGTTGATCTCGGCAGCCGGAGTTATCCGATTTTCATCACGGCTGACGCGCTTACCCAATTGGGGGAACTGCTCAAACTCTACAAAATCGGTGAGCGTTTTGTCGTTATAACGAATACTGTTGTTGACCGGCACTACGGCGCCAGCGTTTTAGCGAGTCTGCACGCGGCCAAATTGCGTGCAGATAAAATCGTGATTGCCGATGGCGAGCGCCATAAAAATTTGAAAACTTTGGAGCGTCTTACCGGCGAGATGCTCAAACTCGGTTGTGATCGGCAAACGGTGATTATCGCGCTCGGCGGCGGCGTCATCGGCGACTTGGCCGGTTTCGCGGCTGCCACGTTTATGCGCGGTGTCGAATTTGTGCAAGTGCCGACGACTTTGCTCGCGCAAGTCGATGCCAGTATCGGCGGCAAAGTCGGTGTGAATCATGCGCTCGGTAAAAATATGATCGGAGCTTTTCACCAACCTCGCCTGGTCTGGATTGACACCGCAACTTTGAACACATTGCCACCGCGTGAAATTGTTTGCGGTCTCGCTGAAATTGTCAAACATGCGTGCATTCGTGATCGTGGCTATTTTACCTTTCTGGAAACGCATCTCTCGAAATTGTTACAGCTTGATCACGCAATTTTAACCAAAGCGATCCAGCGCAGTTGTGCCATCAAGGCGGAAATTGTCATAAAAGATGAACGGGAGTCCAGCCAAAGGGCGTTATTGAATTTTGGGCATACGGTTGGACACGCTTTAGAAGCAGCAACGAACTACCGCACGCTGCGCCATGGTGAGGCGGTTCTACTTGGCATGATGATTGAGACCTATCTTTCTCGCGAAGCCGGGTTGTTAACAGAAGCAGCCTTTTCGAGTATTGAAAATTTTTTAATAAAAATTCCGCTAAAAGCTCCGTTGGACGGTATTGATTTTGCAGTGGTCGAGCAGGCAATGGCTCTTGATAAGAAAACGAAACAAGGCCAACTCCGCATGGTGTTGCTGCGAGAAATTGGTGACGCTATTTTAACCGCGGATTGGCCACGAGAAAAATTGCAGCCGGCAGTTGAGTATGCGCTGAGTGTTTATCGGCAGACGGCGTAAGTCAGCGTACGCGAGGGCTGAACGGCTCATTTACCGCGAAATTGGCTTAATGTCAAGCCCCGTTGTTCTTTGAAAAAGGGATAAGTGTTTCATCGTGCAACCACGCTTCAGTTGGCGACAGTTATAACCGATTTTGTGCGTTAGTCTGTCGGGTTTCACATTTTTTTTTGGTGCACTAAATTTTTTGAAATCCTGTGTTTGTGTAGCTTTGGAAAAATTAGCTTGCGGCTGGCATAAGGTTTGTCAAAGAAAATCTTGTTCGCCCAATATATTTTTTCGAAAATAAGCTTAATTTATCGACACAGGATAAGAAACACTTATGAAAGAATTGTTATATTTTTCTTTTGCTGATTTAATGGCGCGCGTCGAGTATCATCAGGATGCCAACTCGCTCCGTTATGCGACCCATCGCAAAATGTCTCATGGCGAACGCGTCGTGGTCGAGCAATATATTCTGACCAACCTCGGGCCGAAAACCGACTACTACAAAAGATTGCCGGCGATGTTTATTTACATCGGCCTGGAAGCGCAGTTGGTCAAGGAACTCAATCTCTTTCATTTAAAAAATACGTTAAAGACACTGGTTGAAAAAGAAAAAGACGTCAAAAGCTCGGTTGATGGTTTGATTAGCCAATCGATGCAAAATTATTATTTTGAGCAAATCGGCGATGCCATTTTAGCCGCCCGGCGTGAGATTCAAAATGCCGAGGCCCGTCCGGATGATCAGCTTGAGCCGCTTAAAATAAAATTAGAAGAGTTAGTTAAAGCTTATAATGCCTACTCCGATCAAAAAATAACCATTCATGAAATTATCCCCTCGGAGTTGAAATCGTACTTTGGCATGACCACCGAAGCCGCCTTTTTTGTCGAGGCGCCGGAGGTGCGCGCCGATGCCGGCGCGAGATTTTAATCGAGGCGGTCCAATAAGATTTGGACCGGCAATTTATCAAACGGATTGTATTTCAATCCGCCGGAACGCCCCCAAGGGGCATGGAAGCTCTTTAGAGGAGTGTAGTATGAAACGGCAACGTTTTTCTCTCATCATTCTGGTGGTGATCGCCGGAATGAACACAAGTTGGTTTAGCCCCAAAGCGCTGGCGCAAGCGCGCTGGGGCTTGGGCGTCGGCCCGACCATCAATTCATTATACGGTGATGTAAAGAAAACCAGCTTTGGCATTGGGGGCACAGGTTTTCTCACCCGGCGATTTAATTCTCACCTGGGTCTGTCCTTGTTAGGCAGTTACAGTCAACTTCCCTTTACGGCCAATATCACCATTGGGACGCAAACCATGGCGACGAAATTTACCACCAATGCGTTGCGTGGCGATTTGTTATTGGACTATGAAATTGCTTCCGGCGGTTTCCGCCCGTACATCGGCTTTGGCTTCGGCGGCGTTAATTTTAAAGCGACCGGCAAAGTGAACGGCGTTTCGTTCAAAAGCAAAAAAAGCTACAACACGTTCGCCTTTGGGCCGAATCTCGGCTTTCGCCTGATGCTGGGTTCCCGCGCGGCGCTTGATCTCGGCGGCAGTTTTCGCATTACCGGCAGCGACAGCCTGGATGGCCGCACCACCAACAAGGCCAAAGACGCCATCATCTCCGGCATGGCGGGATTCACGCTTTTCTTTGGCGGCAAAAGCAATGGCGATATGGTCGCCGAGCAAACGCCGATTGAAGAAAACGCGACCACGGATTTTCAAGAACGTATCGATCAAATGGAATCGGCGGCGCAACAGCCGCAACAAGACATGCAGGAGTATGTCCGCCTGAAATCAAAAATGGACGAGCTGAATCAGGAGATCAACCAGAAAGATGGCGAGATCAATACCCTGCGCACCGCCGTTGCCGAGAAAGAGCAAAGCGTCAACACCATGCAAACGCAGTTGGCGTCAACGCCGATGAATTCTGCAAGTTTTTCGCGCGGGTATGAAGAAGCCTTGAGCAAATTTTACGGCAAACGCTACACTGAAGCGATTGATCAATTTAACGGCATTGTCGCGCAATTCCCCGATCATCCGCGCGTGAGCAATTGCGTCTATTGGATTGGTGAATCGCATTTTGGCGCCGGCAACTATCGCGAAGCCGTGAACGCGTTCTCGCGCGTGCAGAACTATCCCAACTCTCTCAAGCGCGACGACGCGCTGCTCATGCTGGGCCGGTCGTATGTACAAATGAATCAAAAGACCGAAGCCCGGGAAGCTTTCACGCGCCTGATCTCGGAATTTCCGAACAGCGAGTTTGTCGCCAAAGCGCAGGAATGGTTGAGCCGTTTGTAATGGCATTTGGAGTGCAAAGCTTTAGCTTTGCGGGGTTAAAGCTTTGCACTTTGATTGTAATTCTTGTCAGTCCTTCTCTCTACAAAATACTATCCTGATCAAACATCCCGCTTGCGTTTTTCCCTCCGACCTGCTATCTTCTCAAAGGTAAATTGCGGTCAAAGATATTTTGGTTTAACAACATTTCTCATTTCACGTGGCTACCACCAACGTCTTTGCCGAGTTGTTGATCATCGGCATTGAAACCCTCGCCTGGATCGCGCTGTTGATCTTCTGCCTGTTTGGATACGGCTGGATTGATTTTTCCATTTTCAATCATTTGGCCATTGCGATTCCGCTCGCGGCGCTCGCCTATGTCGTCGGCATCATTATGGATCGCGTGAGCGATGCGTTGCTCGCCGGCGCCGATCACCGGATTCGCCGCGGCGTGCTCGGCGAAAGCGCGGCGCAATCGTTCGCTTCATTGCGAATTAGTATTCTGGCCCAATCGCCCTATCTTTCCGCGGATTTGGATTATCTCCGCAGCCGGCTGCGCATTATGCGAAGCTCGATCATTAATTTCGGTTTGCTCGCGGTCTCCGGCGCTGCGTTTATTTTGACCCGCCTGCACCTGGCGCCGCCGACGCATTACGCCGCCGCGGCAACAGTTTTCCTCGCCGGCATTATTTTAGCGAGTTTGAGCCACTATGCCTGGCGCGCCAGCTCGATGACTTATTATTTGCGTTTGCAAACAGCTTTCGCGCTGCTTCCCGAGCTTCGGGAAAATGATACAAAAGCAAGTGGTACAACTTGAATTATTCTCCACCACAAAGAGACGAAGGCGAAAAATTTTGAAAACCGTTGTAAGTTTATGTTTTCCTCTTAGGATCCCAATTAAATAAATTGCGCATTTCATGGCATGTCATTCCCGCATGCTTTTGGCGGGAATCC
>CAYZFF010000038.1:0-1148 GCA_964477305.1 uncultured Cytophagia bacterium
CTGCCCCATTGGCTGTTCGCGACAAAATAAAAATTGTTTTGTACCAACACCCCCAACGTTGGTTCATTAAAATCCGGATGATTGGCGGCGATGGTTTCATAACCTTCGATCCGATCAAATGTTTTGTTGAGAAAAAACCGGACGACCCGTTGCGGGTTGAAACCGTTTTGGACCGCCAGCAAACTATTATTGTAGAAATACATCCCGTCGACGGTCGTAAACGCGACATTTTCGGCCGTGCTGATTTTACTGATCTGTTTGGTTGCAAGCTCCACCACAAAAAGGCCGGCGGAATAATCCGCGACAAAAAGAAATTTTTCATCATCCGATAACGCCAGCCCCTGCGGCGAGCGCAAAAGATCACTGGTTAGAAAAAGCTCTAATTCATTTTTCTCCGGAGAAATCCGGTAAAGCGCCGGGGTTTGGCTGTCGGAAATATAAACCTCGCCTTGGGCGCTGAGCGTCAAATCGCCGAGGACATGCGGTTGCGCGCCGTTGGCCAACAGATACTGTTTAATGGGTTTTCCGGTTTTTAAATCAAATGCAAAAACGCCGGAGCGTCCCTCCTCAGTTTTTTGATATTCTTGCATCTCTGGCACTGCCGCACTGCATACCCACAGTACACGGCGGTTGGCGTCCACTTTCATTCCCATTGCCGCCCACAGGCCGTGTTCGCGTGTTGCAAAATCACTTACCTCCCCTTTTTTATTGCGGCGGACGATTTTCCGTTTGTGCACGCTGCTGACATAAAAGGTTTCGGTTTTCGGGTCGTACGCCACACTTTCTGTGATCAAATCTTTCTCCGGCAACTTGAACGCGACCGTGCTAAAGCCATTGGGAGCTTTATTTTGGTCAAATTTTTTGAGAACATTTTTATACGCTTCCAATTCTTTGATCGAAGCGAAATCTTCATCTGCGGCAGCATCATAAACCAGGCCCATCTCGGCGAGTTGGGAGAGCAAACGCAAAGCTTCTTCGTTCTTGCCGGCCAAGGCATTAGCGCCGGCAAAATTATATTTCAAGTTGGGGTTATCCGGCCGCAATTGCACCACCGCTTGCATCGCCGTGAAATAAGCCGAATAATCTTTCGCCTGGTAAGCTTGCCGGGCTTGACGCAAATAATCATTCAAATTTAAGTTTTGGGCGCG